>NZ_CP121252.1:2400000-2764837 GCF_029637705.1 Citricoccus muralis
CGGTTACGCCGCATACCTGCAGTTCCTGACGCTGTGCAAGGACCATTTCCCGGAGATCGACGACCAGACGGTCTCCCGGATGGTCTCCGGAATCGACGTGCTACTGTTCCGTCCCGACGACGAACTGCGCAATCTCGCCCGCCTCGCAGAAGAGCTCGGCGTCTCCGACGCCATCAAGTCCGCCACTTCCGAGGAGGAACTGAACACGGCGCTCGAGCCGGAAGAAGCAGGCCGCACGTGGCTGGCCGCACTGGAAGAAGCCAAAGACCCGTGGTTCAACTTCTCCTACGGATCCGGTATGTATCACTCCCACCGAAGCTGGATTGATGACATGTCGCTACCCATCCGGGCCATCGGCGACTATATCGACCAGCTGCGAGCCGGCGACGACCTCACCCGCCCCCTGGACCGGCTACAGGCCGAGCGCGACGAGATCGTGGATCGGTACCGTGAGCTGCTCGACGAGGACGACCGTCCCGTCTTCGACGAAGCCCTGGGGCTGGCCCGCACCGTCTTCCCCTACGTGGAGAACCACAACTTCTACGTCGAGCACTGGTTCTTGACCGGTTTCTGGAACAAGGTCCGCGAATTCAGTGCAAAATTCGTTGAATGGGGCTTCTGGGATGATGTCGAGGACATTTTCTTCCTCCGTCGCGCCGAGGTCGAAGAGGCCGTCTATGACTTGCAGATGGCCTGGGGCGCCGGCGGCACCGCACAGGGCGGCTACTACTGGCCGGCCATCATCCAGCGACGCCGCGAGATCTACCAGGCGCTCGACGCCTGGACGCCTCCGCCGGCGCTGGGCCCCGTTCCGGGGGATGTCAGCGAACCTCTGACGATCATGCTCTGGGGCATCACCCCGGAAACCGTCGATCGCTGGCTCAAGGCGCAGGACGGCGGCTCGTCCTCGACCGTCTTGGAGGGGTTCGCCGGGTCTCCTGGCGTGACCGAAGGACGGGCGCGCGTCGTGCTGCGCCCGGACGAGCTCGACACCGTGCAAGACGGCGAGATCCTCGTCGCCCCGGTGACGAGCCCGAGCTGGACCCCGGTCTTCGGCCGCATCCGTGGAGCGGTCTCCGACATCGGCGGCATCATGTGCCACGCCGCCATTGTGTCCCGCGAGTACGAGCTGCCCGCCGTGGTCGGCGTCGGCTTCGGCACATCCAATATCAAGACCGGCCAGCTGATCCGCGTCGATGGCGATGCTGGCACCGTCACGATCTTGGAGGAACAGAAGTGATGTCACGATACGTCTGCCCCTTCGCTGAGCTGGGCGCGGGAGACCGAGAATCCGTGGGCGGCAAGTGCGCCAGCCTGGGAGAAATGGTCAACGCCGGCTTGCCCGTCCCGGACGGCTTCGCCGTGACCGTGGAAGCGTTCGAAGACTTCCGTGACGCGTCCGATCTCAGGACCGAGCTGCAGACCCTGGTCCAGAGCATGCAGGAGGCCCGTCCACAGCAGCTGCAGCAGGCGCATGAGCAGGCCGTGGAGTTGATCCTGCACCGGCCCCTGCCCGAGGAGATGGAACGACAGATCTCAGAGGCCTACACCACGTTGGTCCAGAACACGGCGCAACGTCGCGGCCTGTCCGAGGCCGATGCCGTGAAGATTCCCGTGGCCGTCAGATCATCCGCCACCGATGAGGACGGGGACGCCGCGTCCTTCGCCGGGCAGCAGGAAACGTTCTTGTGGGTCAGCGGTGCTGACGCGGTGCTGGAGAAGATCCGGGAATGCTGGGCCAGTCTGTACACGCCGCAGGCCATCTCCTACCGCGCCTCCATGGACGCCACGGAGGGAGCTTTGGCCTCGCGGATCTCCGTGGCCGTCCAGCTCATGGCCGATGCCGACGTCGCCGGCGTGACCTTCACCGTTAGCCCGACCACCGGTGACCGTTCCGTGATTGCCATCAATGCCAGCTACGGGCTCGGGCAGTCCGTCGTGTCGGGGGAAGTCACCCCGGACGAGTACTGGATCTCAAAGATCGGCCCGACGATCAAGGAATCCAGAATCGCGGACAAAGCCCAGGAGTACGTTCCCAACAGCGACGGGACCGGAATCGAATTGCGCGACGTCGACGCCGAACGCCGTTCGCAGGCCTGCCTCTCGGACGACGAGGTGATTCAGCTCGCGGAGATCGCCGTCGCCGTAGAAAAGCATTACGGGACGCCACAGGATATCGAATGGGCCTTGGAGCGCAACGCGGACGGAACGAACAACGTCATGCTGCTGCAGTCTCGCCCGGAGACGAATTGGAAGAAGCGCAAGGACGAACAGGCCACCCGCAAGAAGGAACCGAACGCGACGACCGGACTCATCTCCTACGTCTCATCTGCATCGAAGGGAGCCTGATCATGGCCGAGATCACCACACCGACCTGGGACGAGCTGGTGAAGCTGGTCGCGGAGCTCGACGGATCGAACTTTGAGAACGTCTCGATCGACTACGGCGAGGTGTCCCTGCGGATGTCCCGGGATGAGCTTCAGCCCGATGCACCGGCACGGAATCGGGCGGAGACACCGACACCCGCGCCAGCGGATCCTGCTCCGGTCCCGACCTCCAACGCCGCGGCCGCCGCCCCGTCCGCTCACGACACCGAGACGGCCTCGGCTGCTTCCGAGGGAACGGCCGTCTCTTCACCGATGGTGGGGGTCTTCTACCGTTCCCCCTCCCCTGACGCGCCGCCCTTCGTGACGGAAGGCGACCGGGTCGAGGCGGACTCGACGGTCGGCATCATCGAGGTCATGAAGCTGATGAACCCCGTTCAGGCGGGTGTCGCCGGTGTGGTGTCATCCTTCGCGGCGGCCGACGCGCAGGCGGTCGAATACGGCCAGGATCTGCTGCACATCATCCCGGAGACGTCATGAGCCAGCCGCAGAAAGCGCCCACTGTTCTGGTGGCCAATCGCGGTGAGATCGCCGTCCGCATCATCGAGGCGGCCCACCGCATCGGCGCTCGGGCGGTGCTGGCCGTCAGCGAGGCCGACCGCGATTCGGTCGGGGCCCAGCTGGCGGACGAAACCGTCGTCATCGGCCCGCCTCAGGCCGCCCAGTCCTATCTACGGCCTGAATTCGTGGCACAGGCGGCCCTGCAGTCCGGCGCCGACGTGGTCCATCCCGGCTACGGGTTCCTCAGCGAACAGCCCGAGCTGACCGAGATGCTGGAGGCCGAGGGCATCGCCTTCGCAGGGCCGCGGGCCGAGACGCTGCGTGCCGTCGGGGACAAATCCAGTGCCCGCCAGGTCGCCATCGCCGCCGGTGTGCCGGTCGCCGCCGCCGAGCCGGTGCTCGATCCACACGATGCCGCCCAGCTCCGCTCCCTCGGCGACGCCGTGGGCTACCCGTTGCTGGTCAAAGCGGTCTACGGGGGCGGCGGTCGCGGCATCCGGCTGGCACCCGACCCCGAAACTCTCGTGCAGCTGGCTCCGCAGGCCGCCGCGGAAGCCGTCGCCGCCTTCGGCAACGGCGACCTCTACGTCGAGCGCTACTACGGGGCCGCCCGGCACGTGGAGGTCCAGGTCTTCGGCGACGGCGACGGCGGGGTGCGGATCTTCGGCGACCGAGACTGCTCGGTGCAGCGTCGCCACCAGAAGCTCATCGAGGAGTGCCCGGCACCCGGGCTCTCGGAAGACCGCCGTCGAGTGTTGCATGACTCGTCTCGGGCCCTGGTGCGCGAGTTGCGCTATCGCGGCGCAGGGACCGTTGAGTTCATGGTGGACACGCAGTCAGAGGACATCATCTTCCTTGAGGTCAACGCTCGCATCCAGGTGGAGCATCCCGTCACGGAAGAGGCTTTCGGCATTGATCTGGTGGCCGCCCAGCTGCGTTTGGCGCTGGGGCTCGACCCACAGTTGCCGGAGATGTCGGCCATCCCGGCGGCGACCGCCATCGAGGTCCGCATCAACGCCGAGGACCCCGACCTGGATTTCCGTCCAGCGCCGGGACGGATTGCCTCGGTGTCCTGGCCCCGAGGTCCCGGGATCCGTGTGGATACGCTTCTGCGGGATGACTACACGTTCCTGCCGTACTACGACAGCCTGATGGCGAAAATGATCGTGAGAGCCCATGACCGCTCCGCCGCCGTCGACGCCTTGCTCTCCGCCGTTCGACGCACCCGCATCGAGGGGGTGGCCACCACGCTGCCAGTGCACGAGCAGGTGCTGGATCACCCCGATTTCCGGGCCGGAGCTGTGCCCACCACCTGGTTCGGCCCGTTCTGGGACGAGCACGCCCCGGCCACCTCAGACTCCCGAAAGGCTGTCCGATGACCACCACCGACCCCGTACCCGTGCGGAAGCCCATCCGATTCGTCGACACCTCCCTGCGCGACGGAAACCAGTCGCTGTGGGGCGCCACCGGCCTGACGACCGGCATGGTCGAAGCCCTCGGCCCTGATCTGGCCGACGTCGGGTTCGAGGCGATCGATTTCACCAGCTCCACCAACCTGCTCATGGGTGCCAAAACCCACCGGGAAGATCCATGGGAGCGGATATCGCGCATGCACGCTGCCACCGGGGACCTGCGGCTGTCGGCGATCACCACCGGCATGCGCTTCATGTCCTGGGAACGGGCCTCGGAGACCGTGATGCGGTTGGCGCTGCGGCTGATGGCCCGCCACGGGCTGTCCAGGATCCAGATCGCGGACCCGATGAATGACTCCGACGCCGTCACCACCGTCGCCCGGTGGGCGAAAGAGGAAGGGTTTGCCCAGGTCGTGGCGGCCACCACCTTCACCGAGTCCCCGGTGCATACCGACGCCAGCTACGTCCAGGCTGCCCGTCAGTTCACCGCCGATGCGCACATCGACGCCGTCTATCTCAAAGACCCCGGAGGGCTGTTGACCCGGGACCGCGTGGCCAGCCTGGTGCCGGCGCTGCGCGAGGTCGTCACCGGCAAGCCTCTGGAACTGCACGGACACTGCACCACCGGCGAAGCTCCGCAGAACTATGTCCTGGCCGCCGAGCTCGGGGTGGACGCCCTGCACACCGGAATCGGGTTCCTGTCTAACGGCACCGCCCAGCCGGGTCTGGTCTCCGTGTTGGATAACCTGGAGGCTGCCGGGATCCCCCACGACGTCGACCGGGACGCGCTAAGCCGCGTCACGGCCATCATCGAGCGCATCGCTTCCTCTCAGGGGCTGCCCGCTGGCGAGGTGATGCCTTACGATCTGGCCCCGCACATCCACCAGGTGCCGGGTGGGATGATGGGCACGCTCAAGCGCCAGCTCCAGGAGCTGAAGATGGAGTCGGTGCTGCCGGCGGTCATTGCGGAATCGGGCCGAGTGCGGGCCGATCTCGGCTACCCCATCATGGTGACCCCCTTCAGCCAGTTTGTCGGCAGCCAGGCGCTGATGAACGTGCTGTCCGTCCAAGGCGGACAGGAGCGCTACAGTCGAATCCCGGACGAGGTCGTCCGCTTCGTTCTCGGACACTTCGGCACCCCGGCGGGCGAGATCGACCCGGCCGTGCGAGAAAAGGTCGAGTCCCTGTCCCGGGCCAAGGAGCTGCACTTCGAGCCGGCCCACAGCGGCACACTCGAGGAGATTCGAGACGAGCAGAGCCGCAAGGCCGGGCGTGATCTGGCGGATGAGGAGCTGCTGTTGCGCCTAGTGATGGCGCCGAATGTTCTGGAGTCCGTCCGGTCAGCCGGACCGGCACCGACGTGGAGCAGCGCAGCTACCGCTGGCCGGGTCGACTCCCTGGAGGGTTTCATTCGGGCGGTCAACACCCTGCCGCGTTGGAAGTCCTTGCATGTACGCCGCGGGAGCCAGGAGGTGCGCCTCCGGCGGACATCCCCGACCACGCCCACCCGCCACGAATCCGGAAGGTGACGCCGTCATGACCACGCCCCTGAACACACCGCCCAGCTCGTCAGCGATCACGCAGGATCTGGCCGATCGGATCTCCCGCGCACATGGCGTCATGTTTGATATCGACGGCTGCCTGTTGCTGGCCGACCAGCCCGGTGGTTACGGCGGTACCCTGCTGCCCGGAGCCGCGCAGGCACTGAAGGCCGTGGGCGCCACCAGACGCCGGTTCGTGTGCTTCACCAACGGGTCATTCCAGACGCCATCCGCGATCGCCGGGACCCTGCGGGAACTCGGGCTCGAGGTCACCGATGAACAGGTGATGACCCCGGCCGTCGTCGCGGCCGAAACCATCGCCCGGCGCTACCCGGGCGGACGCGTGCTCGCGTTCGGCGGCCCCGGGGTCATCGAGACGTTCACCACCCACGGGGTGGAGCTGGTCGCCGTTGAGGAGGCAATCGCCGGTCGAGCCGGTGACGTCGCCGCCGTCGTGATCGGCTGGGACACCGAGTTCGGCCGGTCCAAGATCGTGGCCGCGGCCGAGGCCGTCCTGGCCGGCGCCACGCTGTACGCCACCTCCGACGCTCCCACGTTCGCTTCCCACCACCGGCTGAACGTCGGCGTCTCCGGTTTCATCGCCGCCGGCCTCTCCCACGTCACCGGTCACCCCTACCGGGTGCTCGGCAAGCCCTCCGCGGAAGCCTTCGAGGCGATCTGCGCCCGCACCGGTGCCACCGCGGAAGAACTGTTGATCGTCGGAGACGACCTGCAGCTGGAAACCTCGATGGCGGTTCGACACGGTGCAACCGCGGTGCTGATGACGACCGGGACGCACTCGCGCCAGGAGGCCGAACATGCCAATCCCGAACGGCGGCCCGATCTGATCCTGGACTCACTTGACGAACTCGCCCACCTGTTGCGCGCTGGTACAACACCCAGCCGGACGGAGAACTCATGAGCACCACCGATACGTCACAGCCCCCGATGACGTGGAGCCCCTCAGCAGAGCAGATTGACGAGGCCCGCCTGACGGATTTCATGCGGTGGGTCGAAACCCACCGCGGAGTCGCCCTCTCGGACTACCGCGAGGTGTGGTCCTGGTCGGTGTCGGAGCTGTCTGACTTCTGGGACTCGGTGCGACAGTACTTCCAGATCATCGGTGATGGTTTCGACGGTCCCGCTCTGGCCGATGAAACGATGCCCGGGGCCACCTGGTACCCCGGTGCGACCCTGAACTTCGCCGAAAACGTCCTGCGCCACGCGAATGATCCCGAGCTGGTCCATGTGCCCGCCATCGTCGACATCGACGAGCAGGACACCCGCCACGATATCACCTGGGGCCAGCTCGCCGGCCGCGTCGGGGCCCTGTCGCAGCAGCTGCGGTCTCTCGGCGTCCGCCCGGGTGACCGTGTGGCGGCCGTGTTGCCGAACATCCCGGAAGCGATCATCGGCCTGCTTGCAGCGGCCTCCATCGGAGCGGTGTGGACGATCAACTCGCCCGATTTGTCCGCCCAGGCCACCCTGGACCGATTAGCGCAGCTGGAGCCGACGGTCCTCATTGCCGCCGACGGGTACCAATTCAACGGCAAGGATTTCGAACGGCTCGAGCATCTTGCGGACGTCCGTGCGGGACTGCCAAGCGTCAAACACACCATCGTGGTCAACAAACTCAACTTAGAATTATCTGCTGACGATCTCGGCTACGAAGTCCTGGATTTTGCTGGGCTCACGGCGTCCCCCGTCGACCCTGAGTTTCTCCGCGTGCCATTCAGCCATCCGCTGTGGATCTTGTTCTCCTCCGGTACCACCGGGGCGCCCAAGGGCATCGTGCACAGCCACGGCGGCATGGCGCTGGAGGCCTCGAAGGGGTGCGGACTCAATCAGGACATGGGCCCCGGCGACCTCTACTACGTCGTCGCGAACACGTCGTGGATGGTGTGGAATACCCTCGTCAACAACCTCATGGTCGGCGCATCTGTCGTCACGTACGCGGGTTCTCCGACCTATCAGCGCAAGGACCGACAGTTCCACATCCTCGCTCACACGGGAGCCACCATGTTCGCCACCGGTGCCGCCTACCTGAGTCTGGTGCAGAAGGCCGGAGTGTATCCCGGACAGCAGTGGGATCTGTCTCGGCTTCGAGCCATTCTCTCCACCGGTTCGCCCCTGCCCGAATCGACCTGGAAGTGGGTGCACGATGAGGTGAAGTCCGACGTGCATCTGGGATCAGATACCGGCGGCACGGACATCTGCTCGGGATTCATCGGTTCCAATCCGCTGGAGCCGGTTCGACTCGGATACCTCCAAGGGCCTCTGCTCGGTGTAGCGGTCGAAGCACGGAGCGAGGCCGGAGATCCGGTGATCAACGAGGTGGGCGACCTGGTTGTCACGCGCCCCATGCCCTCCATGCCTGTGTCCTTCTGGGGTGACGCGGACGGGTCCCGCTACCGTAGCTCCTACTTCGACAAATTCCCCGGAGATTGGACTCAAGGTGACTGGATCACCGAAACCGACTGGGGCGGATTCGTCGTGCATGGCCGCTCCGACGCAACGCTCAACCGACAGGGTGTCCGGTTGGGCAGCGCCGACATCTACAACGCCGTCCAACACGTCCAGGAGGTCGCAGACTCACTGGTGATTGGCGTCGAGGAGTCGGACGGCGGATATTACATGCCGCTGTTCGTGGTGCTGAAAGAGGGGGCGACTCTTTCGGAGGAGCTGATCACGCGGATCGCCACCACCATCAGGTCTCATACCAGCGCTCGGCATGTGCCCGACACGGTCCTGGAGGCGCCAGCTATTCCCGTTACCCATGCGGGCAAGAAGATCGAGGTACCGATCAAGCGGCTGTTCTTGGGCCACCGCCCGGAGGACGTGATTAACGCGAGTTCCCTGTCCAACCCAGAAGCCCTCGACTGGTTCATCCGCCAAGCCCGGCAACCTCGAGATTGATGACTCCCCACGCTGAAGAGGACACCCTATGACACCTGAGATTTCGGAGGAGATCGCCACACGCATGGCCGTGGACCCGCAAGCCCACGCGGAGGACCCACGTGCGATGGCCTTTGAAACGGAATTCCCCGTCCGGCCCATACCTGCCCGCGGTCCGGTTGCCACGGGACCGATTTCTCTGACTCCCGCCACTGGTGATGACCGGCTGTGGAGAGCTATCGAGCCGGAGCTGCGAGCACGGGCCAACGACATTCACCTGCCCATCTCCGCGGCCTATGCCGCCCGATTGTGCGATGCCTACCCGCAGGCCGACCGCGAGCTCGTCATGGTGGCGATCATCCTCCATGACACCGGATGGGCTCATGTGGACCAGTCACGGGTGATCTCCGAAGGTTTCAGGTCCGGGGGCGACTGGAGGAAGCAGCTCATTCGCTTCGAGCACGAAGTCGAAGGATGCAAAGTCGCCCGCCGCGTCCTGCCCAGCCTGGGATATGATCAGGCGTTCGTCGAGCGCGTCTGCACGATCATCGACGGACATGACACTCGCCTCGTTGCCTATTCCCTCGAGGACGCGCTGGTCAGGGACGCCGACCGGCTCTGGCGCTTCGACGGACCCGGGATCGCGTTATCCACTCAATGGACGGGATTGGACGTCACGACGTACCTGGATGACGTGGAACGCCGGTTCGTGCCCGAATTGATCACTGAGGCAGCGGTGCAGATGGCCCGCCAAGACTTGGATCGCCATCAAGCACTTCTGCGAACGCGCCTGAGCTAGGCCCTGTTACGAAAGTCGCTGGACTGCCGGTGGATCACGTAGATGATAATGATGCCCCTTCGACTCCTCACCATCGGATCATTGATTCAGGCACCTGGTCCGAAGACGCCTGCTGATCGCCACTCCGACAGTGATGACACCGAAGACAAGCGCCCCGAACGCGATGAACACTCCCAGGATGAAGAGAACACCGAGGATGAAGTCCATGCGGGCAGGCCTGTCCGTTGATGGGGCAAGTGAATAACTCCAGTCTAACGGTCACGATGGGCAGGTCAGTCATTGTGATGGCACGCCGAGATAAAGCACCCCGTTCCGTGGTGCCTCATCGTCAAGTCCCCGGGAAATGATTCCTCGTGCCTCATGGAAAAGTCCCCGCGAAACGGTGTTGTGGTTAGGCGCTACGGGCTCGGCGTTGATCGATCTTGATCCATTCCGCGTCGGGCATGGCCGCAGCGGCCGCGTATTCCAGTTCGCGTTCTAGCCGTCGGGTGGGTTCTTTCGCGTTCTCGATCAATCGGTGCTGGATCGAGGTGATCTTACGAGCGATCTCAACGACGTTTAGTGAGGCTTTATACGCGGCGAGCTCGGCTTCTTGGGCCGGGCTAAGCACTCCAGCGGCTAAGAGCCGGTGATACGGCGATAAGGGCTTGTCGTAGACCCGTTTCCGGCGGCCAACCGCATCAGTGGTGTATCCGATGGGTTTCTTCGTGGGGGTGTAGTAATTCAGCCGGTCACACACCAATGGCCATAACTGATTCAACAGCTCACGTTGATGAGGGGTGTCGTACCGGTAGTAGAACCCGTACCGGCGCACGAGATGGTTGTTCTTCGACTTGAACCGTCCCTGGTTCTGTGCCGCTTCTATGCGGGGAGCGGCACAGAACCAGGGACGGTTCAAAGCGTCGACAACGTCGTTTAGGTAACCTGACCCAGATTGAATACGAACTAGTTCACCACAAAGCCGTCGCCTGGCGGCATCAACCCCGGGGTCAACTCAACCTTCAGCAGTCTCTTCATCGACGGCGTGGAGTCCACCCGCGCGCTCCGGGCAAGCCCGCGAGTTGGCGTGCGAATGTCTGACCACGCCACGGCGGGCGGGAAAATCCAGGTGGCTCATCTGGATCAGAAGGAACTGATCGATCTGTTCCCAGTGGGTTTGAAACCACTCACCTCGCATACCGAAACTGATCTGCAGGCGTTATTCAAAGAGCTCAAACGATGCCGGGACCGAGGCTATGCCCTTTCTCGCGAAGAGAGCACCGAAGGCATCTCAGCGATAAGCGTTCCCATACAGAACTCCCACCAGCGAACGGTGGCCGCACTCAGCGTGGTGGCTCCGTCTTCCCGGCTACCTCACACCAGATTTAACCCAATGATCCGCATGCTCGCTGAGGTCGCAGCTACCGTGCGCTCAAGTATCTAATCGCCACATCGTTCGGCGTTCGGCCGAATACCTCCGAGACTATGACGGTCCTAAAGGAGCGGCCGCAACGACAGCCAAAAAGCAGGAACGACCGCCATCTGTACTACCTCGCGTTTGCCGCGGCCAGTAGAACACCCGCCCCGGCGGACCCCGGACAGCAGAAGCCCCAGACCACTGATGCGATCCGGGGCTTCATTTCGCCTGGTAGCGGTGGCGGGACTCGATCCCGCGACCTCACGATTATGAGTCGTGCGCTCTAACCAGCTGAGCTACACCGCCACGAAATGAAATGCCCGCGCGGGATGCGCGCGGGCTCTTCATTTCAGAGCCCCGACCGGGAATCGATCCCGGGACCTCAGTCTTACCAAGACTGCGCTCTACCACTGAGCTATCGGGGCAACGAAGAAAGACTTTACCAGCGATTCACACGGATGTGAAATTGAGAACGGGCCCGTGATGGTGACCTCTCTCACGCCAGGATGGAGCGGTGCTCATCCAGGTCAATCTTCAGTTTTTTCGCGCCCTCAGACGCGAAGATCAGTACCGCGAATCACGGCTCTTGCGGTCGGAGGAGGACCAGCGATCCTTCTTCTTCCGGCCCTCGCCATATCCCCCGCGAGCGTCGTCGCGAGAGTCTCCGCGGCGGTCGTCTCGCCGGTTGTTGTCGGAGCCGCCCTTGAAGCCGCCACGGCCGCCTTTGTAGCCGCCCTTGGTGTAGCCGCCGCGGCCACCGCGATCATCGCGATCGTCACCGCCACGCTCGGCGCGGGTGGGGCGTCCGGAGTCCAGGCGCAGCTGCAACGGACGACCGTTGATGGTGGCGTGCTGGAGTGCCTCGCGCTGTTGGGCGCTCAGGTTTGCAGGCAGTTCCACCAGGGAGTGGGTCGGGCGAATGTCGATGCCACCGATCTGGCGGGCGCTAATGCCGGCTTCGTTGGCGATGGCGCCCACGATGTTGCCCGGCTGCACGCGGTCCTTGCGACCCACGGCGATCCAGTAGGTGGCGTTCCCTTCAGAAGGGCCACGGCTGGGTCCGCGGGAGCCACGACCGTCACGATCGTTGCGGTCGTTCTTGCCGGCGCCACCGCGCATGGGAGGCAGATCCGGCTCTTCAGCCAGCAGCGACTTGCCGCCCTGGGCGATCTTGGCCAGCGCGGCAGCCACATCGGCGGCGGGCACGTCGTGCTCGTCCACGTAGCGGTCCACGAGGTCGCGGAACACCGACAGCGATCCCTCCTCACTCTGAGCCAGGGTGCTGGTGATCTCCTCGGCGAACCGGGAGAGCCGGGAGGTGTTCACGTCGTCGACGCTGGGCAGCTGGATCTGCTCGACCGTCTGCTTGGTGGTCTTCTCGATGGCGCGCAGCAGGTACTTCTCGCGCGGGGTCATCAGCAACACGGCGTCACCCTTGCGCCCGGCGCGGCCGGTACGGCCAATGCGGTGCACGTAGGAGGCGACGTCGTGAGGGATGTCGTAGTTGATGACGTGGCTGATGCGCTCGACGTCGAGACCGCGGGCCGCCACGTCGGTGGCCACGAGGATGTCGACGGCACCGGAGCGCAGGTTCTCCACGGTCTTCTCGCGCAGGTTCTGCGGGATGTCACCGGAGATCGCAGCCGCGCGGAATCCGCGGGCGTTGAGCTTGGCGGTGAGCTCCTCCGTGGAGTTGCGGGTGCGGACGAAGGCGATCACGCCGTCGTGGTCTTCGGTCTCCAGGATGCGGGTCATCGCCTCGAGCTTCCACGGGCCGGTGACCTGCAGGTAGCGCTGGCGGATGTTGGTGGCCGGGGTGGACTGTGCGGAGACGCGCACCTCGGCGGCATTGTTGAGGTAGTTACCGGTGATGCGGCGGATCGCCGAGGGCATGGTGGCGGAGAACAGCGCGGTCTGCTTGCCCTCGGGAGTGGCGGAGAGGATCTTGTCGACCTCTTCGGCAAAGCCCATGCGCAGCATCTCGTCCGCCTCGTCGAGCACCAGGTAGTCAAGCGCGGAGAGGTCCAGGGAGCCCTTCTCAATGTGGTCGATCACACGGCCAGGGGTACCGATGACCACGGGGGCGCCGCGGCGCAGGCCGGCCAGCTGAGGGCCGTAGGGGGCGCCACCGTAGACGGGCACCACGGAGATGTTGTCGAGGTGCTTGGCGTAGGAGGTGAAGGCCTCGGCAACCTGCAGGGCGAGTTCGCGGGTGGGCGCCAGCACCAGGATGCGCGGCGAGGTTCCGGGGCCGGTGACGTCGATGGTCTCGGCCAGCCGCGACAGGGCGGGCAGCGCGAAGGCGGCCGTCTTGCCGGTGCCGGTCTGGGCCAGACCCACGACGTCGCGTCCGGCGAGCAGCAGCGGGATGGTCTGCTCCTGGATCGGCGAGGGGGTCTCATAGCCGAGATCCTCGAGCGCAGCCAGCACGCGGCCGTCGAGGCCGAGCTCGGTGAACGGCGTCGCCGTATTCTTCGCCGTGTTCTCGGCGGTTTCGACTGCTTCGGTCGATGCGGCTGGTTCGGCGGTTTCGGTGGTGGGGTCAGTGGTGACAGGGGTGTTTTCGGACACGAGTTTTCCTCATCAGGGGTCGCAGCGCACAGCATGTTGGGAGCGTGCTCGGATGGTCATCTACCTGAGGTGATCTTCCGGCGACATCCCTGCGTGCACGGTCCAACATCGTGCTACTTTCACTTCCCTGACGCTGACGCTCAGCGCTTCACAGGCACACCCACGGGACGCAGTTTTTCTGCGGCAAACGGTGTGGGGGATAGACCGGATCTGGTCTCAGTACTCCTCCAGTGTACGTCACATCCGCGCGGACCCCGTACCCGGGGCCCGCGCACGTGAGCAATCACACCTGTTTCAGGGCCCGATCCAGGTCGTCGATGAGGTCGGCGACGTCCTCGATGCCCACGGAGAGACGCACCAGATTGTCCGGCACGGCCAGCTCGGTGCCGGCGACCGAGGCGTGGGTCATCTCGGCCGGGTAGTTCATCAGCGATTCGATGCCGCCCAGGGATTCGGCGAGCTGGAACAGGCGGGTGTGCTCGGCGACGCTGCGCGCGGCAGCCGCTCCCCCGGTGAACTGCACCGAGACCATTCCGCCGAAGCCGGACATCTGACGCGCGGCCAGCTCGTGGTTGGGGTGGTCGGCTAGTCCCGGGTAGAGAACCCGCTCCACGCCGGGCTGGGAGGTCAGCCAGTCGGCGATCTGGGCGGCGTTGGACACGTGGCGATCCATGCGCACCCCCAAGGTCTTCAGCCCGCGGGTGGTCAGGTAGGCGTCCAGCGGGCCGTTCACCGCGCCGGCGGCGAACTGTTGGAACTGCACGGCCTCGGCCAACTGCGGATCCTCCACCACCACAGCTCCTCCGACGACGTCGGAATGGCCGCCGATGTACTTCGTCGTCGAGTGCACCACCACGTCGGCGCCCAGGCTCAGCGGCAACTGCAGGTACGGGGTGGCGAAGGTGTTGTCAACCACCAGCAGGGCGCCGGCGGCGTGGGCCAGCTCGGCGAGGGCGGAATTATCCGAGATCTTCATCATCGGGTTGGAGGGCGTTTCCAGCCACAGGATCTTGGTCTTCTTCGCGGCCAGTGCTTTCTCTACGGCGGCCAGGTCGCCCATGTCGACGACGCTGTGGGTCATCTGCCAGCGCCCCAGGATCTTGTTGATCAGCCGGTAGGTGCCGCCGTAGACGTCGTTGCCCATGACGATGTGGTCGCCGGGCTCGGCCACGCCCATGATGAGTGCGGTTTCGGCGGCCAGACCGGAGGCAAAGGTGAACGCCCGGGCGCTCTCTTTCGAGGATTCCAGAGCCGCCAGCTGGGCCTGCAGCGAGTCCCGGGTGGGGTTGGTGCCGCGGCCGTAGTCGTAGCCCTGGCGCAGCTGGCCGATCTTCTCGGGCGCATAGGTGGTGGAGAGGTGCACGGGCGGAACCACGGCTCCGGTGATCGGTTCGAAGTCTTGCCCGGCGTGGATGGCGCGGGTGTTGAAGCCGGTGGTGGGGGTGTTCTCAGTCATCTCTGCGGTGCCTTTCGTTGCGGCGGTGACGTCGGTCGGGACGGGCGATGGGGAGGCGGGGGTCACTCCCCCAGGCGGGCCACCAGGTCGTGAACGGTGAGGATGCCCTGGATGACGCCGTCGTGGGCCACCATCACCGCGCCGGCGGAGCGCAGCACCGGGTACACCGACGCTGCGGTGGCGTGCACGGAGACCTGCGGCAGTGCGGCGTCGGCGTGGGTGAGCACCTCGTCCTCGGGACGGGCGGTGCCGTGCAGGACCCGCTCGGCGAGCCCAGCGGAAGATACGGAGCCCAACACTTCGCCAACGCGCAGATCATCGCGCATCTGGGAGACCACGGGTATCGCGTCGATCCCGTAGCGGTTCATAGTGGAGAGCGCCTCGGCCACGGTGGTGGTCTTGACTGCGGAGACCACCGAGGGCAGGGAATCCGGCAACCAAGTACCCTTCTCGGCCACGATGTCGCCGATGCGCAGCCCGGCCACGGAATCCAACAGGTGGGCGCTCGAGGTTCCCGCATCGGCACCCTGGGGCTGGGTGCGCGGGTCGGCCGCCCCTCCATCGCGGTAGGCGGAGCCGAGGGTGTCGGGCACCGGTGTCTCGGCGTGCTCGACGGTGAACCCCTGGGTGTCCATCCAGGAATCTGAGAAGATCTTGCCCAAGTAGCCGCGGCCGGAATCCGGGAGAATGATCACCATGATGTCGTCGGGCCCGAGGTCCTGAGCCGCGCGCAGACCGGCGACGACCGCCATCCCGGAGGAGCCGCCCACGAGCAGCCCTTCTTCAGCGGCCAGGCGGCGGGTCATCGCGAAGGATTCCGCATCGTTCACCGCGTGGATCTCGTCAGGGACGGCCGGATCGTAGTTGCCCGGCCACATGTCCTCGCCCACACCCTCCACGAAATAGGGGCGGCCCTCTCCCCCGGAGTAGATGGACCCATCGGGGTCGGCCACCACCACACGCACCGGCCCGGATTCTCGGTCGGCGGAAACCTCTTTGAGGTAGCGTCCGGTGCCGGTCACGGTGCCGCCGGTGCCCGCGCCGACCACCAGGTGGGTGATGGCTCCATCGGTGTCGTTCCAGATTTCCGGTCCGGTGGACTCGTAGTGCGACTGCGGTGCGGCCGGGTTGAAGAACTGGTTGGGCTGGTAGGCGCCGTCAATGTCGGCTTCGAGCCGGTTGGCCACCCCGTAGTAGGAGTCCGGGGAGTCCGGGGCCACCGAGGTTTTGGTCACGACGACTTCGGCACCGTAGGCCTTGAGCACGTCGCGCTTTTCTTGCCCCACCTTGTCGGGGGTGATGAACACGGAGCGGTAACCCTTCTGCTGAGCTACCATGGCGAGTCCCACGCCGGTGTTGCCGGAGGTCGGCTCGACGACGGTGCCGCCGGGGGCCAGCTTGCCCTCGGCTTCGGCCTCCTCAATCATCTTCAGCGCGATCCGGTCTTTGATGGATCCGCCCGGGTTGAGATACTCCAGCTTGACCAGCACGGTGGGGGCCACATCGCGGGCCACGGAGTTCAGTTTCACCAGCGGGGTGCTGCCGATGAGATCCAGGACGTTCTCGGCGTAGTTCATGGTGTCCACGGTACCGGCAGGGACGGGGGAAACAGGAATACCATGGTGCTGATCTGCTCATGAATCGCAACAATCATCCTCCAGCGAACATCGCCCGCACGCACCGCACGCTCGTCCCCGCCGCACCGCTCGATGTGGCTCGCACGTTGCGTCCCCTGCAGCGCGGCACCGGCGATCCCGCGTTCCGCCTCACCGAGCAGGGTCTCTGGATGGGGCTGCGCCACGGTGGCGTGCCCGTGAGCGTGCACCTCCGTTCCCGGACTCGGCTGGATGCTGAGGTGGAACTCGAGGCGTACAGTCCGGACCCCAGCACGGCGGAGGCACTGCTGGACAGGGCCGAGATTCTCCTCGGTGTCGACGCGCAAGCCCTGGCCGCCTGGGCAGAATTTGATAAGCGGCTACAGCGAGAGAAACACTGGCGCATGTTGCTCCCCGAATGGGTACCTGAGGCACGACGACGGCGTCCGGGGCTGCGCTTTCCGGCCACCGGCGCCCTGGTGTCGCAGCTCTTCGCGGTGGTACTGGAACAGAAGGTCACCCACGATCAGGCCCGCGCCGGCTGGCGCTGGCTGCTGCGCGCCGCAGGCGAACCCGCCCCGGGGCCGGTACCCGAAGGACTCCGGGTGCCACCGGATCCCGAACAGGTCCGACTGATCCCCTCCTGGCGTTGGCACCAGGGCTGGGTGCAGCCGGCGATGTCGCGCACCATGCTCCAGGTGGCTCAACGGGCGTCCGCCCTGGAACGCCTCGCAGTAACAGAACCGGTGGACCGCTTGGCGTTAACGATCACCGCCGTCCCCGGGATCGGCCCGTGGACGGCGGCGGAGACTCTGCAGCGCACACACGGTGCGGCAGATGTGGTCTCGGTGGGTGATTATCACCTCGCCCATCAGGTGGGTGAGGCGTTGACGGGGCGACGCACCGATGACACCGGAATGCTCGAGTTGCTCGAGCCCTTCCGCGGTCATCGTCACCGGGTCGTGCGCCTGCTGCTCTCCGGCGGAATGCGGTTTCAGCGGTTCGGCCCGAGGCTGGCGCCCACGGATTTTCGCGACCGCTGATCAGTTCTGCTGGTCGGCGCCTTCCGGAGCACCGGACTCGTCGGCGTTCTGCTGGGCGGCAATCTGTTCGCGGACCTGGTCCATGTCCAGCTCCTTGACCTTGCTGACCAGCTCTTCGAGCTGCTGAGCGTTGATCGCGCCGGGCTGGGCGTACACCAGCACCTTCTCGCGGAACGCCATCAGCGTCGGGATGGAGGTGATGTTCGCTGCGGCGGCCAGGCCACGCTCCGCCTCGGTGTCGACCTTGGCGAACACGACGTCCTCATGCTCCTGGGACACCTGGTCGTAGACGGGAGCGAACTGCTTGCACGGCCCGCACCAATCTGCCCAGAAGTCGACCAAAACAATGTCGTTGTCGGTGACGGTGGTCTCGAACTCTGCTTCAGTGATATCAACTGTTGCCATGTGTTCAGCCTAACGAAGCAGAGCGCGCAACGATACCGGGAATCAACGCTGGCAGCGAACACGCACGAGACCAAAGCAGATCACTCGGAGGTGCCGGACTCTTCCTGCGGTGCGCTCACCACGAGGTCGTGGTCCACGTGTTCGGCGCTGAGCCGGGCGGCGGCCACCACTGCGCGGTGGAACTGCCCCGGCGTCGGCAGGTTCATCATCGCTGCCGAAAGTGCACCAGAATAATCGGTGAGCAGCCGCCCCGAGGGGGTCTGGGCCCGAACGAAAGTCCCGCGCGACACTTGAGGTTCCAGCACACCCAGGGCCACCAGAGATTGCACCGCTTCACGCACCGCGCTGCGCCCCACCTGCAGGGTCTCCCTCAGTTCCGGTTCAGTGGGAATTCGCGAGCCGACGGGCCAGGAACCGCTGACAACTTGGCTGCGTAGGTAGCGCAGCATTTCCTCCGAGCGCGACCGGGTGGGTCCGTGTACTGCGGAGTGTGTTGAACCGGCCCGGCGTTCTCGTCTCACAAGCTCAACTCCATGTCAGCCTCTCGGCGGAATTCACGGATATGGTGCCGTACGCGAGTGCGGAGATACAGCAAAGGCTCCGAGCTGGTGCTCGGAGCCTTCCCCGGTGTTCACTACCGTATTCCGTGGCAGATGAGGGATTCGAACCCCCGTAGGCAATGCCAGCTGATTTACAGTCAGCCCCCTTTGGCCGCTCGGGTAATCTGCCGCGGCCGTCTCTGAACAAGCAGAAGACGAACGAGATAAAAGGTTACCCGATCCGGTCCTCTTTTTCGAATCGTCGACGAGACTCATGGAAAGTCCCCGCGTAGCAAGGGGCCGTGCCTCATAAAAAAGTCCCCGGCAAATCCTCCGGGTCCAGGTATCGGCAACGATGGGGTATGCCCGATAAGGATGTCTCGTTGGCGACCAGAGTCGAGATCACGAAGAAATACGCCAAAGCGTATGAAGCAGCCAGCAAAAAGGACAAATCACGGATCCTCGATAAGGTCGTGGAAATCACTGGCTGGAACCGAGACCACGCCCGTCAACAACTACGCCGGCGTCTTCGCCAACCACCAGGACGAGCCACCGCTACCGTTGCGGTCATCGATCGACGGAAGAACCCGGGGTAGTAAGTATTCCTATGACTGCCTGAAAATCTTGCAACGCGTGTGGGCTGTTGCTGGCGGTATCTGCGGCAAATACCTCGCAGCGTCGATGGTTGATTGGTTAGACGCTATGGAAGCCACCGGTGATCTCGTCTATGGCCAGGACCGATACAGCCAGCACGTCCGTGATGAACTGCTCACTATTTCAGCCGCGACCATTGACCGGCATCTGAAACCTCTGCGGGATCAAGACCCGATTCGAGGTAAATCCGCCACGAAGCCCGGGGCACTGTTACGAAACTCGATCAGTGTGCGTAAAGCCGGTGACGAGATCGAAGCTGAACCAGGATTCTTCGAAGTCGATACCGTCGCTCATTGCGGCCCCACCCTGAAGGGCGAGTTCGCTCGCACGGTGAATTTCACTGACATGTACACCGGGTGGGTGTTCACCACCGCGATCAAGAACAATTCCCAGACCCACATCGTCTCTGCTTTCGAGAAGTTCCTCGAAGCAGTCCCGTTCATGGTCACCGGAATCGATTCCGATAACGGTAGCGAGTTCATCAACCATGAAGTGCTGGGATGGAGCGCTCAGAAGAAGATTTTCTATACCCGTTCACGGCCTTATCAGAAGAATGATCAAGCCACGATTGAGTCGAAGAACAACCATCTCGTGCGCCGGTACGGGTTCTACTACCGGTACGACACCCCTCATCAACGTGAGCTGTTGAATCAGTTATGGCCATTGGTGTGTGACCGGCTGAATTACTACACCCCCACGAAGAAACCCATCGGCTACACCACTGATGCGGTTGGCCGCCGGAAACGGGTCTACGACAAGCCCTTATCGCCGTATCACCGACTCCTAGCCGCGGGCGTGCTTAGCCCGGCCCAAGAAGCCGAGCTCGCCGCGTATAAAGCCTCACTAAACGTCGTTGAGATCGCTCGTAAGATCACCTCGATCCAGCAACGCTTGATCGAGAACGCGAAAGAACCCACCCGGCGGCTAGAACGCGAACTGGAATATGCGGCCGCTGCGGCCATGCCAGACGCGGAATGGATCAAGATCGATCAACGCCGAGCTCGCAGCGCCTAACCACTACACCGTTTCGCGGGGACTTTTCCATGAGGCACGAGGGATTTCCCGGGGACTTGACGATGAGGCACCACGATCGACCCGGCCCAGGGGTGATCAGCGTCGCTCCGTCATGTCGCAGCCGGGGCGGGTGCCGGTAGGCTGAGTCTGAAATATTCGCGGTACAACCGTGCCGTCACCATTCGACCCAGGAGGATCTGTGGCCAGCGATTCAACATTCGACGTCGTCAGCAAGGTGGACTCGCAGGAAGTCTCCAACGCGCTGAATCAGGCACAGAAGGAGATCGCACAGCGTTACGACTTCAAGGGTGTCGGCGCCGAAGTCGATTTCTCCGGCGAGAAGATTCTGATGAAGGCCAACTCAGAAGAGCGCGTCAAGGCGGTCCTCGACGTCTTCCAGTCCAAACTGGTCAAGCGCAATATTTCGCTGAAGTCCCTCGACGCCGGTGAGCCCTTCGCCTCGGGCAAGGAGTACAGGATCGAGGCCGCCATCAAGGAAGGCATCGACCAGCCGACGGCCAAGAAGATCTCCAAGCTCATCCGCGATGAGGCCCCGAAATCCGTCAAAGCCACCATCCAGGGCGACGAGCTGCGCGTTTCGTCCAAGTCACGCGATGACCTGCAGGAGACGATCTCCCTGCTGAAGGATTTCGAAGACGCCGCACTGCAGTTCATCAACTTCCGCTGACCTACTGCCCCACCTGACGAGAAGGGACACCTCGTGCTCTACCTGCTGGATGCCGATGGCACCGTCTACCAGAATTCGATGTCGGTGGGCCGCGCCCTCGTGCGGCGCAAAATTGAGCGGAAATCGCTGGATACCCTGAAGTGGAAGCCCGCACCAGAAACCGTGACCATGGAGCGCGTGCTCCGCGCGGCGCTGCGGTTCGGCATTCCCACCGGGCGCGGGCTCATCGTGGCCGCTGGCTACGTTCGCACCTTAGAGGCCCCTGACCTGCTGGACGACGGCCGCAGCCAGCAACGGGATCTCACCGAACAGCTGGCCGTACTGCCCGATCCCACCCCGCAGTTCGGCGCCGCCCGGACGGACGCCTACCAGGCGCGCCTGACGAAGCTCTCCGAGCAGCGCAAAGCTGCCGAGGCCAAGATGACGGCATCGCTCGAGCGTGCTCAGTCGCAGCGCGATGATCTCCTGCAAGCACCCATCAAAGATGATCTCGCTGAGCACTGGGCATCCGTTGTCAAGAACCTTTCGCGGCAGGCTTCCTAGCCTCCCGTACGAGACGTCAGTCGACCCCCAAACCCATCGATGGGCTTGGGGGTCGAATCGTTTCTGTCAGTTCAGCTGAGTTGGTGAGAATTACTCCAGCTGGCCCCGCGACCGGGCCATCTGTTCCAAACGGCCGATACGGTCAGCCATCGGCGGGTGCGTGGAAAACCATGCCTGAGGCTTCATGCGGAAGGGGTTGGCGATCATCATGTGCGCGGTGTTGACCAGTTTCTGGTTGTCCTGCGGAAGCGGGGCAGCCTGAACGCCGTGCTCCAGCTTGTACAGTGCCGACGCCAGTGCCAACGGGTCTCCGGTCAGTGCTGCGCCGTCCTGGTCAGCATCGTACTCGCGTGAGCGGGAGATCGCTGTCTGCACGAGGGCTGCGGCCAGTGGCGCCAGCAAGGACATACCAATCAGAGCGATGATGGCCAGCGGCCCGCCGTTGCGATCGCGTCCGCCACCGCCGAAGAACAGCAAGAACTGTGCGACTGACGTGATCACCCCGGCTACCGCTGCGGCCACCGAGGAGGTGAGGATATCGCGGTTGTAGACGTGCATCAGCTCATGACCGAGCACACCACGCAACTCACGGGCATTCAAGATGCGCAGAATCCCCTCCGTGCAACACACCGCCGCGTTCTGCGGATTGCGGCCGGTGGCAAAAGCGTTCGGGGATTCCGTCGGTGAAACGTAGAGCCGCGGCATCGGCTGACCGGCCTTGTCCGAGAGCTCACGGACGATGCGGTACATCTCGGGCTGCTCTTGCTCGGTCACTGGGTAGGCCTGCATCGCGCGAATCGCGATCTTGTCGGAGTTCCAGTAGCTCACCGCGGTCGAAACCACACCGATACCAGCGAAGACGAAAATAAACGCCGGAGTGTTCGTCGAGTACGCAATCACACCGCCGATCGCCAACAGCAGGGCGAACATCACGCCGAAGAGCAGCACCGTCTTAAATCGGTTGTTGTGTGTGTGCATCCGCTTCACTCCTTGGACACGACCGGGGAGGCAATTCTCAACGCCTTTGCTTCAAAATTCTACCCAGTAAATCTGTCAAGCAACTGGGTGCCGGGAGTCATAGCGCAAGAACCCGGGCGCGACGGCGACGGCGATACTCACACCAATGACGCAGAGAATCCCGCCGGAGATCATGGTGATGGATTCACCGACACCACCGGCGACGGCCCCGGTGAGCATCTCCCCGATGCGAGGGCCACCGGCCACCACCACGATGAAGACGCCCTGCAGTCGGCCGCGCAGGTGATCCGGGGTGGCGGTCTGCAGGATGGTGTTGCGGAAGATCCCGGACACCGAATCTGCGGCACCAGCAATCACGAGCATCAGCGCGGCCACCCACAAGAACAGTGCGCTCGGCGCTCCCAGCTCTGCCTGGCGTACACCCAGCCAGACCACCACGCCAAACCCAGCAATCGCCAGTCCCCACACCACGATGGACCAGTACACCGCCCGGCCTTGAGCGGTGATGCGGGTGAAGGTCCCGGAGAAGAGTCCGGCGATGAAGGCTCCCCCGGCGATGCCGGCGAGCAGCATGCCGGTGGCTGCTTCGGCTCCGTCGCCGGCCCCGGAGGTCGACCCGGTGACCTGGACGCCGATCAGCAGCGCGCCGACGGCAGGCAATACAGCGCGCGGGAAGGCGGTGGCCATGGCGATGATGTCCACGATGAACGTCATGCGTAGGTTCTTGCGGGTCCCCAGGAACCGGAACCCCTCCCACACCGAGCTCAGGCCCACCATCCGCGAGCGCCTCTCTCCAGCTCGGGCTGGGTCCTGCTCGGGCGGCATCGAGGGCAGTTTCCACACCGCATACAGGGTGAACAGGAACGTGACGGCGTCGATGCTGTAGGTCCAGGCATAACCAATGGAGGCCACCAGTACGCCCGCCGCGAGCGGTCCGGCCATCATGGCCACCGAGAAGGTGAGCATGTTCAGCGCGTTGGCTGCAGGCAACAGGGTGGGCCCGACCAGAGCCGGAATGATGGCGCCTCGGGTGGGCTGGTTGATGCCGGAGGCTCCGGAATGCAATGCGATGAGTCCGTACAGCATCCAGATGTTGTCGATCTGCATCCAGGCGTGCGCGCAGATCGCCACCGTCGTCAGCCAGAGCACGAACGATGAGGCCAGTGCCACTTTGCGTCGATCCAGGTGATCGGCCACCGCACCGCCGTAGAGCCCGGCAATGACCAGCGGCACCAGGGCGAACGCGCCCAGCAGCCCGACATAAGCAGAGGAGCCCGTGAGGGCGAAGATCTCCAGCGAGACCGCGACCAGCGTCAGTTGGGTGCCCACCGCCGAGAGCGAATTGCCCACCCAGAGCCGCCGGTAGTCGCGGCTGACTTTCAGCGGGGTGATATCGGCGAGGAAGCGGGGCACCGCTTCAGCCTAGCTCAGGTGGGGTCAGCCGAGATTGCGGGAAATCTCCACCATCTCGGCCCGCTCCACGACCTTCACACGCTCGCGCTGGACCGGCCCGGCCTCGCTGCGCTCCTGGCCCAGGGACTGCTCGTGGGCATCCAGGGCCAGCCAACCCTCCCACGTCGTGTATTCCACACCGCGGTCTTCCAACAGCTGCAGGATGGAGGCTTCAGACGGCTCAGCGGCAGTGAACAGGTGCTCGGCGTCAGCCAGCAGATGGGTGATGGTCTCCAACGCGTCGGACTTGGTGTGTCCGATCAGCCCCACCGGGCCGCGCTTGATCCATCCGGAGGTGTAGATTCCGGGCACCGGAGTACCGGCGTCGTCGAGCACCCGACCCTCCTCGTTCTTGATCACGCCGCGGGTCTCGTCGAACTCCACCCCGGCCACGGGCGAGCCGAAGTAGCCCACCGCCCGGTACACGGCCTGAACCGGGTAGTCGAGGATCTCGCCGGTGCCGGTGACGTTTCCGGTGCCGTCGAGTTGCATGCGCTCCATACGGATCCCGGTGACGGCACCAGACTCCCCCACGATTTCCACGGGCTGCTGCAGGAAGTGCAGGTGCAGTCGACGCGAAGCGGCCTGGGCTGGGTCGCGCTCTTCCTGCTCCATCAGCCAGTTGGTCAGGGTGCCCAGCATGGTCTTGATCTGGTTGTTCGTCTCGGCGGCCTGCTCGGAGGCCTCGTCGAACTCGAAGTCCTCCGGGTAGAGCACAATGTCAACGTCGCGGGAATGCGCCAGCTCGCGCAGCTCCAGCGGGGTGAACTTCACTTGGGCGGGGCCGCGGCGGCCAAAGATGTGCACATCGGTGACGGCGGAGTCGCGCAGCCCGGCGTACACGTTGTCCGGGATTTCGGTGACGAGCATGTCCTCGGCGTGCTTGGAGAGCACCCGGGCCACGTCCAGGGCCACGTTGCCGTTGCCGATGACGGCAACTTCGCGGGCGGTCAGCGGCCATTCACGGCTGACATCCGGATGACCGTCGTACCAGTTGACGAAGTCGGCGGCACCGTAGGATCCGTCCAGGTCCACCCCGGGTACGTCGAGTTCGGCGTCGCGAATGGCGCCGGTGGAGAAGACGACGGCGTCGTAGTGGCGGCGCAGATCTTCCAGACTCACGTCGCGACCAAAGTCGACGTCGCCGAGGAACCGGATGTCACCGCGGTCCATCACCTTGTGCAGGGCTTTAACGATGCCCTTGATGCGCGGGTGGTCGGGGGCCACCCCGTAGCGGATGAGCCCGTAAGGGGCCGGATAGCGGTCGAACAGGTCGATCGACACCTCGAAGGGTTTCTCGGCTTTGGTGAGCAGATCGGCGGTGTAGACACCGGCAGGGCCGGCGCCGACGATGGCGATGCGCAGCGGGCGCGAGGGAGTCGATGCGGTTTCGGTCACGGTCCATCCTTATATGCAGTGAGGTTCGCCTCCACTGTACCCGGCACGGCACCCGTCTCCCCGCCATCGTGCCACCAGCGAAAATCCTGGTTGACCGATGTGATGCATCTCATATAAAGTCTGTGGTCAGACCACTGTGGTCGGACCACATCAACAGCAGGAGGCCCATCGTGGACACCTTCACCGCCCTCACCGATGCTGTGGGCAACAGCGTCGGTCTCTCCGCCCTGGTCGGCGCACTGCCGCTGATCACGTTCTTCGTCATGCTGCTGGTAGTCAAGGCCCGCGCCCACATCTGTGGTGCCGTGGCCTTGCTGGTAGCTCTGCTGGTCGCCATTGTCGGATTCCAGATGCCTTGGGACCTGGCAGTCCTCTCGGCCACTCAGGGCGCAGTCTTCGGGCTCTTCCCCATTGTGTGGATCGTGGTGCTGGCGCTGTGGTTCTACCAGGTCACGGTGCTGAGCGGCCGCTTTGAAGACATGCGCACCCTGTTCGACACCATCGGCGGCGGCGACCTGCGCATCCAGGCGATTCTGATTGCGTTCTGCTTCGGCGGTCTGTTGGAGGCCCTGGCAGGATTCGGCGCCCCGGTGGCCATCACCGCCACCATGATTCTGGCCCTCGGGCTGAAGCCGCTGAAGACTGCGACTGTTGTGCTGATTGCCAACACCGCACCCGTCGCGTTCGGCGCCGTCGGTATTCCGATCACCACGGCCGGGGTACTCACCGACCTGGACCCGAACACCATCGGCGCCGTGGTCGGTCACCAGGCCCCGCTGTTGGCCGTGATGGTGCCGTTCTTCCTGTTGTTGATCATCGACGGACGTCGGGGTCTGCGCGAGGCCTGGCCGGCAGCCCTGGTGATCGGGGCCTGCTTCTCGCTGGCTCAGTGGTGGAGCGCCACCTTCTTCTCCTACGAGCTCACCGACGTCGTCGCCGCCCTGGCCGGTCTGGCCGGTGCTGTGATCCTGCTGCGTTTCTGGAACCCGCGCGGTACCGAAGAAGTCCGTCAGCGTCTGGGCGTCGAGGCACCCGCCCCGGCCGAGACCCTCACTGCGGTGCGCGTGTGGATGGCGGTGCTGCCCTACGTCATCGTCGTCGCGGTGTTTGGCATCGCCAAGCTATGGACCGCCGGAGTGAACGTACCCGCGGCCCTGGCTGGCACCGATCTCAAGCTGCCCTGGCCCGGACTGGATGGGCGCCTGGTGGACGCCGCCGGGGACCCGATTTCCGGCACGGTGTACAACTTCCAGTGGTTGTCCAGCCCTGGCACCCTGTTGCTGATCGCCGGGCTGATCACCGCCGTCGTGTATGCGATCTTCCACGGCAACGGCGCCTTCCGTCTCACCCTGGGCAACGCCGTGGCCGAGATCGGACGCACCATGTGGAAGATGCGCTTCGCCGCGATGACCATCGTGTCGGTGCTGGCCCTGGCCTACGTCATGAACTTCTCCGGCCAGACCATCGCCATGGGCACCTGGGTGGCCGGGCTCGGAGCGGCCTTCGCCTTCTTCTCCCCGGTGCTGGGCTGGATCGGCACCGCCGTCACCGGTTCGGACACCTCCGCCAACGCCCTCTTCGCGAACCTGCAGAAGACCGCAGCGCTGGAGGCCAGCCTCGACCCGCATCTGCTGACCGCGGCGAACACCTCCGGCGGCGTCGTCGGCAAGATGATCTCTCCGCAGTCCCTGGCCATTGCCGCCACAGCCGTGAACATGGACGGCAAAGAGTCCCACATCTTCCGGGCCGTCATCTGGTGGTCAGTGGGGCTCTTGCTGCTGCTGTGCACTGTGGTGTTCCTGCAGTCCAACGTGCTCGCCTGGATGCTGCCGCTCTAAGGCACGACGGCGGCGGGTATGATGAATCGGTCATTCTGAACTCAGGAGTACATCGTGCCCGCTGCCTCACGCGCCTACACCATCGTTCTCGATTGGCTGGAGCAACGGCTTCGCTCCGGTGAGATCGCGGTGGGCGACAAGCTGCCCAGCGAACGCGACCTGGCCGAGGAATTCGGCATTTCCCGGGCCTCGGTGCGCGAGGGAGTGCGGATCCTGGATGCCATGGGGCTGGTGCGCTCGGCCACCGGTTCGGGTCCGCGCGCCGGCGCGGTGGTCATCTCCGAACCGTCCACCGCCCTGGCCTGGGCGCTGCGGATGCACATCGCCACCCAGTCGCTGCCGGTGTGGGATATCGCCCAGACCCGGTTGCTGCTGGAAACCCAATCCGCCCGGGATGCGGCCGCCGCACCGGAGTCGGAGCAGCGTCAGGAGGTCCTGGATCGGGCTGCGGCGTTGCTCGACGTCATGGATGATCCGGACCTGCCCTCGTTCCGCTTCCACGAGCTGGACACGGAGTTCCACACGGTGCTGACCTCGCTGGCGGGCAACGTGGTGGTGGAGACCATCATGGACTCGCTGCGCCAGGCCACGATCGGCTACGTGCAGGAAACCGTGGCCGGGCTCTCCGACTGGCCCGCGGTGCGCTCCGAGTTGCAGGTCCAGCACCGGGCGATCCTGCAGACCTTCCGTGACCGCGACGGCGAGGCAGCGGCCGCCGCGTTGCACCACCACATCACCTGGTTCTACCGTCTGAGCGCGCCCGACAGGGACTCTGCCGACCACTAGACTGGTGGCATGGCCTCATCGCGTTCTGTTTCGTCCCGCCGTTCCTCCGACCCCATGGATGTGTTCACCCCCGCGTACCGCCGGCTGGTCCCGGAATTGCTGGGCATCGAATGGAGTGCTCAGGAAGGCATGAGCGCCCAGGAGTTCGGCGCACGCTGCGCGCAGAGCCCGGCGGCCCAGCACTTCACCGAGACCGATCTGCAGATCCCGGTGGCGCTGAGTCGGTTCTATCTGGCCGTGGGCGGTTGCGAAGAGGTGTTGGAAACCGACCACTTTTTCTTCGCGCCCGAGGAGTTCGACGTGCGCGACGGGCATCTGATGTTCCTTGAAGACGCCGAGGAGTCCACCGTGTGGGGCATCCCAGTGGACCAGCTGAGCCTGCCGGACCCGCTCGTCGCACAGCGCAGCTCCGGGGCCGACGCCGAGACGGGCGCGTGGCGTCCGCTGGAAGGCACAGTGTCAGAGTTCATCACCGACTTGTTCGCCTGGATGCTCGAGACCGCCGAGTCTGAGTCCGGCAATGAGCGCGACGACGAAGATGGGCGCTCATGAGCGGGGCACGGGCATTCCCCTCGCACGCCCCGGAGCATTACGTGTGCCCGTTCTGCGGGCTGGTGAACGGTGATGTCACCGACCCGGGGAATCGCTGCGCATTAGAAGACCTCGTCTATCAGGATGACGAGCTGATCGTGTTCATGGCGGTCGACGGGTTCGGTCCGCACGAGGGTCACGCCATGATCAGTCCCGCCGCCCACATCGAAACCCTCTACGAGATGCCGGATCGGGTGATGCAACGCATCGGCCTGATGGCCCGTCAGGTGGCGATCGCGATGAAGGACGCCTGGTCGCCGGAGGGCATCAGCACCCGCCAGCACAACGAGCCGGCCGGGAATCAGCACGTGTGGCACTACCACCTGCATGTGTTCCCGCGGTACGCCGATGACATGCTCTACCGGCAGCTGCGCCACCCGGTGGATCCGGAAGTGCGCGCGGTCAAGGCGCAAGAACTGGCGGCGGCACTCGACGCCGCTCCGACGCTGATCTGAACCCAGCAGCTCAGCCGTTGCGGTGCACCACGTAGTCGGCGAACTGGGCCAGGGCCTCGGTCACCGGAGTGGGCTCCAGCGGCTCCAGCGCCTGCTTGGCCCGGGCGGCCCAGGCGCGGGTGAGCGACCAGGCTTCGTCGATCACCGGGTGGGACTTCACCGCCTGCACGGCGGCATCCAACTGTTCATCCGTCTCCAGCGGGCCGTCCACCAGCTCGAGCGCGGCCACGGCGTCGTCGTCGCCATTCTGGGCGGACTGACGCAGCAACAACACGGGCAGGGTGGCCACCCGTTCACGGAGATCGGTGCCCGGGATCTTCCCAGAATTGGCCTGTTCCGCGGTGAGGTCGATGATGTCGTCGGCCAGCTGGAACGCCATGCCCACGTAGTCGCCGTACGCTTTCATGATCTCGATGGTGGTCTTATCGGAGCCGCCGTGCAGCGCACCAAGACCAGCAGAGGCGGAGATCAGCGACGCCGTCTTGCCGTTGATCACCTTCAGGTAGTGCGCCAGCGGGTCCTCATCGTCCTGCGGGCCCACGGTCTCCCAGAGTTGCCCCATCACCAGAGCCTCGAAGGTTTCGGCGTGGACTTTGATGGAGTCGTAGCCCATCTCGGACATGCCCAGCGAGGCCCGGGCGAAGATCAAATCGCCGGCCAGGATCGCCACCAGGTTCGACCACTGGCGGTGAGCGGTGGGGGCGCCGCGGCGCAGTTCGGCCTCGTCCATCACGTCGTCGTGGTAGAGGGTGGCCAGGTGGGTCAGTTCCATCACGGTGGCCACGCGGCGCACCTGTGGGGAAATCTGCACGGTGGTGCCCGCAGCCACGTTCGGGTCGGCCAGCAGGGAGGCGAGCACGGTGAGCAGCGGACGCACGCGCTTGCCGCCGGCGTCGAGCAGGTGCCGGGAGACGTCGTCTGCCAGCCGATCGGCGTTAGTCAGGGCAGCGGCCAGCTCATCCTCGATCACGCTCAGGGAGTCGACGAGGGCGCTGACCAGCTGCTCATGCTCTTCCAAGGCGTCGAACCCGGGAGGCAGGCTGAGGGTCGCGGCCAGGCCTGCTGCGTCGTCGGTTGCGGAACTCACCTGCACCACACTAGCGAACTTGGACCGCTGATGCGCCCTGATTGATCTGGGTGTCCTGCGTGGAAGCGGCCGGCACCATGGACTCGATGATGCGCACGGCCCGGTCCACGGCCGAAGCGCCGTCGGGATCCACCACGTTCGACATGATCTGCACGACGACACGCAAGAGGGCCGGAACGCTCATCCCGGTGGCCAGCGCGGCGCGCAGCACCTGCGGGTGGCCGATGAGCCGGGCGAACACCGTGCCCAGGGCGAAATGGGAGCCCCACTCCTCGCGGGTCAGTCGCGGGTAGCGGGAGAGCTGGGCCTCCCGACCCGACACGGTGGGCGAAGCCAGGGCAGTCACCGTGAGGTCAGCGGCATGACGCGCGGCTTCCATGGCAAAGGAAATACCCTCGCCGTTGAACGGGGACACCATGCCTGCAGCATCGCCGACCAAGAGCATGCCGGGCACGTACTGCGGGGTGCGGTTGAAGCCCATGGGCAGCGCCGCCGAGAGGATCTTGGAGCCGCGGGTCTCCTCCGAAATGCCCCAGGACTCGGAGAGCGCGCCGGTCCAGTCCTTGAGCACGGTCCGATAGTTCAGGGTGCCGAACTGGGGCGAGGTGTCGAGGATGCCCAGCCCGACGTTCACGGTGCCATCGCCCACCGGGAACAGCCAGCCGTAGCCAGGCAGCGGGTTGCCGTCGGCGTCGGGCAGTTGCAACCAGGACTCGATCCAGTCGTCGTCGTGGCGCGGGGAGTCGTAGTAGGCGCGCACGGCCACACCCATGGGACGGTCGTCGCGCTTCTCCAGACCCAGGGAGACAGCAGTCCGCGTGGAGTTGCCATCACAGGCCAGCACGACGTCGGCGTAGAAGTCCTGGAATTTCCCGGTTTTGCGCCCGGTCTCGGAGAGCAGTTCGGCACGCAGTCCGATCACCGTACCTGCGGGCGATGTCAGCGCCTCGGTCACCGAATGGCGCTGCAGCAACCGGGCCCCGGCGGCGACGGCGTGCTCGGCGAGCAGATGGTCGAAATCGTGGCGGGTGCGCACCAGGGAGTAGTTCGGCCAGGTGGCCGTCTCCGGCCAGGGCACCTCCACCGCACGTCCGTGAGCCACCAGCCGCAGCCCGCGCATGTGCCGCCAGCCCTCGGACTCTGGGTGGTCCAACCCCATCAGATCCATCTCACGGACCGCCTGCGGAGTGAGCCCATCTCCGCAGACCTTCTCCCGCGGGAAAGCCGTCTTCTCCAACACGATCACGTCCACCCCGGCCTGGGCCAGATGCCAGGCAGCGGTCGCACCGGCGGGGCCTCCCCCGGCAATGAGTACCTGAGCTCGATGGTCGCTACGGGCAGGGGCGGCCGGGGGAATGCTCTGGGTGGGAACCATACCGGCTAGTCTAGGTGAGTCATGACTGAACTCGTGTGTGTTGTCCGGGCGGTGAACCCCGCGTCGGTGCCGATACCTGTCCTGCTCGATATTGGCCCGACCTCGATGTGGTGGCGTCATGGTGCCGGACTGCTGGGCTGGGGCGAGGCCGCCGTCACCACTACCCGCGGCCCCTCCCGCTTCGCCGATGCCCGCGACTGGTGGGAAGACATGGCCGGGCGCGCCCGAGTCTTCGGCGACACCGTGCCGGGCCGGCACGTGCCGGTGGCCTTCGCTTCGTTTACCTTCGATGCCCGCTCCCGCGCCGAATCGGTGATCACGGTGCCCGAGATTCTCATCATCAACCGCCCGGAGGGCACCTGGCTGGTGTGGCAGCGCCCCATGGAACACACCGATGAGCTGTCTGTACGCAAAGCCGCCTCCGTCACCACCGAAGAGATGATGGATCGGGCCCGCGAGTTCTGGGACCCTGTGGGCACCGCCGTGCACTTCAAACGCAAAGAGATCGCCGACTTCCCCTGGCCGCGCACCTCGGTTCCCGTCCATGAGCTGCAAGCTATCCCCAGCGCGGCCATGGGTGAGCACGACTACGTCGAATCAGTGGCAGAGGCGCTATCCGCCCTGCAGCGCGGCCCGGTACGCAAAATCGTGATGGCTCGTGACGAGGTGGTCTACCTGTCCGAGGGCATCGATGTGCCCCGCACCCTCACCCGACTCACCCGCGACTACGAGCACTGCTGGACCTACCTGGTGCATGGCCTGGTCGGGGCCACCCCGGAGTTGCTCATCGCCCGCAAGGAGGGCCACGCCGAGGCCCGCGTGCTGGCCGGTACCGCCGATCGGAATGTGGTGGATGCCGAGCGGCAGTTTCCCAGCACCGACGCGGACGAGGCCTATGTGGCCGAGCAGCTGGTGAATCATCCGAAGCAGCGCCAAGAACACCGTTACGCCATCGATTCCCTCGTTGAACGGTTACAGCCCTACACCCGTTCCCTGCACGCCCAGGACACCCCGTTCGTGCTACGGCTGCCCAATGTCTGGCATCTGGCCACGGATGTGTCAGCAGAATTGAACGACGACGACGGCGCCCCCGTCTCGGTGGTGACCCTGGCCGAAGCGGTGCACCCGACCGCTGCGGTGGGCGGTACGCCGCGAGACCAGGCAGTCGACGAAATCCACCGCCTCGAAAACGAGAAGCACGGCATGGACCGTGGCCGCTACGCCGGGCCGGTGGGTTGGGTGGATGCCCGCGGCGACGGCGAATTCGGGATCGCCTTACGCGGGGGCCAGCTGGAATCGCCCCACACCATCCGCCTCTACGCGGGCTGCGGTATCGTCGCCGGTTCCGACCCGGAGGCGGAGCTGGCCGAGACCAAAGCGAAGATGCGCCCGATGCTCTCCGCTTTGGCGGAGCTACCCGAGTCCGAATAGCCGACCCCGCGCAAGGCGGCCGAGCTAGACCTCGACCCGGCCCTCGCCGAGCTGGTCGACGAGCTTCAGCCCGCGCTTGGCCCAGTCGATCTCGTGCTGGGCCTGATCCCGTTTTCCCTCGTAGGCGAAGAGCTTGAAGGCCAGGATCCGCTCGTGATCGTCCGCGGAGTAGTGCTCCAGCCGACGGGCAATGGTGGGCTGCTCCCGGCTGGAGATCGCCTCCAACTGCTGCTCCGCATGCGCCCGTTCGGTTTCAAAGTGTTGGATGTGGGCCCTCAGCTGCGCTGCGACCGCCGCGGAATCCGCCCACTCAAAGTACGCGGCTTTTAGTCGGGCCGGATCCCGGTCCGGAGTGTAGGGCTGCACCGTGGCCTGCCAGTCGCGCACCGCTTCCCGCCCCTGGTCCGTGATCAGATACTGGGTCTTGGTTGCGCCCTTGGATCCCCACGGCACCGATTCGGCATCCAGCAGCCCTTCCTTGTGCATGCGGCGCAGCTCGGGATAGATCTGCGAGTCAGCGGCGTGCCACACATTGCCCACCGACGACGAAAACTGTCGGGACAGGTCATAGCCGGTCATCGGCTGGGTGGTCAGCAACGCCAGCAGCGCCATCCGCAGACTCATAGTGATTGATCCTTGTTCTGTGTTGGTACTGGTTGCCCCACATCGGGCCAGCCCACCCGCAATGGGTGAGCTGGATCACCTAAAAGTAGCACGAACGCGCCGAGCCACCGCCGCACGCACTTCCGGGCGCGCCTCGCGATTGGAGACGACTTCCAACACCCGGCGGCCTTGGGTGGGTCCGCCCAGCGCGGCGACGACGTCGTATTCCGAATTCAGCCGCCGATATGCCACCCCGTGAGCCGCACACAGCGCACCCAGATCAGCGTGGTGCGGGGTGCCGAAGAATCGCTCCACCGTGCCCGCCATGCCGGGTCGTCGCGCCACGTCGCCGTGCTCGAGCCCGGCGAAAATCGCACCACCCTGATCATTGATCACCACGATGTCGAGGTCCGGTTCCTCTTCCTCCGGCCCCAGCCACAATCCGTTGGTGTCGTAGAGGAAGGTCAGGTCTCCGCAGAGCAGCGTGGTGCGGGTCCCGGTGCCCAGCGCGATCCCGGAGGCGGTGGACACCGTGCCGTCGATCCCCGCCAGCCCGCGGTGAGCGTACACGGTGGAGGTGGCCGTGATTCCGGGCCGCCACGCCAGGTCGACGTCGCGGATCACCGAGGAGGAACCCAGCACGAGATTGCCCTGGGTGGTGGAGGCCAGCAGCTGGGCGACCCGCATCGCCCCGGGACGGCCCACCTCGTCCTGGCGCTCGTTCAGGGCCTGCTCCAGCGCGGCCTGGGCACGCATCGAGGCGGCCTGCCAGGCGGCCAGCCAGCCCGGCGCGCCCTGTCCGGCGCGGCGGGCGAGCTCACCCAAGGTGTCCACCAGCTCCTCGCGGCGGCGTCCGCGCTCGAACCAGCCCACTGGGCGCGGGTGGTACAGCACGGTGGACACGTCGTCGCGGCGCATCAGGGCGGAGAGCTGCCGAGACAGGGTGGGCCGACCGAACATCACCACCTGCTGGATGTGCTCGCCCAGCGGGTGGGCCTGCTCCCCCAGCCCGCCGCCGGGGCCGAGCAGCAGGGGGTACGCCGCGAGCGCGTTGCGGCCGAAGCGAGCGTTCGAGCTGGGCTCGGCCATCAGGGGGAGTCCCAGAGCGGAGGCGAACTCGGAAGCCAGGGGTCCGGCGTCGTGCCCGGCCACCACCACAGTGCGACGCTCGGGCAGCTCGGTGACGTAGAGGTTCAGCTCCTCCCCCAGGCTCTGCGCGGCGGGGACGACCGGGGTGGGCCCGGTGGCGGCCGCTGCCGTGGGGCGCAGGTCGTCGGGCTGGGGCACCAGCGGTTCCCGGAAGCGCAGGTTCAGGTGGATGGGGCCGGGGGCGGAGTCGACGGTCCCAGCTCCGTAGCGCATGGCGTCGAGCACCTGGGCGTGCAGCTCCCCGGCGGTGTTCCCATCCCCGGTGAGGGTGACGACGCGGCGGGTGTGCACCCCGAACAGCGAGCGCTGATCGGTGGTCTGGTTCGCCCCAGTGCCCTGCAGCTCGTCGGGGCGGTCGGCGGTGATCGCCACCAATCGCACGTCGGCGTGGGCGGCTTCCATCATCGCCGGCAGCAGGTTACCCGCGGCAGTGCCGGAGGTGGTGAGCACGGCGGCGGGTCGCCCGGTGGACAGGGCGATGCCGAGCGCGGTGAACGCGGCGGAGCGCTCGTCGACGCGCACGTGCAACCGCATCTGCATACCCGTGCCCTCGAGCTCGTCGCCGGCCACCTCGGCCAGCGCGTATACCAGGGGCGCGGAGCGGGAACCAGGGGCCACCACCACCTCGCGCACCCCGGCCTGGCGGAGCGCGGAAACCGTGGTGCGGGCGGTGAGCAGCGAGTCCATGCCCTCCATCTTAGAGGCGAACCAGCCCGGTCTCTGGCCGGTGTCCTCCAGCCAGCACCGCGTGCGATGCGGTGAGACGCTCCCGCCACCACCGCTGAGTCTCCTCCGGCAGGCGCAGCCTCTCCAGTGCGTCGGCGTCGGGTTCCGGCGCTGGCTGCACCGCGATCCCGCCCCCACGCGGGATCCATGGTTCAACAACGACGTCTTCCGCGAATAGGGCAGCCGTGCCCAACCCGCAGGCGAAGGACAGCTCCGGCAGCGCCGCTGCCAGCGCCACTCCCCCGGCCAGCCCCACGGAAGAATCCAGCGCGGAGGACACCACCGCGTCCAGTCCGGCTGCCTTCACGATGCCCAGGGCCCGGCGTACCCCGCCCAGCGGTTGCACCTTCACCACCGCTACCTCCGCTGCGCCGGCGCGGGCCACGGCCAGTGGGTCGGTTTCCTTGCGGATCGCCTCGTCGGCAGCCAGAAGGGTGTCGATCCCCCGGGCGGCCAGTGCTTCGCGCAACCGCGCCAGCCCATCGATACCCGGTACCGGTTGCTCGGCGTACTCCAACTCGGTGATCTCGGCGATCCGGCTCAGCGCCTCCAGCGCGGTGTCATGGTCCCAGCCGGCGTTGGCGTCGATGCGCAGTCCAGCTTCCGGTAGCGCGTCGCGCACCGCGGACACCCGGTCCAGGTCGTTACTGAGCTGCTGTCCAGATTCGGCGACCTTGATCTTCACCGCGCCCACGCCCTGGCCATAGCGGGCGAGCACCGCGGGCACGTCGCGGGCGGGCACAGCGGGCACGGTGGCATTCACCGGGATCCAGTCGCGTACGGGGGCAGGCCAACCCTGCCATCCGGCCTCCACGGCGGCGGCGAGCCAGCGTGAGGACTCGACGGCGTCGTATTCGGGGAAGGGCGAGAATTCCGCCCAACCGTGCGGGCCGCGCAGCAGCATGACCTGACGCAGCGTGGTGCCCCGGAACCGCGTGTTCATCGGCAGTCCGACCACGACCGCCTGGGCCAGCAGTTCCTCGAGCGGCGGCGGGGCGGGCAGTTCGGGCACAGCAGAATCGACCATGGTGCCGAGTCTAGTGAGTCAGCGGCAGCGTCACGCCTCAGCGATCGCGCTCTTGCGCGCCGTCAGTCGCGCCGCCGCACGGGCGTCGGAGTATCCCGAGCGCCAAATGAAGACTCCGACAACCAGGATCGTGGTCAGATAGATCACGGACCACCACGGGAATCCAGGAATTTCGGGAGCCTGTCCCGCACCTGTCACGTCTTCAATGGGTGTGGGGGTGACGCGTTCGCCAGTCACCAGGATTCGGTGAGTGTTAATACCTAACGGCGTGCAGGTGATCAGGGTCACCAGGTCCCGTCCGGCCACGGGGCGCAGGGTATCGGTGTCGTCCGGTTGAACGACCTTCGTCTCACGGACTTCGTAAGTCAGTACCTCTCCGAAGACTTCCATGGTGAAGCGATCCCCGACCTCGACCTGGTCGAGGTTCGTGAACATCTCAGCATTGGCCAGTCCTCGATGAGCAGTGATCACCGAATGCGTGTCGGCTCCGCCAATGGGCAAGTGCGACCCTTCAAGATGTCCGGCACCCCGGTTCAGGATCTCGTCTGAGGTGCCGTGGTAGATCGGTAGGTCAACCTCGATGGCGGGGATCTTCACCCGCGCCATCAATCCTTGATCATTGGCGGAGAGGATGTTCTCGTAGTCGAGGCTCTCGTCCCGCAGGGTGCCGTCGCCGACGGCGATATTGGCGTTGGCTTCTAGATTCACCCCGGCCTGGAGTGCTTCGTTATACCGATGTGCCATTGCCAGCTGTTCGGAGGCGCTGGGGTGCACGTTCTCGATCTGATCGGAATAATCCACGATCAGCTTGGACTGATTGTACGAGGTGATCCAGCTGGCGGTGCTCGGATAGAGAAGGACGCCGGCGCCGACCAACGCGATCACCGCGATGATGATCGTCAGTTTGTTGGGCCGCCAGGCGCGGAGCTCAGCTGCTGGCGCCTTGCCATGTCTCGGTCGTGATGGCGTGTCGACGGTCATCCGGCTTCCTTCTTCCTCAAACGTGCAGAGAAGGTGGTGGCGGTTCGTGGAACCGCCACCACCTTCATCAGTCACCGGACACGCCGGCGAGCGGGGTCGGACTTACTGCTGTGCAGTGGCCTGACGGCGCTTCATCATCACCAGTCCAGCGGCGATGAGCAGCAGGGCGATACCGCCGATGATCATCAAAATCTGACCGGCCGCACCCGTCAGTGGCAGCTCGGGGACGTCCTGCTGAACGTTCTCCACGGTGATGTCCTGCTCCGCGGTGACGCCGATCTGAACGTTCACGGCACGCAGTGCAGCAGCGCCTTCAGGAGTGACGAACCCGGCCGGAGCCTGAATCTCCTTGACGATGTACCAGCGAGACTGAGCGTTGATCGGAGCGTTCTCGCTATCGCTGACGAACAGACCTGGGATAGTCACGATGCCATCCACCGAGGTGAACACCGAGCTGCCGCCCACGGTGAGCGGCGTAGCGCCGGCAATGGCGGCTTCCAGATCGGTCGGCTGCGTGTAGGCATCGTCGATCGCGTAGACCTCGAACTCAGCACCGTCGAGGGTTGCCGAGGTATCGCTGGAATCGATCTTGCGGATCTTGATGTCGCCCCAGTTGGTGCGCACCTCATCCGAGGTGATGCCGTTGTCCTCGTTCGGGTCATTGACGAAGACGGTTGCCTCGTTGGTGATCACACCGTTGGCGATGCTCTCAACGGTGCCCTGGAAGGTGGTCACGATCTGCTCGCCACCGTTGGCGCGCAGCCATGCCTGGGTGTCGGCGGAGCCCACATTGAACACCACGCGCAGGGTTTGGCCGTTGGCCACCACATCGTAGTGACCGCTCGGCACGTCGGTGCCGTTCACCTGAACCGATGCGACCTCGAGGTTGCCGAGGCGGTTGTCCAGGGTGTCCTGGATGACGAAGCTGGTGAAGTCCAGCCCCGGCTCCAGGCCGGGCAGGTTGGTCGTCACGGGGAAGCTGACAACGCTGCCGAGGCCAAGGCCTTCCTGGGCTTCGATGGTCTTGGAAACATCCGTCAGACCGTTCTTCGGATACACGTGCACGTCGTAGAGCCAGCCGTCACCGTGCGGGAATGGGATAGTCACGATGAAGGGCAGTGCAGTCTGGATCACGTTCGCCGGAGCGTCGGTCTCGACGACGACGTAGGCGCCAATGCTGTCGATGTTGATGGAGGCTTCGCCATCGGCGTTGGTGGCACCGGAAACGCCAGCGACATCGCCAATCGTCCAGCCAGCGGGAGCGCCGTTCAGCGTGGAACCGTCAGCGCTGACCGACAGACCGCTCAGGTCATCCCAGTTGCCAGGAACCGTGAGATCGACGAGGTTGCCGTCGCCGTCCACGATTTCGTAGGCAGTGAAAGTCACGCCTGCAACGCCGTCACTGGGGATCGACTCGGAGCCGTCGGGCGATGCGACGGCGCCGGTGGAGGTCTGGGTCTCGTGCTTGTGGATGTGAATGACACCGCTGGCGTTTTCATTGATGTTGCCGAAGGACGGCGCCGCGTTCGCGGCGGAGCCGACCCCGATCAAGCCGACCATGGCCAGCAGGATCGCGGTCACTGCCGCGATGGTGCCGCGCCGAAGGCGTGAGAGTGAGTGGGTCATGTGTTTTTCTCTTTCATATGCAGTGCCAGTCGAGCTGGCGGAAACAAACAGGGAAGGTCAATAGAGATTCATGAGGAGTTGGGTCATGTGGATCATCCGGTGTGGGCGGCTCCTCTCCGGAATTTCCAGAAGGCGATCGCCAGGGCAAGGAAGGCGAGGATTCCCCCACCGATCCAGTACAGGTGCGAGCCGAATCCGCCCGTGAGCGGAATGATCAGCGGGTCTTGCTGCGGGTTGACGATGTCGCCTGCCTCGTGATGCAGGCTGGCAGGACCGACCTCGGCGGTGAACTCTGCGTCGCGCACGTAGCCGACGGGCGCACGTGTTTCGGTGACCGTGTAGTTGCCCCAAATCAGGTTCTCTACCGAGAATTCGCCGTCTTCGTTGCCAGTCACGTCAAAGCCATCGGGATGGGAGGGCCCAACCATGGTCCATTCGGAGCCGTTCAGCGGCTCGCCCGAACCTTCGGCAACTTTCGCCCAAGAGATGGATCCCGGAAGGGTTTCGTTCACGAAGGTGCACACGATATCGCTGCCGATCCCGACAGCGACCGAGTCATCCCTGATCTCAAGGTCAGTGCCATCGGGGTCCGAGACATCTACACAAGTGAGGTCAGCCTGCTGGTACCCGGCCGACTTTGCCGAAAGATCGGACCGCAGTTCCTCCGATAAGGTGTAGGAGCCGTGGGGGACCTGAACCTTCGTCACGGCGGCACTGTCCGTGATGCCGGCCAGAGCTGCGTTCGCGCCCTGCGCGGAGAGCTCCCACTGCGACGCGTCCGCATCCGGGTCAAAGATCGGTTCCTGGATCTCCTTCACCAAGGTGAGGAACGAGGATTTCAGCTTGTTCACGAAGGTGCAGTCGACGCTGTCGCCGGGGCGAACGCCGGAAACTGTTCCCGACTCCGAGGACAATGTGACGGTTCGCTCAGCACCGGCTGCGTCCACCACTTCACAAGTAGCAGAGACGAATTCGTAGTCGTCTTGCATGGTCTCTGACACGGTGAGATTCACCGCGGACGAACTGGTGAACTGCAGTTTCCAGTCGGCGCGCCCTTCGGAACCAGCCGTTTGCTGCTGGTTGTTCGGCGCACGAGTGGCACCGCTCTGCGGCGCTGCGTTGACGGTCCAGCCACTGGCAGGTTGTGGGTTCTCGCCGGACGCGTCTTGCACGATTTTCTGCACGCTCACCTCAGCCTCGAGCGGAGTATTGGTGAAGATGCACTCGACAGAAGCTCCGGGTTGTCCGCCCACCAGGGCAGGGATCTGCACGGTTCCGCTGATCCCCTCGCCGCTGGCTATGACACGCTCGCCTTCGCGACAAACGTATGAAGCGCCATAGGAAGATAACTGAGTGGTCCCCGCTGCGGTCTCGGAGATTCGGTAGGTTTGACCCGCGACGACGGGAACAGGCCCCACCTGGATAGGCTGAATTCCGTTAGCAGTTCCGGTGGTCGTCGCTGTTGACACGAGCGTGGCGCCACTGTGGACATTCAACGAAAACTGGTCTGTGCTTTGGACACGCGAGTCGACATTCTTCTTGACGGTGAGGTTGGCGGGCGAATTACAGTTGGCCAAGTCGGTACTGTTGCTCAGTGAGGTCGTCACGTTGCCTCCCACCTGCTGCCAGGTCGTCGGGTTGTACTTCCGGACCGTGGTGCCGTTACCCAGATAAACCAATCCATCGGCGTCGAAGGCGATGCCATTGACGTTCGACAAGATCCCACTGCGCGATTCAGTGGCGGAGTGCTGTAGCTGATTATTCGAGCCGGTGCCACGCGCAAGCTCTGCGGCGGTCACGCTGTAGATACTCGTAGTCGTTCCGCTTCGAACGACGTAGAGGTTTCCGTTGGCATCGAAAGCAATGTCACCATTCGCAGTCGTGTTGCCGGGCAAACCAGTATTGATGTAGCCGACCGTCCGCGTCGTTTCCGTAGCCGGGTTGTACTCGTATACGTAGAACCAGAGTTGACCCTGGTTCCCTCCGCCGGAGGGTGTCTGATGATAGGCACCGAAGAGATAGCGGCCGTTAGCCAGGTTTACCGCCCCCGCCACGAGACTCCTGTTTGCTCCCGTGGTGAAGCTCGTATTCGGTACCGTCCGCCATACGCCAGTGTCTCGTCGGTACTCCAGAATCGAGGAAACGTTCTGAGCTGCATTCCCCGCACGGCCGTGAGCATACATGGTCGCACCATCGGCGCCGATAGCAAGCCCGTTAATACCCTGGGGCGGGTTCGCCGTCCAACTACCAAGATCCGATATTTGGCCTTCAGGAGTGATCTGACGCACAGTGCCGTTGTTGGCGACGGAATAGACGTAACCCGGCTGGCAGATCGGCCCTAACCCAGTGGACAACGGCTGAATCAGAGACCGTGCTGATTGATCTGGGGGACCCTCGGCAGGGGAAGCAGTTTCCGCAGGAGACCGAGATTCGCCCGACTCCGCCACTGGCGACTCAGGCGCAGATGCTGATTCGCTGGGCAGAGACTCGTCTGACGCCACATGCCCCGCATTGGACAGGCTAGGTGCCTGTGTCGCTGAGGGGCTTTCCACCGTGGTCGGCACGGCTGCAGAAGGAGTCTCGTCGGCCGAGGCCGGGGTAAAAGACGACAACATCAGTGCCGGAAGGGCCGCTGTCACCACGGCAGCTCCACGCAACCGGCGCGAGAATACCCCTCGCCGACGACGCCACTTCACACCATGTGACACAGCGGTATCCACACTCATCGCAGCTTGACCTCTTTACCCTCGGCTCACATACGGCATGGACGCACGAGCATGCGACGTTGGAGCCAGATGAGACTAGTTCATATTTTGAAAGTAGGTTCAGTTTTTCGAGCGGTGATGATTTTAACTGAACTATAACTACAGCAGGAACCTATACCCTCAGGCAATGAACGTCCAGTTAAAATTCGAAGATTACTCAGAGAGTGCCCAGAGGGCTTGCAGGCCCTGAGTTCGCACGCCATTTGCGCACGTCAAATAGGGGTTCGCCGTACACGAACCCTGGAGTGACACGTCATGAAACTGTGATATTCACTACTACCCGCAAGTCCACTCACAGGTAATAAGACACTTAAATCTTACCCTGATGATTAACAACTTTACGCACCAGTAGTCAAATATGACGCGGCCGCCTTCTTGCCACCGCTTCCGTCGAACCATCAGCGACAATAGAGAGGTGACCGAGCATCGTCGTTCCGAACCCATCTCCGCGCGGCGGCCCCTGCCTGCTGAACCGACCCGAGGTTCCCGGGCACCGGAGCCGGACGACGTCGAGATTCAGTCGGCCACCGATCTAAGGGTGCCCGTCCACCCCACTCGCGCGCTGCGCACCGCACCGGCCTATGTGCCGGAGGCGCGCCGTCTCCCCGGGGCGCGGGTGTGGGCATGGCTAATGGCCATGATCGTGCTGGTGGTGGGCCTGGGCTTCGTCCACCGGATCTTCGTCACCACGAACCTGGGCCAGGTCTGGGAGTACGCGGCCCTGCAGTCGGCCTCGGAATCATTGCCCGACCTGCACGCCGCCACCGCACAACTGCTTCAGTATCTGCCGCAGGTGGTGGGGGTCATCGCGATTCTGGCGTTCGTCGTGCTCACCGTGTACCGACGGCGCTGGTTGGCCTCGCTCATCGCGGCAGCGACCTTCGGGGCAGCGAATCTGACGACGCAGGTCCTGAAGAATCTCGTTCTCGACCGCCCCATGCTCGACAACGGCGTGCCGTATTACACGGGGAATTCACTGCCCTCCGGGCACACGACCTTCGCCGCTGCGGCTGTCGTTGCGGTGTTCTTGGTGGTGGCCCCGCGCTGGCGTCCGGCGGTGGCGTTCATCGGCGCCCTATTCGCAACCGCCGTCGGGGTGGGGACTTTCGTCGAGGCGTGGCATCGCCCCTCGGACATGGTGGCGGCCTATCTGGTGGCCGGAATCTGGGGGCTCGTGGGTGGGTTCGTGACCTTCCGAACCGGGGCGAACTGGAACATGCTCTCCTCGCGCACGCACCGCTACCCCTGGCCCTCCGGGCATCCCATGTGGGACGTGCTGATGTGGCTCACCGGTGCGGCCATGCTGGCCGGAGCCTGGCTGGCGCTACTGCCGGTAGGCGGAGCCGAAGCGCTCCCCGCGACGGTGGACTCCGGATTCGGCACCTCGTCGTGGTACCTACTCTCCGGCGTACTGTTCGCCGCGGGGGGCGGCTTCGTGCTCTTCGCTTTCCTCTCCTCGTTCTTCCGCTGGGAAGCCGGCCGGAAGAACTGAGCTGATCCCTTTTACGTACCCCTAGAGGTCAGCCAGGGCGGAGGCCGGGTTCTCCATGGCACGAGCGACCATGGTCAAGAACGCCGAGGCGGTGCCGCCGTCGGTGACCCGATGGTCGAACGATAAGGTCAGCTCGGTCACCTTGCGCACCAGGATCTCACCCTCGACCACCCAGGGGCGATCGATAATTCGGCCCACCCCGAGGATCGCGACCTCCGGGGCGTTGATGATGGCGGCCGCACCGTCGGTGCCGAAAACCCCGTAATTGTTCAAGGTGAAGGTGCCGCGGGTCAGCTCGGCGGGGGTGCACTTGCCGTCCCGGGCCTTGCCCACCAGCTCGGCAATCGCGGTGTTCAGCTCGCGGGCCGAGAGCTTCTCGGCGTGCTCGATCGCCGGAACCACGAGACCGCGGTCAGTCTGGGCGGCCAGGCCGAGGTTGATGCCGTCGAAATGCAGGATCTCCTCGCCGGTGTCGCCCTCTCCGACCACCCGCGAATTCATCACCGGGTAGCGCTGCAGCGCGGCGGTGGTGAACCGGGCGATCAGGGCCAGCAAACTGGGTGCAGCACTGGCGTCCTGGGCCTTGAGCTCCGCGCGGAGCTCCACGAGTTTCGTGACATCGACATCCAGCCAGGCGGTGGCTTCCGGAATGGTGCGACGCGAGCGCACCATCTGCTCGGCCACCATCTTGCGCACGCCTTTGACGGGAATGCGCTCAGCGATGGCGAGCCCGGAGCGGGAATCAACCTCACCCGAGGGCACCGGAGCCCCGGCGGCTACGGTGGCGGCACCTGCAGCAGCACCGGTGGTGGACGACGCAGCAGAAACCGCGGCTTCGACGTCGGCACGCAGGATCAGCCCGTCCGGGCCAGAGCCCTGCACTGCGGCGAGATCAAGCCCGTGCCGACGCGCCAGTCCGCGCACCAGCGGGGAGATGACCCGCGGGGCACGTCCGGTCGATGCCCCTGTTGAGGCCAAGGCGGCCGGAGCGGGCGCGGAAGTCTTGCGCGCCCGGGTACGTCCGGTGGCCTTGGCGCCGGTGGTGCCGTAGCCGATGAGCACCGAACCGGAGCCCTCGTCGTCCGCGTTGCCCTCCGCTCCATCGCCGCCCGGACCCCGCTCCGGCTTGACCCCAGCCTGCTCCTCCTCGCGGTAGCTCAACGCGCCCGGCTGCTCGGTGGACTTCCCGGTTGCCGCTTCCGGGTCGCCGACGGTGATCAACGGGGCATCGACGAGCATGGTCTCGCCCTCGGCACCGTGCAGAGTGAGCACGGTGCCAGCGTAGGGGCAGGGTACCTCGACCAGCGCCTTGGCGGTCTCCACCTCGGCAATGGGCTGATCGACGACGACCACATCGCCCTCGGCCACCAGCCAGCGCACGAGCTCGGCCTCGGTGAGGCCCTCACCCAGATCGGGGAGATCAAATGTCTGCGCCATGATCACCGCACTCCTTCCGGCGAACGCAGCGCCGTCTCGTCCCATTGCAGATCATCGATCGCGTCCAGAATCCGGTCGACGTTGGGCAGGTGGTACTTCTCCAGCATCGGTGCGGGGTAGGGGATGTCGAACCCCGTCACCCGCAGCACCGGTGCGGCCAGCGAGTGGAAGCAGCGCTGCTGAATCCGCGCCACCAGCTCAGAGGCCACCGAGGCGAAGCCCTGCGGCTCGGCGACGACGACGGCGCGACCGGTCTTCTCCACCGAGGCGGCCACGGTGTCCTCGTCCAGTGGGTTGATGGTGCGCAGGTCCACCACCTCCACGCTGCGCCCCTCCTGGGCTGCGGCTTCGGCGGCCGCCAGGCAGGTGACCACCGAGGGGCCGTAGGTCACCAGAGTAACGTCGTCGCCGGTGCGGGCCACCGAGGCACGCGCCCAAGCCTCGCCCTGGTCGCGGGCGGACTCGACCTTCGCCCAGCGGGCTTCAAATTCGGCGCGCAACTCCTCCAGCGACACTTCGGACTTCGTCCAGTACAGCTTCTTTGGCTCCATAAACACCACGGGGTCGTCCAGCCGGATCGCAGCACGCAGCATCAGGTACGCGTCCGACACGGTAGCCGGGGTGTACACCTTCAGCCCCGGGGTATGCGCGTAATAGGACTCGGAGGAGTCGCAGTGGTGCTCCACCCCGCCGATGCCGCCCCCGTAGGGAACTCGGATAGTGATCGGTAGCGGCGCCCGGCCCTTGGTGCGATTGCGCATCTTGGCGATATGCGAGGCGATCTGCTCAAACGCCGGGTAGGCGAAGGCGTCAAACTGCATCTCAATGACGGGGCGCGCCCCGCCCAGCGCCATGCCGACCGCGGTGCCGGCGATGCCGGATTCGGCCAGCGGGGTGTCGAAGCAGCGGGATTCCCCGAACTGCTGGGTCAGCCCCTCGGTGATGCGGAAAACTCCGCCCAGGGTGCCGACGTCCTCGCCGCACACCACCACCATGTCGTTGTCCGCCATCTCGTCGGCGAGCGCGGCATTCAGGGCGGCGGCAAAGGTCACCGTCGACTGCTTGGTGCTCTTGGTCGTGGTCGTCGCGGTGCTCATGATCCGGCTCCTTCGCGCTCGAGTTCCTCCGCCAGCTGCGCGCGCTGGGCGGCCAGCTGCGGGGTCTGCACGGTGTAGACGTGGTCAAACAGTTCCAGGGGATGCAGTTCCGGCTGCACGCTCATCGCCTCGCGCAACCCCCGGGCCACGTTCTCAGCGGCTTCCGTGATCTCGGTTTCGACGTCGTCGTTCAGCACATTCGCCTCAGTCAGGTAGCTGCGCATCCGCTTCAGCGGGTCCTTATGCTGCCATTCGGCGACTTCTTCATCGTGGCGGTAGCGAGTGGCGTCATCGGCGTTGGTGTGCGCCTGCATGCGGTAGGTGTCGGCCTCCACCAAGAAGGGGCCACCTCCCTCGCGGCACAGCGAGACCGCCCGGCCCAGCACGGCCAGCAGCGCAGCCAGGTCGTTGCCGTCCACTCGCTCGCCAGCCACGCCATACCCCACCGCTTTATGAGCAATGGACGGCGCTGCGGTCTGTTTCGCGATCGGCACCGAGATCGCGTACTTGTTGTTCTGCACGAAGAAGATCACCGGAAGTTTGAACACCGCGGCGAAGTTCAGCGCCTCGTGGAAGTCACCCTCGGAGGTGCCGCCGTCGCCCACCATGCCCAGCACCACGGTGTCCTCGCCCTTGAGTCGGGCGGCCTGGGCCAGACCGACGGCGTGCAGCAGCTGGGTGGTCAGCGGAGTGGACTGCGCGGCGGTGCGGTGTTCGATCGGGTCGTAGCCGCAGTGCCAGTCACCGCGGAACGAGGTCATCACGTCCAGGGGCGCAACGCCGCGAGCCAGCACCGCCACGGTGTCACGGTAGGTGGGGAAGAGCCAGTCGCGGGCGTCGAGGCAGAGTGCGGCCGCCACCTCCGAGGCCTCCTGGCCGTGCGACGACGGGTACACGGCCATCCGCCCCTGGCGGACCAGCGCGTGATTCTGGTCGTTCACGCGGCGCCCGATCACCAGCTGTCGGTACGCGTTCAGCAGCGTTTCATGATCAGGCATCGGGTACTCATGCCCGGGCGTGCTGCCCTGTTCCTCCACCGGCAGCAGGGCGCCTTCGGGAGAAATCAGCTGAATGCGCCCGTGGGTGGGCAGCAAGTAGTCTTCAATCGTGATGCCGAACGACTGGGCCGACTGTTCGGCCCAGGGCACCTCAGTGGTAGTCCGGTCGGCGTCCTGCTCTGCAGTCACGCGGATCACATCCTTCCCCTCAACACATCTCGTGCTTTCATTGTCCCGTTCATGCACGATCGTCCGAGGTTTTTCGGAATTTCCCAGACAGATCGATCACCATCCGTGCAATCTCGAAAACATTTTGATACTGTGAGCCCAGTCACATAAACAGTTCTGGCATTCGAATGGACCCGAGGTACCAATGGTGAGCCTGACCCCCTCCGTGGCGGAGGATCTGGACGACGTCGATCTGCGCATCATCTCCGCGCTGACCCAAGACGGGCGCATGGCAGTGGCCGCACTCGCCGAGCACGTTCATGTCTCCCGCGCCCACTGCTATGCGCGCCTGCGGCGCCTGCAGGATTCGGGGGTGATTACCGGGTATTCCGCAGTGATTGACCCGGTGAAAATCGGCCTGGGAGCCTCCGCCCACGTGATGCTGAAACTGCGTCAACACAACTGGCGCGCGTTGAAGGCCGCACTGCTGAAGATCCCGGAGGTGTGGCACGTCTCGCTGGTGGGCGGGAACATGGATGTGCTGCTCCTGGTGCGTGCAGGATCGATTTCAGACCTGCGCACCGTCGTCTTCGACCAGATTCAGACCCTGCCCGGCGTCGTCGACACCCAGACGTACATGATCTTCGAGGACATCGAGTCGCGCACCGCCCTGGAGTGAATCAGCGGGGCACCGGATCCGTCGGAGGTTCAGCCACCGGGCCCGGGCCGCCGGGGAGCGTGCGCGCGAAGATCAGCGCCCCGAGACCTGCGAGTCCGGCCAGCGCCCAGATCCCAGTGGCCAACGAGGCCACGGCGGTCACCCCGGCCACCAGCATCGGGCCGAGGAGGAATCCGGCGTCAGAAAGTAACCGCCACAGCCCGAGGAACTGGGCGCGACCCTGCGGCGGGGAATAGTCCGCACCCAAGGTCATCACGATGCCGGCCCCGAAGCCGTTGCCCAACCCGATCAGTACCGCGGCCACCATCAGCCAGCCGGCCGAACCGGCGAACGGCACCACCGCCATGCCCACCGCGAGCACGGCCAGGCAGGGCACAGCGACCATGCGGCGTCCGCGGCGGTCCATCAGCGTGCCGGCCGGATAGAACATCAGGGTATCCACCGCCCCCGCCAGCCCGTAGATCAGCGAGGCCTGAGCCGGGGAAAGCCCGAGATGCTCGGCCCACAAGGGAATCACCGCGGAACGGGAGGCGCGGGTAGCCGCTAGGCACAGCACCCCGATCCCCGAGGAGAGCAGCACCTTCCAGTAGCGCCGGGCCAGGGCGCGCATGGTCGGCTGGGTGACCGCGTCCAGCGCCTCTACAGGGGTGACCGGGCCGGGCTGGTCCTGGGTGGGGGCACGCCCGGGTTCGAGCTCCTGGATCCACAGGCTGATCACCATGGCCGCGCCCATCGCCGTCGTGCCCACCGCAAACGCGCCCTGCAGTCCCATCAGCGCCTGCACGCCCGCCCCGAGGAAGGGGCCGGCGAACATGCCAATGCGCATCATCCCGCCCAGGAGTGACATGGCCCGGGCCCGGTGACTGGGCGGCACCGCCACCGCCAGATACGACTGCCGCGCCAGATTGAACCCAGCCCCGGCCATGCCGATCATCAGGATCCCGGCCAGGTAGCCGGTGAACGCCGGGGTGCCTGTCACGCCGAACCAGCCGGCCACCATCCACCAGCTGAGCAGCACCCCCAGGGTGCCCCAGGCGGCGGAGACGATGATGGTGGTGCGTTCGCCGGCCCGGGCGGCCAGATGCGCGGCCGGGGCGTTGGCGATCAGGGAGCCCACGCCGATCAGGGTGACCGACGCTGCCGCGAGCGCGAGCGTGGCCCCAAAATACGACGCCGCCGCGGCGATCGCCGGGGTCACCGCACCCACGCCGAGCGAATAGACCAGCGACGGCGCATAGATCTGGAAGGCCCGGGACAGCGGTGCGTCGTCTCTCATACCGGGTGCCATTCTTCCTCCACGTGCGAATACCATTACGATATCTGCATGGCGATCACCACTGTGAACACTGATCCGAACGCGCGCCCCCGCAACGGCGTCGACCGATATTTCAAAATCTCCGAACGCAGCTCGACGTTCGGTCGGGAGGTGCGCGGCGGCATCGCCACGTTCCTCGCGATGAGCTACATCATCGTCCTCAACCCGCTGGTGCTCTCCGGTCCCGACGCCGCTGGCAACACCCTGGGCATCCCCCAGGTCGCCTCGATCACTGCACTGCTGGCCGGCATCACCACGATCGCCATGGGCCTGTGGGCCCGCCACCCCTTCGCACTGGCCGCCGGTCTCGGTATTAACGCGTTCCTCGCCGTCACCATTGCCACCACCCCGAATCTGACCTGGCCCGAGGTGATGGGTCTGGTGGTGCTCGCCGGACTCGTGATGGTGGTGCTGGTGGCCACCGGGTTCCGCCAGGCGGTGTTCAATGCGGTGCCGGAAGCACTGAAAACCGGCATTGTGGTCGGCATCGGCCTGTTCATCGCCCTGATCGGTTTGGTGAATGCCGGGTTCGTGCGCCGTCTCCCCGACGCCGCCGGCACCACGGTTCCGGTAGGTCTGGGCACCGGCGGCGAGCTCAACGGCTGGCCGGTGCTGGTGTTCGTGATCGGGCTGCTGGTGACCGCCATCCTGGTCACCCGCAAAGTCCGCGGCGCCATCCTGATCGGCATTGTGGTGGCCACCGTGCTCGCCAACATCCTGGAAGCGGTGTTTCACGTGGGTGCCTCCAGCGCGGACAACCCGCTGGGCTGGTCGCTCGTCGCGCCGAGCCTCGAAGGCTGGTCGGCACCGGATCTGTCGCTGTTGGGCGAGGTTTCCCTGTTCGGCGCCTTCACCTCATTGGGCCCGGTGATCGCCTCACTGCTGGTGTTCGCCATTCTGCTCTCGGTCTTTTTCGACGCGATGGGCACCTCGGTGGGCATTGCCCGCGAGGCCGGCAACGTGGACGAGCAGGGCAATATCCCGCATCTGAACCGGGTGCTGATGGTCGACGCACTGGCGGTGTCGGCTGGTGGTGCGGGCTCCGGCTCGGCCAACCAGATCTTCGTCGAGTCCGGCACCGGTGTGGGCGAGGGGGCGCGCACCGGTTTCGCCTCGATCATCACCGGCGTCCTGTTCCTGGTGGCCATGTTCCTGACGCCGCTGATCCACCTGGTGCCCTTCGAAGCGGTCGCGCCCGCGCTCGTGGTCGTCGGGTTCATGATGGTCACCCAGGCCGTGCACATCGATTGGAGCGACTGGGGTGCCGCCCTGCCAGCCTTCTTGACGTTCATCCTGATGCCGTTCACTTACTCGATCGCCAATGGCATCGGCGCCGGCATGATCGCCTACGCCGTGATTCGTACCGGGCAGGGTCGCGCCAGAGAGGTCCACCCGCTGCTCTGGGTGGTGGCCGCCGCCTTCGTGCTGTACTTCGGGCTCGGCGTGTTCCGCGGGATCTTCGGTCTGGAGTAGACCCGACGGGGCGTGCGGTCGCCCAGGCTAGAGGGCGGAGTCGAGCCCTTTCTGTTTCAGGATTTCGCGCTGGTTCGGGTTCACCGAGGGCCGGAACGGCACCTCCACTACTTCGGCGCGCTCCGGAATTCCGGGGTTTTCCACGTACTGATCCGGAAGGTGCACCCAGAACTCGGTGCCTAGCGCGGTGGATTCCACTGGTACGTGTGCCAGGGCGATATTGCACTCCAGCTCCGGGGAATACCAGGGCGAGGTGATGTAGCCGACCGGTTTGTCTTCCGGGTTCGCACTGATCAGCCAGAAATCCGGGGCGTAGTCGTCAATCGGGCGTCCGCCGAGCTTCAGCCCCACCAACTGGGTTCTGTACGGTGGCCGACCCGCCTCAATCTGGGCGCGTGCGGACTCGAGTGCGGCCTTGCCGATATAGTTCGCCGACTTCATGCGCGGCACCTGATACCCCAGATTTACCTGGAACGGGAGCGTTTCGACGTCCATGTCCTGCCCCCAGGAGAGGATACCGGCGGCGATGCGCCGATGGTGCGCCGGGGCCACCACGCGCAGCCGGTGCCGATCCCCCGCTCCCACCACCGCACTCCACAGGTCCTCCGCGTGCTGCGTGGCATCACGCAGGTATACCTCATACCCCTTCTCCCCGGTGAAACCCGTTTGAGAAATGACGACGTCGCGGCCGGCAATCTGGGTGGCATGCAAACCGTAACTGGGGATCTCGCGGGCTACCGGACCGATCAGATCCTCGAGCAGGTCCACCGATTTCGGCCCCTGAATCTGCACGGGAGCGACGTCGATTTCTGCAATGTCGACGTCGAAGCGCCGCCCCACATTCACCCCCTGCAACCACAGCATCAGGTCGGAATCGGAGAGGCTGAACCAGAACTCGTCCTCGGCCAGCCGCAACAGCACCGGGTCATTGAGGATGCCGCCGGACTCGTTGCACAGAATCACATAGCGGGCGCGCATCACCGGAATCCGGGTGGCATCGCGGGTAATGACGAAATCGACGAACTTTTCGGCGTCGGGACCTTTGACCTGAATTTGCCGTTCGACGGCGACATTCCACAGCGTGACGTCGTTGACGAGGGATTCGTATTCCACGGACATGCCACCCTCCTCGCGCGGCACGTAACCGCGGGGGTGGTACATCCGGTTGTACACGGAGGCCCTCCAGCACCCGTGCTCCATCGACAGCGCCCAATACGGGGACTTGCGCACCCGGGTATCAATGAGCATTTCCACGGGCGTGGGGCCGGACTGGCGGAGGTTGATCGGAACGAGACGGTCGCTCTGATCGACGGAAGGCACGTTGTAATTCATGATTCCTCCTGAGCTCCGGTGATGGAGTTCTCCCTTATGAAACTTGAATCCCAGACCATTCCAGGTGCGGCCAGTCTACGACCAGTGATCACGGGGCACAAGGGTGTTCCAGAGCGTACTTCAGCGCCCGCAGGACGAGAGCTTCACGCCCGAGGACCCCTGGGAGAAACCAGAGGACTTCCGGATCAGCCGCGCACCAAAGGGGTGCCACCGCGGATCACCGCCGTCGTCGATGTTGACCAGCTGCGCCGGGAAGCCGAGCGACAACGTTCTCGCCACGGCGGTGGCGCGCTACTGTGGTGCCCATGACCCACCACACCACCAGCACTGACACGACCACGCCCGTCGCGGCCTCCGCCACCGCGCCCGTTGCCGAAACTCGCCCCGTCCAGCGCACGCACCACGGGATCACCGTCACCGACGATTTCGACTGGCTGCGAGATAAGGACGCCGACGACGTGCTGGCGCACCTGCACGCCGAGAACGCCTACACCGAATCGCTCACCGCCGATCAACAGCCGCTACGCGAGGCCATTTTCGCGGAGATCAAGTCGCACACCGTGGAGACCGATCTCTCCGTGCCTTCCCGCCGCGACGGCTGGTGGTACTTCGCCCGCACCGAAGAGGGCCAGCAGTACGCGATCCACTGCCGGGTGCCCGCATCCGACACCGGCGACGCCGAAGCCGACTGGACGCCCCCGGTCATCGAGCGCGGCGTGGCCCTAGACGGCGAGGAAGTCATTTTCGACGCCAACCGGGAAGCCGAGGGCACCGCGTTCTTCGCCCTGGGCGGGTTGGCGGTGAGTCGAGACGGCACCCTGCTGGCCTACGCCGTCGACACCACCGGCGATGAGCGATTCACGCTGCGGGTCCGGCGTCTCGACACCGGGGAGGAGCTGGGCGACGTCGTCGAGAATGTCTCCTACGGGCTGGCCTTCGATCCGACTGGCGAGCGGATTTTCTACATGGTTCCCGATGACACCTGGCGTCCGTACCAGTTGTGGACGCTGAATCTGGGCGGGGAATCCGAGCTGCTGCACCAGGAGGACGACCCCGGGTTCTGGACGGGATTTGACCTGTCCGCCGAGCGAGACCAGCTGGTGATCGGCAGCGGCAACTCCGAGGTAGCCGAGACCTGGATTCTGGATCTGACCGACCCGACAGCCCGGCCCGAACGACTGGTCTCGCGCGAGCACCAGATGCTGCACAGCATAGACCCGGTACGGCTCGACGGCGCCCCGCACTACCTGGTGACCCACGACCGGGACCTCGCAACGCAGAATCCAGCGCCGAACAACATGGTCTCGGTGGTGGCCGCGGAGCAGATCACCGACCCGAGCGCTTGGCGCACCGTGCTGCCGCATTCGCCCACCGTCAAGATCGACGGGGTGCACCCGAACCGCACACACCTGATGATCGCCGCACGGGCAGACACCACCCCGCGCACGCTGATCCTGCCGCTGTCCGAGCTGCCCGCCGAGAGATCTGCCGGGCACCCGTGCCCCACGGAGCCGCGGTTCGGTGAGGAACTGTACTCGGCGGAACTAGCATCAGCGCCCTTTGACTCCCCGTTCATCCGGCTCGCGTACTCCTCCTGGGTGACCCCCGACCAGGTGCTCGACTACGCGCTCGCCACCGGGGAAACGCTGCTGCGCCGGGCCACCGAGGTTCCGGGTTACGACCCGAACCAGTACCTGGTGGAGCGGTGGTGGGCGCCGGCCGAATCCACCGACCGTCGTGTGGCCATTCCGCTCACGGTGATCCGGCATCGCGACGTCGAATGGAATGGCTCCAACCCGTGCGTGGTGTACGGCTACGGTTCCTACGAGGCATCGATGGACCCCGGGTTTGCGGCATCGCGGCTGTCACTGCTGGACCGGGGCGTGGTGTATGTCGTCGCCCATGTGCGCGGCGGCGGCGAGCTGGGCCGCGCCTGGTACGACCAGGGGAAGAAGCTGCACAAGAAGAACACGTTCACCGATTTTGTGGACGCCACCCGGTTCGTGGCGTCCTCCGGGTGGGTGGATCCTGACCGCATCGGCTGCATGGGCGGCTCCGCGGGCGGGCTGCTTATGGGCGCGGTGCTGAACCTGGCCCCGGAGCTCTACCGGGTGTGCGTGGCCCAGGTGCCGTTCGTGGACGCGCTCACCTCGATTCTGGATCCGGACCTGCCGCTGTCTGCCCTGGAATGGGAGGAGTGGGGCAACCCGATTGCCGACGAGCAGGTGTACCGCTACATGGCCGAGTACACCCCGTACGAGAACGTGCGGGCTGTGAACTACCCGGCGATTGCCGCCATGACCTCGTTGCACGACACCCGGGTGCTCTACGTGGAGCCGGCGAAGTGGGTGCAGCAGCTGCGGCGCACCATCACCTCGGACCAGGCCACGCCCCTGCGCGACGGCGGCTCCCCGGTGGTGCTACGCACCGAGATGGACGGCGGTCACGGTGGGGCCTCCGGGCGCTACCGGTCCTGGGAGGAGCGCGCCTGGGAGTACGCGTTCCTGCTCACCGGGTTGGGGCTCGACGTCGAACACTGACCCCTACCGGGTGCGGAACCGGGCCGGGGTGACCAGCCAGGTGACCCCGGCCGCCACCACGGGCAGCGCCACGGTCAGCGCCAACAGCTGCCACCACGGAATCCAGGCGACCGTGAGATCGGTGATGAGCTGCATCGCGGCGAAGGGCAGCACCCCGGCCACCGTGCCCAGCACCAGACTCACCACCATGGAGACGAACATCTGCGCGGCGGCCATCGTCTTGCGCGCGCTGGGTGCCGCCCCGGTGCTGTCCAGGGCGCGATGGTCACGCCGGGAGTCGACCATCGCCAGCCCCGCAAGAATGCCGGCGGCGGTGAGCACCAACAGCGCCACGATCCCGGCCACGATCCACAGCGAGGACTGGACCCAGTCCGGTCCCGAATCCCCCGAGCTCACCCAGAGGTCATCCTGCTCCAGGGCTAGGGTGAACAGCTCCCACTGCTCGGCGTTGGGCTCCTGCGCGAAGCGCACCACCATGCCGCTCGGATTCAGCAGTGGTTCGGCCCAGTCGATGCGGTCCTGCGGTACGACGACGCCGATCTCGCTGAAGGCGGACGGGGCCACGCCCGCCACCGCCGGCACGGACCGGGTGTCCTTCGGCTCCCACAGCATCCCGCGCTGATCCGCGATCGGCGACATCGCCAACACCTGCTCGCCGTCGTCGCTGGCACCGATCACCGCATAGTCCTCAGCATCGGCGTCGACGCTCAGCCCCGGCACCTTGTGCAGGTCCGTGTCGAACCGGCCCAGCGTCACCGTGTCGTCGTCGGCGAGCAGCATCGGGTCCAGCACCACGGCCTGTCCGCGCTCATAGGCGGCGGTGACTTCCGGGTCGTCGCCCCAGAGCTCGGTGGGACTCGGATCGTCCAGGTCGGTCACCGCGATCTGACTGGGACCGAAGTACGCGCCGAACATCGAGAAGGAACTGTAGCCGAAGGAGTTGCAGGCGGCGGCCTGGCTGCGCGTGCGCTCGCCGATGGCGCGATCCAGGGTGAGGTAACGCTCGGTCAAGGTGGCGTCATCTGGAACCGGCAGGGCGCAGGCGGAATCTGTCGGAGTCAGCGCGTGGATCTCCTCGCAGTCCACCATTCCGTAGCTCAGGCAGTCCTGCACCACCTGGGAGTAGAACCGGGTGCCGCTGAGCTGCAGCCCGGCGGTGCGTGCCGCGGCCTCCACCGCGGCGCGGGCCTCGGCCGGGGTATGGGTGACCAGGCCGTCGTCATAGCCCTCGGCCTCGGTGTCGATCCCGGCTTCCTGGTCGGCAATCTGAAGCATCTCGCGTTCGAGGTCGGTGGTCAGGGTCAGCACGCCCAGGTGCGCGCCTGAGCGGCGCTGGGCGTCGTCGCTCGACACCGTCTCATAGGCATTCAGGCTGGATCCGGTGAGGCTGAGGGTGGCCGCGCCCAGACAGGCGGCGGCCACCATCGCCACGGTGATAGGCACGGTGCGGGAGCGGTTCCGGTCGGCGTCGCGGGCAGCGATGCGCAGCGTCCACGGCAGCCGGGAGGCCGAGCGGGCCAGCCCGTGCAACACGGTGGGGATCAACAACAGGACCCCGACGATCAGCATGATCCCGGCCAGCACCACCACCATGCCGAGCGCCGGTACCCAGAGATTCAGCGCCCGGACCGTGGGAATGCTCATCCCGACGGCGGTGGCGACGACGAGGAACAGCAGCGCCGTGCCCACCAGGATGGCTCCGGCGACCCGCACCGGCGTCGATAGTCCGCGCCGTTCCCGGGCGCCGCCCTTGATCGCAGCCCAGGCATCCTGTGCGGCCACGGTGCGGGCGGGAATCCAGGCGGCCACCACGGAGACCACCACCCCGATCACCACCGTGGCCAGGATGATCCACCACGGGATGCTCGGCGGTTCGAAGACCAGCAGCCGAACCCGGCCGACCGCCCAGAGCGCGTAGGCCAGGGCGATCCCGACGACGGCTCCGCCGACCGCACCGATGAGCCCGCACCACAGCCCGGACAGGCCCATGGTGCCGCGCACGGTGGCCGGGCTGGCCCCGACCGCGGAGAGCATGGCGGTGGCCCGCTGCTGGGAGCGCGCGCCGACGGCGAAGGCGGCACCGGCCAGCAGCCCGGTCTCCACTAGCGCGAGGGTGCCGAGGAACAGGATGGAGGCGTAGCGTCCCGGGTCGTCATATCCGGTTCCCACGAGCCGCACCGCCTCGACAGGCGGGTTCTCGGCCACCGGACGGAACAGCACCTGCACCCCGGCATCGTGGAAGTTCAGGTAGCTGGCGTAGTCGGTGGGCACGTCCCCGGTGAGGTAGTAGGTGGTGGTGCCGTAGCCGGTGGAGAGTCGCTCGGTCACCGCCTGCGCCAGGTCCGAGTCGGGGTGCACAAACACGGTGGAGAAACTCTGGTCTCCGGTGAGCAGCACGTGCGGCCCGGCCTCGGCTGAGCCCTGCCGGTCCACCGTGGTGCCGCCGATGTGCAGCGGATGCCCGGCCAGGGTCGCCTCGCCCGGTGGGTCTCGGTCCAGGGTCGCGGCGTGCTCCGCCCGGCGTTCCAGCTCCGGGGCGTAGCCGCGCGAGACGGTCACGGTGTCCCCGGTTGGCACGGCGTCGTCGACCGCAATGAACCGCTCCGCCAGCGCGGGGTCGGTGAGGTCGGCGATGATCACCGAAACCTCCATGGTCATCCCGTTGCCCAGATCCAGCGGGGCATATCCCTCGGTCACCGGGTGCAGGGTCACTGTCTCCGGGAGCGCTGCGGCCAGGGAGTCGGCATCGCGGCCGGCGGGTGCAGGGAACTCATCCGCGTTCTCGCTGACCTCGTCCCACCACGCCCCGGCGCCCTCGAATCCGCCCACATAGGGGTCCTCGAGCTCGTCCCGGTCGGCGAAGTAGCCCTCCGCGTACAACATCCCCGGGTGCGGGATACGGATCATGTCGGCCCCCGACGGGCTGACGTAGGCCGCAGCCCCCACGGAATCCACCTGCAGTGCCCCGTCGGTGCCGTACAGTTGGTTGTCGGTCTGGCGCTGTGGGGTATAGGCGGTGCTGGCGGCGGTAATGGACTGCAGGGTCATCGCCAGCACGGGCAATCCGATCAGGGCGATGATCAGTACGCTACGCCAACGGTGGCGGCGCAGCTCCCGCCAGGACAACCGGGCGGCGATCAACCGGGCGGAGCCGTCTCGGGCGCTCATCGGGGCTCACCGCTTCGGGACACCACGGCGCCGTCGCGCAGGTAGATCACCCGGTCGGCCCAGCCGGCGTGGCGGGCCTCGTGGGTGACCAACATGACGGCGGCTCCGGCATCGGCACGGCGGCGCAGCAGGGCCAGGATCTCCTCGCCGGTCACGGTGTCGAGCGCCCCGGTAGGCTCATCGGCCAGGATCAGCCGGCGCGACCCGACGACGGCGCGCGCGATGGCAACCCGCTGCTGCTGACCCCCGGAGAGCTCATCCAGGAACCGCTCGGCCAACTCCTCCAGCCCCATCTCGGCGAGCACCTCCAGTGCCTGCGCTCGGGCCGTGGCCGGCGGTGCGCCGTCGAGCTCCAAAGGCAGCGCCACATTCTCGACGGCGGTCAGCGTGGGAATCAGGTTGTACTCCTGGAACACGTAGCCCACCGACCGCCTGCGCAGGGCAGCCCGATCGGCCAAGCTCAGTCGTGACAGCGGGGTGCCCTGCACGTAGATTTCGCCGGAGGTCACGGTGTCCAGACCGCCAGCCAGGGCCAGCAGCGAGGACTTTCCGGACCCAGAGGGGCCCATCACCGCGACAAACTCTCCGGCGTCGAGCGTAAGATTCACCTCGCGCAGGGCTGCCACCGAAGTGGCTCCAGCGCCGTAGATTTTGGTGACGTCCTGGAGCTGCAGCACTTGCCGGGGACGTAGTCCGGGGCTCGTTCCGGGGGTGGGAGTGGTCATGACGCGCCGCCTTTCGACACGCTGGCACGGCGCAGCAGATACGCCTCGCAGTGGTCCAGCCAGTTGACTTCCGCCTCCGCGGAAAAAATGAGGGATTCCTGCACCAACAGACTGGCCAGCGCGGCGGGTTCGGCTGAGCCGGCGTCCCCCGAAACGGCGGCCAGCAGGGTCTGTTTGGTGCGGGTGAGGGTGCGCAGCGAGGCCACCGTGGCGGCCCGCTGTTCTTGAATGACGTCGCGCACTGCGTCCACCTCGTGGGTGATGACGGCGAGCGCCAGTTTGATCGCTAGCTCACTGCGCGGCGGCGAGCTCGGCTGCAGCGGGGCGGAGAACCACTGGGTGAGTTCCGCGCTCCCGGCGTCCGTCAGGGCGAAGATGCGGTGGCCTTCCCCGTCGTCGCCGTCGTCGCGCACCAATCCATCGCGCTCCAACCGTTCCAGGGTGGTGTACACCTGGCCGATATTCAGAGGCCAGGTCCGCCCGGTGGCTTCCTCGAACTCGGCGCGCAGCTGGTATCCGTAGGCGGGGCCGCGGTGCAGCAGCGCCAGCAGTGAATGTTTGACCGACATGATGCGCCCCTTTCCGCAGACCAACCGCCAGGTGTATATCGAGTATGCATACTCAGTATCCAGTCGGTCAAGGCACGATTCGGTCACGATCCGCTCACACTGACTAGACTCATGCGTGTGAAACCCGAGCATCCCCTCCCCGAGTCCGTGTCCGATATTTTCGACCCGCAGCGCTGGCGCGTGGTGCAGGGCTTCGATTTCGCCGACATCACCTACCACCGCGAAGTGGAGCGCGACGACGACGGCGCCTGGGTGCGCGACCTGCCGACCGTGCGCATCGCATTCAACCGCCCCGAGGTCCGCAACGCTTTCCGCCCAGGCACCGTGGATGAGCTGTACCGGGCGCTGGACCACGCCCGAATGACCTCCGAGGTCGGCTGTATCCTGCTCACGGGCAACGGGCCGTCGGCGAAGGACGGCGGCCACAGTTTCTGTTCCGGCGGCGACCAGCGCATTCGCGGCCGCGACGGCTACCGCTACGCCGAGGGCGAGACGGCCGAGTCGATTGATCCGGCCCGGGCCGGGCGCCTGCACATTCTGGAGGTGCAGCGACTGATGCGCACCACCCCGAAGCCGATCATCGCGGTGGTCAACGGCTGGGCGGCCGGCGGCGGGCATTCCCTGCACGTCGTCGCCGATCTTACCCTGGCCTCCCGGGAACACGGAAAATTCAAGCAGACCGATGCCACCGTGGGCTCCTTCGACGCCGGCTACGGTTCCGCGCTACTAGCCCGGCAGATCGGGCAGAAGCGGGCCCGCGAGATCTTCTTCGCCGCCCGCGAGTACTCCGCTGAACAGATGGTTCAAATGGGCGCGGTGAACGAAGCGGTAGACCATGACCGACTCGAAGAGGTGGCCCTGGAATACGCCGCCGACATCAACCGCCAGTCGCCACAAGCGATCCGGATGCTGAAGTTCGCGTTCAACCTCGCCGACGACGGCATGGCCGGCCAGCAGGTGTTCGCCGGTGAAGCCACCCGGCTGGCCTATATGACCGATGAAGCGGTCGAGGGCCGGGATGCGTTCCTGGGCAAGCGCGACCCCGACTGGTCCGAGTTCCCCCGCTACTTCTGATGATCACGGAGCAGACGGCGGCGTTGCGCTCGGCGCTGGAGGGCACCGGGGCTCCGGTGGAGTTCACCCTCGACGACGCCCACTCAACAGGCGGGGTGCTCTTCCGGCCCGAGGCGCGTGACGCCGCACGGTGCGGGCACCCGGATGCGGTCGCTGTGGTGCGTACCTCCGGCTCCACCGGCACCCCGAAGCAGACGGTGCTCACCGGTGCCGGGCTGCGTGCCTCCGCCGGCGCCACCGCCACCCGGATCGGCGCCCCGGAGCAGGGCACCCAGTGGCTGCTCGCCCTCGGCACCCAGTACGTCGCAGGCCTGGCGGTGGTCTCGCGTTCCATCCTGGCCGGCACCGATCCCGTGGTGCTGGCACCGGGCACCTTCACCGCCAACAAATTCACCGCCGCCGCCCGCGAACTCCGCGCCCGCGCCGGGACCACCGGGTTCACCGCGGTGTCCCTGGTGCCCACCCAGCTGACCCGGCTGCTCGACGACGGCCCCGGCTCCCCGACCGTCGCAGCACTGGCCGATCTGGACGCCATCCTCGTCGGCGGCGCCCGCCTGCCCGATTCCGCCCGCCAGCGCAGTGCGGAGGCGGGCCTGAATCTGCACTTGACCTACGGCATGGCCGAGACCTGCGGGGGCTGCGTCTACGACGGCGTCCCCCTGGACGGTGTCTTTGCGGATCTCGTCACCGAGCCCGACAACCCAGACATCACCCGGCTGCGGCTGGCCGGACCCATGGTCGCCGCCGGGTACCTGGACGATCCCGAGCGCACCGCCGCCCACTTCAGCGCCGGCCCCCAGGGGCGGCGCTTTCTCACCGAGGACACCGGCGTCGTCAGCCTCGAAGACTCCCCCGCCGCCGGAATCCGCACCCTGCGCCAGCGCCTGCAGGTCACCGGGCGCGTCGACGACGTCATCAACACCGGCGGGGTGAAAGTGTCGGCGGCTCACGTCCAGCGGGTGCTCGAAGAATCCCCCGAGGTCCGAGACGCCTTCGTCACCGGCATCCCAGATGACCAGTGGGGCCAGCTCGTCTGCGCCGTGCTCGTGCTGGCGGACCCCACCTCCACGCCCGACGCCGGACCGACCACGGAGCTCGAGTCACGCCTAGCCGCACGCCTGCGCACCGAGCTGGGCCGTGCCGCCGTGCCGAAAAAGTGGGGGTATCGTGAATCCTTGCCCCTCTTGGCCAATGGCAAGACCGACCGCCAGGCTTTGCGCCGAGAGCTCGAGAACAGAACAGACGAGGACAGCTGAATGGCAACCGTTTCACAGTGGGTTCAGGGCGCACGCCTGCGCACCCTGCCGATGGCGATCGCTCCGGTGGTAGTTGGCTCGGCTGCCGCCGCCGACCTGGACGGGTTCCACCTCGGCCGTGCGGTGCTCGCCCTGCTGGTGTCCCTCGCCCTGCAGATCGGGGTGAACTACTCGAACGACTATTCCGACGGCGTCCGCGGCACCGATGATGTGCGCGTCGGCCCGCTGCGCCTCACCGGCTCCGGTGCGGCCCGCCCGGGGCAGGTCAAAGCGGCAGCGTTTGCTTGCTACGGCGCGGCCATGGTGCTCGGGCTCATCCTGGTGGTCTGGGCGCAGACGTGGTGGCTGATTGCCGTCGGAGCACTCGCCGTGCTGGCCGCCTGGTACTACACCGGGGGCAAGAAGCCCTACGGGTACCTGGGCCTGGGCGAGGTGTTCGTGTTCATCTTCTTCGGCCTGGTCGCCGTGCTGGGCACCACCTACACTCAGGCCCTGGAGATTTCCGGCCTCGCCTGGGTCGGCGCCATCGGCTGCGGGCTGATCTCCACCGCCCTGCTGATGGCCAACAACGTCCGTGACATACCCACCGACCGCGAGGCCGGCAAGCGCACGCTGGCCGTGAGGCTCGGCGACACCGGCGCTCGCTGGTCCTACCCGGTGATGATCGGCGTCGCCGCCCTGCTGCCGCTGATCTTCATCGGCCAGCATCCCTTGCTCTTGGCGGTGGCGGTAGCCACCCTCGCGGCCGGATTCGACCCCTCCCGGACGATGATCCGAGCGAAGGAACGGCACGAGCTGATCCCGGTGCTCAAGGCCACCGGGATGCTCGGATTGATGTACGCGCTGCTATTCGCCGTCGCGACGCTGCTTTGAGCTATCCGAGGCGTCCTGGGTGAATTCGTGCATCTCGGCGGGGTCCATGAACCGGCCGTGCGTGTAGGAGTCCTCGACGTCGGCGTCTTCGCTCTCGGTCTTCCCCGCAGCCCCGCGACGGCCCTCCCAGGCGTTCTGCAGTTCGCGGTTGGCGCGCAGCCGCATCGGGTTCAGCACCAGGTAGCTCACCGCGAAGGACACAATAGTGGCGACGACGGCGGCCCAGAGCCAACCGGTGCGCAACACGACGCACAGGGCAAACACGGCGAAGAAGATGGCGAGGCGCACGGCCCCGTATTTGAGGATCTGCATGGTGCACCCAGTCTACCGCCCGGGGACACCGGTCGCCTCCGCTGTGAGCGGATAGCGCGTCGTGAGGGCGGCAACACTCAGCTCAACCTCCTAGAATGGATGCCATGATGCGACTGTTGATCCCGCTGGCGATCGTCTCCCTCGGTGTGATGATATACTCGATCATCGAGTGCGCCCAGACGCCGCGGCACCGGATTCGCGCCATTTCAAAGCCGATGTGGATGATCGCGATCATCTTCATCCCGCTGATCGGCGGCGTGCTGTGGCTGGTCTTCGGCAACGCCCGCGGCGGCATCAACACCATGGGCCAGTCCGGGGGTACTCCTCCGCGCCCGACCTCACCCGACGACGACGCCGATTTTCTGCGCCGCCTCGATGCCCAGCGTCGGCAGAAAGCCCGCGACGAGGAACTGAACCGCCGCGAGCAGGAACTCCGCAAGCGGGAAGAAGAACTGCGCCGCGGCCAGCAGAACGACGGCCCCAACAACAACGGCCGCGACGACATCGGCGAAGGCCCCGCCTCGTCCTGATCGTATGCCTCGGCCAGGGCATCTATGTCGTTCCGCGGCCCACGATGAGCGCACACCCCTAGGCGCCGCATAGCTATCGCTGGATCGCTCCGCCCTCGCTGAGGATCGGCTGGCTGACCCCATCGACTCTGGTGTGGTGTCGCATGACTCGGCCACGGCCTTCTACAGTCTCGGCGATCTCCTTGATGACGAACCAGAAATCACTCTCCCGATCGCAAACAGACCCGCCGAGGCATCCGCCAGCATCGTCGGTGATGTGTAGCGCCACCATCTCGCGTCACGCCACGATGTGGCGGCAACACGCGATCCTCTGGCGAAGAGGACCCAACAGCCCAACTGCGCCACGTTCCTGGAGCAACTGCTCGATCAGAGTCCAGCGTAGGAGTGCAGTGATGGGAAGTATATGTTCACGATGGTGTAGTTGAACACCAGGCAGCCGAAGCCGACCATGTTCAGCCAGGCGGCGCGGGTGCCGGTCCAGCCACGGGTCGCGCGGGCGTGCAGGTAGCCGGCATAAACCACCCAGATGACGAACGACCATACTTCCTTGGCGTCCCAGTTCCAGTAGCGACCCCAGGCCTGCTCGGCCCAGATGGCGCCGGCGATCACGGTGAAGGTCCACATCACGAATGACACGGCGTTGATGCGGTACGACCAGTTCTCCAGGGCGAACGACGGCGGTACCAGCCGCAGGAACGCGAACTTGGTGGGCACACCCGCTTTCTGCGCGGCTTCCTGACGCTGTTTGAACAGTTGCAGCAGGCTCATGGCGAAGGTCAGCGAAAACAGGCCGGTGGCGGCCACCGCAACGGAAACGTGCGTAACGATCCACCAGGACTGCAGCGCCGGCTGCACATTACCCACCGGTGTGGGGAAACCGATGGTGGCTGCGATCATCATCAGCAGCACCACGCCGGAGACGAAGGTGCCCACGAAGCGCAGGTCCTTGCGGATCAGGAACACCAGGTACACCACGGCGATGACCAGCGCACCACTGGTCATGAACTCATAGAGGTTCGCCCACGGCACCCGTGAGGAGGCGATACCACGGGCGACCACCGCGAAAGCGTGCAGCAGCACGCCGATAATCATCAGCGCCACGGCGACATTTGCGGCCGGGCGCTTCACGGTGCCGGTGTACTCCATGTCCTCATCGACGAGGGTGGAGTCCAGCTCCTGCTCGCGGCGGGCCGCCGCACGGGCGGCTCGCTCGTTCTGGACCTGCGCGTCAGCATTCGCCTCCCCCGTGGCCACGTCGATCTCCGTGCCGCCGCCCGCGGTGACCAGGGACTTTTCGGAGACCCGCGCCGAGGCTTGTTCGACCTGTGCCGCGTGCTCGGATTCGAGCTCGGCCTCCATGCGCCGGATCGAGGCCGAGGAGCGGGCCATGTCCCACGAGAAGACGAAGAACGTGACCGTGTAGACCAGGGCAGCGATGAGCATGAACAGCTCGCTGTAGCTGGCGAGGGCTTCGTTGATGGGCTGGGTATTCTGCATCGTCACTTCCGGTGATGGACTGGCGCGGATGGTGTGCGTCCGAGCTTACTCTGCTGGGGTGGGGTCTTGGGGTGGGATGACGGGCCAGGCCGCGTCGAAACGCTGACGCAAGCGGATGTTCTCGTCGCGCAGCCCGAAAGATTCGCCGCGGGCGAGCAAACCGTATTCGACCACGGTGTTACCGTCGACGTCGGTGGCGCGCACCCACACGCGGCGGCGGCGCACGAACAGGGAGAGGGTCAGGGCGAACAGCGAGAGGGTCGCGAAGAAGCCCACGCCCCACTTGCCCGGATCGTAGTGGAGGTCTAGACCGACGTAACGAGAGAGCCCGTCGAAGGTGATGGAGCCTTTGCCGTCGGGCAGCTCGTAAGTCTCTCCTAGGCCCAAGGTGATGCCGCCGTTCTCGTTGTTGCGCGAGTTCAGTTCGGTGAGTCCCTCGGTGTCGAGGACGTACACATTGTGAGGGGTGCCGTCGTCGAGCCCGAGGTCCCCGAAGTAGGAGTTCAGACCCAGTTCCGGGTTGAGGGCGTCTGGGTCGGCCGAGTAGGCCACGCCGTCCTCATCTTCGACCGCGGTGGGCAGGAAAAAGCCCACAAAGCCGAGCTGATCGGGCCGGGCGTCGGGTGCTTTGATGACGGCCAGCGAAGTGTTCAGTGCGTCCTGGACCTGGGCGATCATGGTGCCGTCCAGGGCGATGTCGCCGTTGCCGTCGCGCACGGTGATGTGCGGCGCGTAGCCGTTGCCGACCAGGAAGACGCGCACGCCGTCGACGGTCAGTGGATCATTCACCCGCAGCTCGGTCTCGTAGGGGTCCTCGCCCGGTTCCTGGACCTGGATCGTGGCCCCGTAGTCAAGGGGCTGGCCGTAATGGGATTCCGATTCGCGATCGTATTCGACGTGGAACTCATCCAACTGGAGCGAGAACGGGGTGAGGCGTTCCTCGGTGAAGGCGCTGCCGGGGGTGAACGAGTCGTAGGCGACCAGGTTGTTGGTGAACCCCTCGCCCTCGACGATGATCTTCTGACCGTTGTACTTCATCAGCGACCCGTAGGCCATGAAGATGAGCACGCCGATGAGCGAGAAATGGAAGACGATGTTGCCGATCTCGCGCAGGTAGCCGCGCTCGGCGCCCACCGAAGCGGCGGTGTGGCCCTTGGCGGGCTGGTCCTCATCGCGCACGGCGACCCGGTAGCCGCGCTTGCGCAGGATGGTGGCGGCTTCGTCCACCGCAGTATGGGGGTCGGGACCCGAGTCTTCGAGCACGAGCTTGCCGTATTCAGGCAAGCGGCTTAGACGGCGCGGGGTGCGCGGCGGTTCGGCGCGCATTTGCTGGTAGTGCTTGACTCCGCGGGGGAAGACACACCCGACCAGCGAAATGAACAGCAGCAGGTAGATCGCTGAGAACCAGACGGAGTTGTATACGTCGAAAAACTGCAGCGCGTCCAGGATCGGGCCCACGGTGGGGTTGTCTTCGATCCACTGGTCCACCACAGCTTCGCCGGCACGACGCTGCGGGAAGATCGACCCGGGCACGGCAGCCACGGCGAGCAGCAACAACAGCAGCAGCGCGGTGCGCATGCTGGTCAGCTGGGTCCAGAGCCAGCGCAGGGTGCCGGTGAAGCCGAGCGCGGGCAGTTCGACGTCGTTTTTCTGCTTCTGCGGGGTCAAATCGGCAACCTTACTTCATTCGCGAACCAGGTCTGGAGCTGTAGCACCCAGGTGTTCCACAGGCCGGAGACCATCAGCAGTCCGAGCAGGATCAACAGCCCACCGCCGAAGCGCATCACGGCGACCCGATGGCGGCGGAAAAAGCCCAGGGCGGCCATCGACTTGTTGAAGCCCATGGCGATCAGGATGAAGGGCAGGCCTAGTCCCAGACAGTAGACGAACGCCAGCACCGCGCCGCGCCACGGGCTGGGGGATCCGGCGGTGGACAGCAACAGCACCGCGGACATGGTGGGCCCGATGCAGGGCGCCCAGCCGAGCCCGAAGATCATGCCCAGCACGGGTGCGCCCCACAGTCCGGCGCGGGGTTGGACGTGCAGGCGTGAGTCGCGCTGGAACCAGGAGAATCCGCCCATGAAGACGACGCCGAGCAGGATGACGACAAGTCCGAGCACCTGGTACACCCAGGCGCCTTCGATTTGGAGCCAGACGACCACCCGGGAGAAGACCAGGCCGATGAGCACGAAAACCACGGTGAAGCCGAGCACGAACAGGCTCATGCCGGCGACCATACGGCCGCGCTTCTGCTCGGCTATGTTCGCCCCGCTCAGCCCGGTGACGTAGCCCAGGTATCCGGGGACCAACGGGAGCACGCAAGGCGAAAGGAAGGAGACGAGTCCGGCGAGCACCGCGACCGGGATGGCCAGCAGCAGAGACCCGTCGAGGGCGATCTCTGCGAAGACGTTATCGGTCACGCCGACTCCGCGACCACGGTCTGGATGAGCGAGCGCAGGGTGGAGTGCTCGGCAATACCCAGCACGCGGGCCGAGACCCGACCGGCGCGATCCAACACGATGGTGGTCGGCACCGCCTGCGGGGGCACGTAATCGGTCATGGCCAGCAGCACCTTGCCGTTGCGGTCTTCAAAGGAGGGATAGGTGATGCCGAAGTTACGCTCGAAGGCTTCCGCCGTACCGATGGTGTCGCGGACGTTGACGCCGTAGAACTGCACCTCATCGGCGAATTCCTCGTTCAGGGCTTGCAAGTCGGGGGCCTCCACCCGGCAGGGGGCGCAGGCGGCGTACCAAAAGTTCAAGACCACCGGCGTGCCACGCCAGTCGGAGGCGGTGATCTCTTCGCCCGAGAACAGAGGCGCGGTGAAGTCCGTGGGCTCCGGGCGGTCCTCGACGGCCAGTTCGAGCACCGAGCCGTCACCGGCAATGTAGTTCTTGCCGTCGGCGTTGCCGGCTTGGTCGGCCAGCGGGTCCTCCGAAGAGCAGGCGGCCAGCACCGGCAGGGCGAGCACACCGGTCAGACCGGCCAGCACCTGGCGACGCGACGGACGACCGGACGGGGAGGACATGTTCATGAAGGCCCCATTCATCGGGATGGATCGGGACGACCAACGACGTGCCGCACGGGCCGCCGGGCCGTCCTCGAGTCTATCGCCGCCCCCCTCACCTGACTGAATCCTGTGAACTGACTCCACCGCGGCTGAGTGCAATATGACGTGGCTGATCTCTGCTAACCGAGGCTCAGGCGCCGGGCAGGGCGATCGCGTCGGCGAGCAGGTGCCGGTTGGGTTCTTGATATTCCACGCGCGGGCGGGTGGCTCCGGCGTCACAGTGCAGGGACGTGACCGAAGTCAGGCTGCATTCGCGGTCGCGCGGGTCGTGCCAGAGCTTCTTGCCCTCCGCGGAGAGCCGGGTGACCCAGATCGGCAGCTGATGGGCCACGATGACGGCTTCCGCGCCGTCGCCGTGGTTGCGGATCAGCTCATCGCGCAGATCATGCACCGCAGCGGCCACACGTGCTGCTTGCTCTGCGTAGGGCTCGCCCCAGGAGGGGCGGAAGGGGTTGAGCAGCAGTCCCCAGTTCTGTGGGCGGCGCAGCTGGCGCTTGATGTTGGACATTCCTTCAAAACCATTGGCTGCTTCAATGACCCGATCGTCGGTCCGCACCGGCAGCTGGAGCCGCTGTGCCAGCGGGGCGATGGTCTCCTGGGCGCGCAGGAGCGGTGAGGCGACGAGGATGCTCGGGGCGGAGCCGGTCTGTTCGGCGCGCTGAACGAACCAGTCCGCGAGCTCTTCGGCCATCTGGTACCCCAGCTCCGAGAGGTGGAATCCGGACAGGCGCCCGTAGAGGACGCGGTCGGGATTGTGGGCTTCTCCGTGGCGAACAAGGTGAACGGTGGCAGTCGTCATACCTGCCAGTCTTCCAGAAGATGACGCGACGCGCGCGACGTCCAGGTTATGTCCGGTTCTACCGGGGACAATGGAAGCAACATCCCGGTCCGCCACAAGGCACAAGGAGTACAGCATCGTGTCTCAGCATTCCGATCGTCCCGACGACCACGACAGCGCCGAGGGCCCCGCAGATCCGCAACAGGGTCGTGCCGAGGGCGGTCGTTGGGAAGACGCCGAGGGTCAGCCGCGCTACGGGGTGCGCCTCCCGGAAGGCGAGCAGCCCCCCGAGCCTCCGACCACGCCGAACACCCTGCCGCGTCAATACGGCCGGTTCACCCCGCATGATCAGTCCGGCGCGCAGTCCGGTGCCGAATACGGGTCTGGCCACGGGTCCGAGTACAGTGCGCCGCCGCAGCCCCCGGGCCAGCAGTACCCCGGGTACCCGCAGCAGTACGCCCAGCAGCAGTACCCGTACCCGCAGCAGCCGCAGCACACCATGCCGCAGCCACCCCGGGTTCGGTTGGCGTCGCGGCTGATTCTGGTGGCCGGTGTGCTCTATGCGGTGGTCAATATCGTGACCGCCTTCCTCCCTCGGTTCGGCGTGCCCCAGGATCAGTGGGATCAGCTGCAGGAGATGTTCGCCGAGATCGACCCCACCGTGAGCCTCGATGCGATGCTCGCCCCCATGCGATTCGTGATGGTCATCATGGCCGTCATCTTGGGCTTGGTCTACTGGGTGATCGCCCGCGGTGTGGCCAACGGTTCCAACGCCGCCCGGATCATCGGCACTGTACTGGCAGTGCTGTCATTGCCGAGCCTGTTCAGCATCTCGGCGGTCTACGTTCTGCTGGGCGCCATCGGCATCGGCATGACCTTCACGGCCACCGCGAACGAATACTTCCGCTACAAGGCCTGGGAGAAGTTCAACGCGCGGAACCAGCCTCCCCGCTGATGTGGTGGAAAGCTAACAACTGCAGCTCAGCTGAGACGTCGACGACGCGAACGGAAACCTCCTCGGGAACTTCAAGCTCCACGGGGGCGAAATTGAGGATGCCGCGGATGCCGTGATGCACCAAGTCGTCTGCAGCCAGCTGAGCAGCTTCGCCGGGCACGGTGAGGATCGCCAGACGGGCGCCGGTGCGCTCGATGACCTCACCGGCGCGGGACGCATCCTCGATGGTCAGCTGCCCGCAGGGCTGTCCCACCCGTTGCGGGTCGGCGTCGAGCACGCTGACGACGTCGAGACCGCGGGCGGCGAAGCCACCGTATTGCACCAGGGCGGTGCCCAGGTGCCCGGCACCGACCAGGATAACCGGCTGGTGGGTGGAGATGCCCAGAATCTGCTCGATCGCCGCTTCCAGTACCCCCACCGGATACCCCTTGCCGGGTCGTCCCAGTTGACCGAGAGCGGAGAGGTCTTTGCGCACCAGGTCCCGGCTGGCACCGGCCGCTGCGGCCAGCTCGGTGGAAGAGACATACTCGGTTCCGGCCGCCGCCAGGGCGTTGAGTCTGCGTAGGTAGACGGGGAGCCGGTCCAGGGCGCGGCGCGAGAGCGGGCCGGCACTCGTCGCCCCGGGGACATCGCGCTGGCGGCTGATCACGGGGTGGGGTCCTGCCGCGCTGTGCGGGCGGCGGTGATGAGCCGGGCCAAGCGGTCGGCGTCGATTGACCAGAAATCGCGCTGAACGCCATCGATAAACAGCACCGGGATCTCCTCAGAGTGTCGCTCCCCCAGTGCTGGTTCCTCCGTGGTGCTGACCTCGCGCCAGGCCACCCCGTGCTCGGCACAGACCCGGGCCACGGTGGTTCGGGCGGCGGCGCACAAATGACACTCAGGCCGGGTGAGCAACATGATGTCGGGGCTGGAATCACTCAATGTAGGGTCCTTTGCCGTGCCTGAGGGTGGGGGTCAATGCGACGAGCCGCCCGATCTTTGACCGGGCGGCTCGAAGAGTCTGGAGCGTGAAGAAGAAGCTTACTTCTTGTTGCGGCGCTGGTGACGAGTCTTGCGCAGCTGCTTGCGGTGCTTCTTCTTGGACATGCGCTTGCGGCGCTTCTTGATGACTGAACCCATCGATAATCCTTCGGATTGTCGTCGTTGTGTGTGAACATCACGCGGATGCGAGCACAGCACAACCTGTCTAATGTCTGAACGTTCCGGTACATCCTACCGCTCCATGGCCGGAAGAGCGAACCGAGACGCGACTGGTACGGGGTCGAGCGACTTCAGGACTCACGCCTTTAGGCGCGGCCGTCGGTCCCGGTACCCTCGGTGTACCCGGCGGAGAGAATCTCCTGAACGGCATTCTCGGGGACACGGTAGGAACGACCGAAACGCACGGCGGGAAGCTCACCGGCATGGATCATCCGGTATACGGTCATGCGAGAAACGCGCATCATCTCCGCGACCTCGTTGACCGTCATGAATTTAGCTTCGGCGAAGTTGCCAGCAGGGGCCACGCTCGACTCCTTCTTGTGTCGTGTCGGATCAGCTGTTCCAGGTTTCCCTCAACGTATCGGTGGCGGCCTGACGAACCATCATCGCTCTTCTCGATGGTCCGAAGACCATTCCGGAGAGGGAATGGCGGGTCTGCCGTGCCGCCTGAGGGAAGTGGATCAGTGCTCCACCCGCACTTTCGTGCCAGTGGTGAACCGAACCAGGCGTGGCGCCTCCTGTGCGATTCTAACCAGAAAACAGCTGAGACCAAAGTGTTCGTCTGAAACTGATGTGAATATCGTCGCTTCAGTCGAACCAGGGGTCCAGGCCGTGCAAGGGAAACACAGCTTTTCGAGTGGCCATCACTGACTGGTCGGTGGGATCGGCCGGGTCAAAGCCGACTTCCCAGGAGCGCCACCACACGTCGACGGCGTCGTGCATGGTCTCCGGTAGTTCGTCGAGATCCATGCCGGACCGCTGCGAGGCCAGGGCTAGCCAGGCATCGGGCAGCGGCTCGGCGCGGGCCACCGGGTGGCCGGCGGCGATGGCGATCAGGTGGGTCCAGGCCCGAGGTACGACGTCGAAGGGGCTGTATCCACCGCCGCCCAGGGCCAGCCACCGGTCGCCGGCGTAATCGTAGGCCCAGTCGCGGGCGTCGAGCATCAGCTGACGCTGACCGTCCACGGAGAGCTGCAGGTCCGCCAGCGGGTCGCGACCGTGCCCATCACAACCGTGTTGGGTGACCAGGACGTCGGGGGAAAAAGCGCGCAGTAGCTGCGGCACCACCGCGTGTACGGCGCGCAGGTAGGCGGCGTCGTTGGATCCGGCGGGCAGCGCGACATTGACCGCAGAGCCTTCGGCCCCGGTGCCGCCGATGTCGTTGGCGAAGCCGGTGCCCGGGAAGAGAGCAACCCCGGTTTCGTGCAGTGACACGGTCAGCACGCGCGGGTCGTCCCAGAAGATGGATTCCACGCCGTCGCCGTGGTGAGCATCCAGGTCCACATAGGCCACGCGTTCGGCGCCCAGATCGAGCATCCGCTGAATAGCCAGGGCGGCGTCGTTATAGATACAGAACCCGCTGGCCTTCTCGCGGTGGGCGTGGTGCATGCCGCCGGCGAAATTCACCACATGCTGGTAATCCCCCGACCACAGTGCCTCGGCGGCCGCCAGGGAGCCCCCGGCAATGCGGGCGGAGGAGGAGTGCAGATCGGAGAACACAGGGCAGTCATCGGTACCGAGGCCGATTTCTTCGAGACGTTCGGCGCCCAACCCTTCCCCGTCAGCATCAAGCTGTGAGGCTTCGCGAACCCGTTGAATGTAGTCGGCGTCGTGCACAGCGCTGAGCTGCTCATCGGTGGCCATGGGCGGGGTCAGCACCGTAACCGTGGGGGCGTCGAGGACGCCCAGGTGGCCGGCCAGGGCGTGGGTGAGCTCCAGTCGCACCGGCGCCATCGGGTGGGTGTCGCTGAAACGGTAGCGCAGCAGCGACTCATCCCACATGACCGCGGTGGGCACCGGTTCCATGTTTGTGGGTTGCATCACTGCCCAGCCTAGATCCCCGCTGAGTATTCGGCGATTCCGCGTCGTTCTGAGACAACACCGTGACCGTGGTGTGCGGGCTGGCTGTGAAATCTCGGGATGAGAGGCATGGGACTGGTAAATTCGGGACAGAAGGAGGAAGATAGGTGCGTCATGCACGCTCGCACCTCCCGTCCGGCTCGTTCCAGCGCGCGTTCCGGTTCCCCGTCGAACGCCCAACTCGCCGCTTCCCTGCACCATCGCCCGGTGAGGGTGGCCCGTGCGCTCGCCCGCTCCCGCCACTCCGGCGTGCTGTTCGTCGCGGGCTCTCCGGCGCGTGCCGCGCTGATGGCGTTCATGGTGATCATGGGGTTCTTCACGGCACTGCTGAAGCTGCCGGTGGCAGCCGAGGAGGGGCAGTCGACGTCGTTCGTCGATGCGATGTTTACGGCAATTTCCGCGGTATCGGTCACCGGGCTCACCGTGGTTAACACGGCCGAGCATTGGTCGTTTGCGGGCCAGGCGATCATCCTCGTCGGCATACAGATCGGCGGGCTGGGTATCCTCTCCACGGGTGGACTCTTGGGCCTGGCTGTCTCGCGTCGGCTGGGACTGCGCTCCCGCCTGGTCACCCAGGAGGGCATGACCACCGGTCGGCTCGGCGAGGTCAAGCAGTTGTTGCTCACCGTGGTGATCACCTCGCTGACCTTCGAGGCCCTGCTGGCGCTGGTGTTGGTGCCACGCTTCATTGCCGCCACCGGGTCGTTTGCCGAAGGGCTCTGGCAGGGCACTTTCTACTCGGTGTCTGCTTTCAATAACGCTGGTTTTACTCTGCACCCGGAGGGTTTCGGTGCTTATGTGGATGACCCATGGATCATCTGGGCGGTGATGATCGGGGTGATGCTGGGCTCGTTGGGTTTCCCCGTGGTGTTGGTGTTGCACCGGTGTCTGTGGCACCGCGGCAAGCTGAATCTGCACACCAAGATCACCCTGGAGATGACGGCGGCACTGCTGCTGTTGGGCGCGGTGCTGCTGGGCTGGTTCGAGTGGGATAACCGAGACACCCTGGGTGAGATGAGCATCGGTGAACGGCTGCAATTCGCGCTCTTCGCCTCCACGATGACGCGTTCGGGCGGATTCTCTGTCTACGATATGAACGACCAAAACCCCGAGTCGTTGCTGCTGATGGACGCCCTGATGTTTGTGGGTGGCGGCTCCGGGTCCACCGCCGGTGGGATCAAGGTCACCACCCTGGCGGTGCTGCTGCTGGCGATTATTGCCGAGGCGCGCGGCGCCGAGGAGGTCACCTCCCACCACCGCACTATTAACGCCGCGACCATCCGGGTGGCGATCGCCGTCGTGATGGCCGCCGCCACGCTGATTCTCGTGGCCACCATGGTGCTGCTGGCGATGACGCATGAGCCCCTGCATCGGGTGATGTTCGAGACGCTGAGCGCCTTCGGCACCGTCGGGCTGACGACGGGGCTCTCCGAGGATCTGCCACCGGCCGGGCGTATTGTGTTGAGCCTGCTAATGTTCGCCGGCCGGGTGGGCACCATTACCTTCGCGGCGGGGCTGGCCCTGCGTCAGCGCCGTACCCTGTACCGACACCCCGAGGAAAGGCCGATCATTGGCTGAGCACAAACGTATTGACCCCCACTCCCCCGTGTTGCTGATCGGGTTGGGCCGGTTCGGTTCCGCCGTCGCCGAGCAACTCATCCATCAGGGCCGGGAGGTGATGGCCATCGAGAAAGACCGCACTCTGGTGCAACGATACTCCGGGATGCTCACCCACGTGGTGGAGGCCGACGCCGCAGATATCGAAGCCTTGAAGCAGCTGGGGGCGGAGGATTTTTCGGTGGCGGTGGTCGGGGTGGGCACCTCCATCGAGTCCTCGGTGTTGATCACGGTGAACCTGGTGGATCTGGGCCTCGAGCATGTGTGGGCGAAAGCCATTACCCCGTCCCACGGCACCATTCTGCGGCGCATCGGCGCCCACCATGTGACCTACCCCGAGCACGACGCCGGGGTGCGCACCGCCCATCTGGTCTCGGGGCGGATGTTGGACTTCATCGACTTCAACGACGGCTATGCGATCGTGAAAATGTTCCCGCCGGCCGATGTGGTGGGCAAGCCGCTGGAGGACGCCCGTATCCGCACCAAATTCGGGGTGACCGTGGTGGGTGTGAAGTCGCCGGGCGAAGCGTTCGTTAATGCGCAACCGGACACGATCATCGGTCCAAAGGACGTGATCATCGTGTCCGGTCGCGCGGAGAAGATCGAGAAGCTCGCCGAGCGGCTCTAGTCCGTTAGCTCTCCTCGGTCTGTTGCGTGGTCTGGTGGACGTCGCGGGCATTCACATAGGTTTTGCGCGCGGTGTCGGTGCGGGCTGGCAGGGTACCGCCGCGACCCACCCGTCGGGTAAGGTCGTCCACCAGCGGCGGGGCGCTGGTCCCCGTTGATTCCTGCTCTGCGTCGTCCTCGGGCAGGTACGGGTCAACCATGACGGGAGCCTCGCCGACCGCCTCTGGTTCGACCACCACATCGCTGGTGTCGTGCTCGTCTTCCTCCTCTCGGCGGGCGAGCTCCTCGGGCGGCAGCACTTTCTTCCAGCGACGGGTGCGCACCGGGGGCATCTCCCCGGCGTCTTCGCGCAGCGCCCGGTACAGTGCGTACATCTGGAAGTAGGCGAACACGAAGAACGGCAGTCCCACGAGGATGATGGTGGATTCCAGCGCCTCCAGTCCACCAGTGCCGGAGAACACGAGCAAGGTGGCGGTGATCAGGCCGATGGCCACCGCCCAGAAAATGCGCTGGCCCAGCGGGTTGAAGTCCTCATGCCCGTTGGCCATCGTGTCAGTGACCAGGGCCGCGGAGTCCACGGAGGTCACGAAGAAGGTGACCACCAGCACGATGGAGAGCACCGAAATCAGGAACCCGGCCGGGTAGTGCTCCAGGAACGCGAAGAGCGCGCCCGGAATATCGCCGTCGTCGACGACGCGTTCCACCAGTCCGCCGTCGCCGTTGAGCTCAATGTCGATGGCGGACATGCCGAAGATGCCGAACCACAGCACCGAGAAGCCAGCGGGCACGGCCAACACGCCGGAGACGAACTGGCGCACGGTGCGGCCCTTCGAAATGCGGGCGATGAAGAGACCCACGAAGGGCGACCAGGTGATGGTCCAGGCCCAGTAGAACACGGTCCAGCCGTTCTGCCATCCCGAGTCGGCGAAGGTGTCGTTCCAAAACGCCAGCTCCGGAAGGTTCACGATGTAGGTGCCCAGCGACTCGATGGTGCCCTTGAGCACGAACAGAGTGGAGCCGCCGGCCACGAGCACGAACACCAGCAACCCCACGGCCATCCAGATGTTGACGTTGGAGAGCACCTTAATGCCCTTGTCGAGCCCCAGCGCGACCGAGATCATGGCCAGGCCGCCGACGATACCGATGATCACCAGCTGCCAGACGGCGGATTCGGGGACCCCGAAGAGCTGGTTGAGGCCGCCGTTGATCTGCAGGGTGCCCAGGCCGATGGAGACTGCGATGCCGAACACGGTGCCGACAATGGCGACGACGTCGATGAACTTGCCGATCGGGCCGTGGATTCCGTCACCGAGGATGGGTTGGAAGATCGAGGACACCCGCGGCGGCAGGTTCCGCTTGTGGATGAAGTAGGCGAAGCACAGTGCGGGCAGGGTGAAGATCGTCCAGGTGTGCAGGGTGAAGTGGTAGAACGTGAAGTTCATGGCGTCGGTGGCGGCGGCTTCGGTGCCGGGCTCGATGCCCAGGGAGGGCCCGCGCGGCGGGTCGCCGAAGTGGCTCACCGGTTCAGCCACACCCCAGAACATCAGGATGGAGCCGATGCCCGCGGCGAAAAGCATGCCGAACCAGGCGGCTCCGGAGTGTTCTGGGGCTTCGTCGTCGGGACCGAGTTTGACGCGGCCGAACCGTCCCACCGCAATGAAAAGCAGGAAGGCCAGGAACAGGGTCACCCCGAGAATGTAGAACCAGCCGAAGTTGGACAGCAGCCAGTCTGAGGCCCCACTCACCGCCCGGTCCAGGGGCTCGGTGAACGCGATGGTGGCGACCACGAACAGGATGATCACGGCCGCCGAACTGAAGAAAATCGCCGGCGAGGTCCGTAATCTCAACGAATCATGGAGTTTTGTCAACATGCGCTCGACGTTACCGAAGGGGCAACCGTAGATCGCAAGGTCTGAGCGACGGTGCCCCCGGTCATCGACGCGGAGCGGAGTCAGCTCCCGAATTCGGCGGAGAGTTCCTCCGAGCGGCGGATATTGGCCGCAATGCCGCGGGCTACGACCCCGGAGAGATCGTCCTCGGTGAAGCTGCGCAGCGCGGCCTCGGTGGTGCCCTGCGGGCTGGTGATGTTCTCACGCAGTTCGGCGGCCGAGGCGTTCTGGGTGGCGATCATCCGGCCCGCGCCGGCCAGCGTGGCGGAGGCCAGCTGTTCAGCGACGTCCGCGTCCATGCCGTGCTCCACCGCCGTCTGGGCCAGCAGCTCGGCCAGGTGGAAGAAGTAGGCGGGCCCGGAGCCAGAGATACCAGCCACCAGGTCGATCTGTGATTCGGGCACCACGACAACAGTGCCTGCCTGTTCAAACAGCCCGCGTGCGGCCTCCAGCTGAGACTCGGTGACCTCGGCCGAAGCAGCGAGCCCCACCGCACCCTGCTGCACGGCCAGCGGAGTGTTCGGCATGGCGCGCACGATCGGCTGGCCCGCGGGCAGCCGGGACGCCATCGAGTCGATGCTGATGCCGGCCGCCACGGAAACCACCACGGTGTCCGGACTCAGGGCAGGAGCGATCTCCTCGCAAACCTCCACTATGGCCTTGGGCTTGACCCCGAGCACCACGAGGTGAGCGTTGGCGACCTCCCGGTTAGCTTCCGTGTGGTCCTCGGTCGCGGTGACCGCAATGCCGTAGCGGGTGGACTTCGTCTCGGCGGAAAGCACCCGCCCTACGGTGGCGCGCACCGATTCGGGATCGTGCCCGCCGGCGAGCAGTCCCTCCAGCACGGCCGAGTTCATGTTGCCCAGCCCGATGAAGCTGACGGTGGTGGAGGGAGTGAGGCTCATGGGTGCTCCTGTGTTTCTCTCGGGGTCTGGTTCTGGTGCTGTTGGCGGGCTTGGCGCTGCCCGAGGGCGAGGTGGCGGCGGGCGAAGTTCAGTGATTCGGCGAGCATCTCCTCGCGCTGCCCGGCATATTTGGCGTTGCGGGTGCTGACCTCCACGCACACCGAGCCGGTGAAGCCGGAGGCGCCCAAAAACTGCAGGCACTCGGCCACCGGCTGAGCGCCGTGGCCGGGCAGCAGGTGGTCGTCCTTACCGGTGTTCGTGCCGTCGGTGAGGTGCACGTGGCGCAGCCGCTCGCCGAGCAGTCGAAAAGCAGCCAGCGAGTCCGCTTCAGCGGAGGCTGCGTGGGAGAAATCCCAGGTCACGAAGTCGTAGTCCAGGGGCACCGGGTCGTGGTGGGGCAGATACATTTTGGCTTCGCGGCCGCGCACTTTCCATGGGTACATGTTCTCCACGGTGATCATGATGCCGGTGGCCTCCATGATGTCGCGGATGCCCTCGGCAAAATCCCGGGCGTAGCTGCCCTGCCAGCGGAACGGCGGATGTACCACCACCAGTTCGGCCCCGAGTTCACGGGCCATGTCCGCGCTGCGGGCGATCTTGTTCCAGGCCGAACCCCAGACCTGCTGAGTGAAGAGCAGGGTGGGGGCGTGGATCGAGTGGATGGGCATTTCGTGCTGTTCGGAGAGCTGGTCCAGACGCACCGGGTCCTGCGACCAGGCACTCTGGGTCACCATCATTTCGATGCCGTCATACCCCAGATCCTGGGCCATGGCGAAAACATGCTGCGGGTGCAACGTGAACACCGACGACGACGAAAGCGTCACCGGAATCGGGCGAATCGGGGTACGCTCCGCGCCGGAAAGGTCGGCTCCTCGTGGCTCAGGCACCGACAACCCCCACCGAGAATCCGGGCGCTTGGCTGCCCGGCGTCAGGTTCACGTGCCCGACCCAGGGTTCGACCTCGCGGCCGATCACCCCGTCCATCAGCAACGCGTCGAGACGTCCCATGATCAGACCTTCTCGCAGGGCCCACGGGCAGATCAAGATCCGCTCGACGCCGAACGCGCGCAGCGCCGCCTCGGCCACCAGTCCGCCCGCAAGAATCTGCGGGGCACGCAATTCCGAGACGCCGGGCAGCTCGGAGCGCTCTTCCACGGTCATGGTGGACAGTCGGCTGTTCCAGCGGCGCAAATCCTGCAGTTCCAGGTAGCGGGGCACGAAGGGGCCATCGGAATAGGGGGCCGCCCCGGCGATGCGTGCCAGGGAGCGGAACGTCTTCGAGGTGCCCGTCACCACCGTCCCAGCAGGCAGCGCGGGGAAACCCGGTACCTGCTCGGCCAGCACGGTCTCGATGTGCTTGCGGATTTTCTTCAGCGCCTTGGGCTTGGGCGGGTCGGCCGAGTCCAGGAAGTCGCGGGTCAGCCGTTGGGCACCCAACGGCACGGAGACCGCGCGGGAGGGGAGCTCGTCGACGCCGTAGGAGATTTCGAAGGAGCCGCCGCCGATGTCGAAATTCAGCAGATGCTCCACATGCCAGCCGTGCCAGCGTCGCACCGCGAAGTAGGTCATCGCCGCTTCTTGGTCACCGGTGAGCTCGGCCAGGTGCACCCCGCTGGTGCGGGTGACTTCCTCGAGCACTTCGGCGCCATTGGCCGATTCTCGGATGGCGGAGGTACAGAACGCGATCATGTCCTCGGCGCCGTTACGCTCGGCGAAGGCCACCGCCTCGCGGATGAACCCGATCAAATCCTGCACACCTTCGGCCGTGATGGCCCCATCGTCGTCGAGACGACGAATCAGTGACAGCGGCCGTTTGTGATCCGCGTAAGCTGTGGGGCGCGCGCCCGGGTGGGCGTCCACGAGCAAAAGGTGGACCGTGTTCGATCCGATGTCCAGGACTCCTAGACGCATGCGCGGCTCCGAACCTCGTTACTTCTTCGCGGCGGTTTTGCGCCCGCCGCGCTTGACCGGTCCCTTGGCCCGCTTCTCGGCGAGCAGTTGATACGCCTGCTCGGCGGTCACGGATTCGGGGGCGGTGGCGCGGGGCACAGTGATGTTGGTGACCCCGTCGGTGACGTAGGGCCCGAACCGACCCTCTTTGATGGTGACCTTCTTACCGGACACCGGGTCCGGTGCGAATTCCGCAATCGGGGGCTTGGCCGTCCCGCGCCCGCGCTGCTTGGGTTGGGCGTAAATGGCGAGGGCTTCCTCCAGGGTGATCGTGAAGATCTGTTCCTCGGACTCCAGGGAGCGGGAATCAGTGCCTTTCTTCAAGTACGGACCGAACCGGCCGTTCTGCGCGGTGATCACCTCACCTTCGGCGTCCTCACCCACGGTGCGCGGCAGGGCCAACAGCTTCAGCGCGTCCTCCAGGGTGATGGTCTCCAGCGACTGCGATTTCAACAAGGAAGCGGTGCGCGGCTTGACCTTCTTGGGCTTCTTCTTCGGCTTGGGCTTGCCGTTCTTGTAGTACTCGACCGGCTGTGCATCCATGTGAGCCTGGATTTGTTCTTCGGTGAGCTCCGGCACCACCTCGGTGACATACGGGCCGTAGCGGCCGTCCTTGGCCACAATTTGGTATCCGGATTCGGCGTCGACGCCAAGATCGACTTCCGAGGGTCCGGCGGTGGCGAAGAGCTCTTCGGCTTTCTCCGGGGTCAGCTCGTCCGGCGGCAGGTCTTCGGGCACGTTGGCACGCTGCGGCTCCTCGGCCTCCGGTCCGCCGTCGCGCTCCAGGTACGGGCCGAATTTGCCCACCCGCAGGGTGATCGCATCGGTCACCGGAATGGAGTTCACCGCGCGGGCGTCAATATCGCCCAGGTTCTCGACGACGTTGCGCAACCCGGTTTCGGCGTCGTCGGCACCAAAGTAGAAGTTCTGCAGCCAGGCTTCGCGCTGGATCTCACCGGCGGCGATCTGGTCGAGGTCGTCCTCCATGCGCGCGGTGAAGTCGTAGTCGACGTAGCGGCCGAAGTGTTCCTCGAGCAGTCGGATCACGCTGAACGCGGTCCAAGAGGGCACCAGGGCGTTGCCACGCTTATTGACGTAGCCGCGGTCCATGATGGTGGAGATGGTCGGGGCGTAGGTGGAGGGGCGCCCGATTTCGCGCTTCTCCAGCTCCGCGACAATGGAGGCTTCCGTGTAGCGCGGCGGCGGGGTGGTCTCGTGGCCGTCGGCGGTGAGCTCTTCGGCGTCGAGCCCCTGGCCCACGGAGAGATCCGGAAGTCGCTTGGATTTCTCGTCCTTCGCGCCGTCCTTGCCCGACTCACCACTCGAGTCCTGGCTCGTGTCCTTGCCCTCTTCGTAGGCGGCGAGGAAACCGGGGAAGGTGATCACGGTGCCGGAGGCGGAGAACTCGGCGGCGCGGGTGCTGTTGTCCACCACAGCCTCGCCGACCACCTTCACGGTGGCGGTGTAGCCGGTGGCGTCGGCCATCTGGGAGGCGATGGTGCGCTTCCAGATCAGTTCGTAGAGCCGGAACTCATCAGCGCTCAGGGCCGAAGACACCTGGGCTGGGGTGCGGAAATAGTCACCGGCGGGGCGGATCGCTTCGTGAGCTTCCTGGGCGCCGGCGTTACGGGAGGTGTAGTACCGCTTGGCCTGCGGCACCGAGTCCGCCCCGTACAGTTCCGTAGCCTGACGGCGGGCTGCGTTGATGGCCTCGTCGGAGAGCGTCACCGAGTCGGTACGCATATAGGTGATGTAGCCGTTTTCGTAGAGTCGCTGGGCCACCTGCATGGTCACCCGTGAGGAGAACCGCAGCTTGCGCGAGGCCTCCTGTTGCAGGGTCGAGGTAGTGAAGGGCGCGGCCGGCCGACGCTTGTAGGGCTTGTCCTCTACGGAGGTCACCGCAAAATCTGCGTCAGTCAGTCCAGCAACCAGTGCTTCGGCGGTGGCCTGGTCCAGGTGCACGACCTTGGACTTCGAGGCGGGCTTCAGCTGACCGGCGTCGTCGAAATCTCGACCGGCGGCCACCCGGGTGCCGTCCACGGCCGACAGGCGGGCCTGGAACGTTTCGGTCGCCTGCGTGCTGGTGGCACCGTCCGCACGGGTCACGAAGTCAGCGGTGAGGTCCCAGTATGCGGCGGGGACGAACGCCATGCGCTCGCGTTCTCGCTCGACCACCAGGCGGGTGGCCACGGACTGCACGCGCCCGGCGGACAGGCCGGGAGCGACCTTGCGCCAGAGCACCGGGGAGATCTCGTAGCCGAAGAGCCGGTCCAGAATGCGCCGGGTCTCCTGGGCATCCACCAGGTCCTGGTCGATCTCGCGGACGTTTTCTAGACCACGGGCTATGCCTTCTTTGGTGATTTCGGTGAAGGTCATCCGGTACACGGGGACTTTGGGCTTGAGCACGTCCAGCAGGTGCCAGGCAATCGCTTCACCTTCGCGGTCGGCGTCGGTGGCGAGGTAGAGAGCGGAGGCGTCTTTCATGGCGCGTTTGAGCTCGGTGACACGCTTCTTCTTGTCCGGGTAGACCACGTAGTAGGGCTGGAAACCGGACTCGGTGTCTACGGCGAACTTCCCGTAGGGCCCTTTTTTCATCTCCGCCGGCAGATCCGAGGGGCGCGGTAGGTCACGAATGTGCCCGGCAGACGCGTCGACCACCCATCCTTCGCCGAGGTATTTGGCGATGGATTTGGACTTGGCAGGTGACTCCACTATGACCAGCTTGATGCCTTCATCGGTGGATGGCGCGGCTTTTTTGGCAGGCACGAGGCTCCTTCTGTTGCGTCGATACCCCTCTAATGTAGCGGGTTGATCGACACGGTGATGAACCGAGGGTCACCGGGGCGCGGTCTGCTCCCCGACGCGCGCGGCGTGTTCAGCCACCAGCGAGACCAGGTAGTAGACGCGTTGGGCGTCGTCGTCATCGCGGCGAGCCCGGGACCGATCCTCGAACTCGTCCAGGAGCGCGTACATGCGCGACATGAACTCGGCGCGGTCTTCTTCGGAGAGCTTCACGGTGCCGTTGGTCATCACCGGGGTGCGCGGCTCATCGACAGGCCGTTCTTCTTGGGCGCGGCGGGTGAGCTCGTCAGTAATGCGGCGGCGCTGCCGGGCGAATTGCCGGTCGACGATAGCGAATTTGCCGGCGGTGCTGGCGTCCGGGCGCAACACCAGCTCGGTCCCGACGGGACGCCAGAGCTTTTCCCGACCATCGGCGGATTCCTCGGCACGCTCGATGAACCCGTACTTTTCGAGCACCCGCAGGTGGTAGCTCATCGCGGGGGCGGTCACGCCGCAGCGCGCCGCCAACTGGGTGGCGGTGCGCGGGCTGGACGTGGCGTAGAGCTCGTCCAGCGCTTCGAGCCGGACCTCGTGGGCCAGGGCGCGCATCTGCGAGGGATCGGTGATGGTGGTGTTCATGATCAGCTCAGTCTACCCCGCCGGGCGGCTCCGATGTGCCGAAGGTCACATAGCCCTCGAGGGCGAGCTCTACGAGGGCCGCTTCCAGTTCGCGGACGGTGGCGTCGTCGAGGTCAAGAATGGCCGAGACCGCGGAGAGCAGCTGCCCGGCGCTCAGTTCACCGTCGGCGGCCGATAGCAATCCGGCCAGCGCGGTGTCCACCGGTCGTGAGCGCTGGAATCCGGCGCCCTGCCGGGCCATGATGATCTCCGGATGGTCGGCTCCGAAATGCTGGTGGCGCTCTTCGGTGACGTGGAAGGGCACGACCGGGTGCAGGGCACGCACCGCGGACGGGTCGGCGAGCGCGTCCCAGATCTCAATCGCCTCACCCCAGGCCGGGCCCAGCGGTTGGGCTATGGGGTGCAGGAGCTGCTCGGTGCGCAGCAGTGGTGCTGCCCGGTCCGAGAGATCGGCCCGGCGCAGCCACACGTAGCCGAAGCCGATCGCGGAGATGTCACGGCGGGCGAAGTCATCCAGGTAGCGACGGTAGGCGCGCTGGTAGGCGTCGTCGTCAAGGGTTTCGGAGGAGTCCTGGAGCCACAGTTCGGCGTAACCGGCCGGGTCGTGGTGGTCGCGCTGGATGATCCAGGCGTCCAGGGGCGCCTCCGACGCAGCCACCCAGCTGCGCGGGCGGGTATCCCACGCGGCGGTTCCAGTGGATGCCTCAGTATCGGCCGGGATTTCCCAGTTAGCCAGCAATTGGGCGGTGCCACCGGGGGCGAGTACGGAGCCGACGGTAGAGATCAGTTCCGCCACCAGGTCATCACCCTGGCGGCCGGTCTCACGGTAGGTGTGCACGCGCTCCGATTGCTGTGGCGCGATAACGAAGGGCGGGTTGGACACCACCAGGTCGAATTCCTGGCCGGCCACCGGTTCGAGCAGGTTGCCCTGCAACAGGGTGACCCGCTCAGAAAGTCGATCGCGGTCCAGGTCCAGCTGGGGCGCGTTCAGCAGCAGGTTAAAGCGAGTGAAGTCCAGGGCGCGTTCGGAGAGGTCGGTGGCGGTGACGTGGTCGGCGTGGGCCAGCAGGTGCAGGGTCTGCACCCCGCACCCGACGCCGACGTCAAGCGCGGTGGCGACCTGACGGCGGATGGTGACCCCGGCCAGGGTGAGGGAGGCCCCGCCGATGCCGAGCACGTGATCATCGGGCAGTGCGGTGCGGCGCTGCAACGCGGTTTGGTCGGAGGCCACCCAGAGATCTCCGGTGACATCGGTGGAATAAGGGGAGAGATCCACGGTGGGGTAGAAGAGGTGCTCGCGCACCTCCCCCAGGCACAGCCGTGCCGCACCCTCGGCGGTGGTGCGGGGCAGGGCGCGGTTCAGCACGGTGACGGGGACCGGGTCCCCAAGCATCCAGGCGCCGATCAGGGCGGCCAGCGGTGCGGCGTCGGTTTCACCCAGCAGGCGGGAGATGATCTCGCGTGCGGGCACGGCTTGTTCGCGGTCCAGCGCCGTGGTGGCCATCGGGCCTAGCAGCTCCCCCACCGCGTCGACCGTGTAGCCGATCTGGTGCAGGTCTTCTTCCAGGGCGCTGATCAGTTCGAGCGCCTCCGGGCGCGCGTAGGGTGCTTCCACGCTCATGCGGCCACCTCGCAGTGGGCGCACACGCGCTCCGGGTTCGCCTCGGCGCAGTCGCCACAGACCGTGTCCAGGTGTCGGCACGACAGCTTCGAGCAGTTCCGCAGGTCGGAGGTGGGCTGCTCGCAGAGCAGGCAGCGCCCGATGGTGGCGGCGTCGTCGGAGAACTCCGTGTGCATCCGTTCGTCGAACACGTAGAGGGAACCCTCCCAGAGTCCGGCGTCGCCGAACGCTTCCCCATAGCGGACGATGCCGCCATCGAGCTGGTAGACCTCCTCGAAACCGCGGTGCTTCATCAGGGCGGTGAGCACCTCGCAACGGATGCCGCCGGTGCAGTAGGTCACCACGGGCTGATCCTTGAGGTGGTCGTACTTGCCGGATTCCAGCTCGGTGACGAAATCCCGGGTGGTCTCGGTATCGGGCACCACCGCGTTCTTGAATTTCCCGATCTTGGCTTCCACCGCGTTGCGTCCGTCGAAAAACACCACCGGACGGTTCTCGCTCTCACGCTGCTCGACCAATTCGTGCAGTGCCTCCGGTTTCAGGTGCACCCCGGTATCAGTGACCCCCTCGGTGGTCACCTCAATCTCTTCGGCTGCATCGAACGCCACCAGTTCGGGCTTCACCTTCACCGACAAGCGCGGGAAATCAGCGGCCGAACCTTCTGACCATTTGATCTCCATCCCCTGGAAGCCGGAGTACGACCGGGTGGTCTTCACATAGTGTTTGACGGCGGAGATGGGTCCGCCCACGGTGCCGTTGATGCCGTGCGGGGCAATGATGATGCGCCCGGTGAGCCCGAGCATGGTGCACAGGGCGTGCTGCCACAGCCGCACCGCCTCCGGATCGGCGATCGGGGTGAAGTGATAGTACAGCGCGATCTTGGACTGCGCCGAGGGGGCCAGGCGCAGCCCGGGGGCTTCAGGGGTTGATGAAGATGACGTCACACGTCAAGACTAGGTCACAGTTTGGTCTGAGTTCATGACTCAGACCTGCCGTTGCGCCCACCTTTGTGCCTATCCTGGGGGCATGACCTCGACACTGAATGATGCTCTGATCTCCGCCTGGGTGACCGGCTGGGCACGGTGCCGCGGCTACCGTACGCGCCACGACGACGGCATACACGCCACCCTGCGCCAACGCGACACCGGCGACGGCGCCACCGAGACGGCCGGCCCCGGCAGCGACTGGGAGTATGTGGTGGCTGAACCCACCGACGAACAGTTGCAGACCCTGGGCGCCACGATCTCCGAGAACCCGCAACGCTTGCTGACCATTGTGGCCAGCGCCGAACGCCGCCCCGGCGACCCGGACCCGGATACCGCAGCCCGCGCTACGGCCATCACCGGGCTGCGCGCCGTGGCCACCGGTGAACGGCTGATGACCACCGACATGGCCGAGCACGACGTCGAGACCCCGGTGATCCCCGATCAGTTTGAGGCCAAGGTGGACCGCAATGAGGGCTGGTTCCTGGTCACCTTCACCACCACGGAGGAGCACGGCCAGGGGGCCGGCCAGGTGGCTGCCCGCGGCCGCGTCGCCGTCGTGGATGACTACGCCGTCTTCGATCAGATCTGGACTTACCCGGCGTTCCGCCGCCAGGGGCTGGGCTCACTGACCATGCGCTACCTGTCCGCGCTGGCGCTGGAGCACGAAGTGGACGAGGGACTGCTGGTGGCCAGCGCCGACGGTCAGGCCCTGTACGGCTACCTCGGCTGGGACGCCCTGGCCGATGTGGTGGTCATGGGGAGCGCCGGCGAGACCTTCGGCGAAAATTCCTCGCACAACACCGAGAATTGACCGACGCCGAACAGCTCACCGCCGCGCTCGGCTACCAGGGTGTTCCGGCGCAGCTCCTTCACACCCGGCGCTTTGAAGCACGCCCGGCCCGGTTCGACGACTGGCCGAAGCAGACTCCGCCCGCGTTGATCGATGCCTTCGGCGCCTCGGGGCTGTTGCGTCCCTGGCAACATCAGGTGGCCGCCGCGCAGCATGCCCTGGCCGGTGAGCACGTGGTGCTGGCCACCGGTACCGCCTCGGGGAAATCACTGGGCTACCAGCTGCCGATCGCCACGCAGTTGGCCGACGGCCGATCCACCGCCTTGTATCTGGCGCCGACCAAAGCCCTGGGTGCGGATCAACTCGGGGCATGGCGGGCACTCGCCCGTGATGGCGCGACCTGGTTGCGCGCTTCCCCCTACGACGGCGACACCGCACCGGCGGATCGCACGTGGGCCCGCCAGCACGCGAACCTGGTGCTCACCAACCCGGACATGCTGCACGTAGGGATTCTGCCGCACCACCAACGCTGGGCTCAGTTCTTCCGGAACCTGGCCTACGTGGTGATCGATGAGGCGCACGTCTACCGGGGCGTGTTCGGCTCCCATGTCGCGGTGCTGCTGCGCCGGCTGTCCCGAGTAGTGGAGCACTACCGCGGCGCGCCCCCGGTGTTCATCGGCGCCTCGGCCACGTCCGGGAATCCGGCGACGGCGTTCTCCACCCTTATCGGAGCGGATGCCGCCGCGATCACCGAAGACGCCTCCCCTCATGGCGCCGTCACCGTAGGATTCTGGGAAACTGAACTCACCGACAAACGGGGCGAGCATGGTGCTCCGATTCGCCGTTCCGCCACCGCCACCGGCGCGGACCTGCTCACCGATTTCGCCATCGCCGGGGTACGCACCATCGCCTTCATTCGGTCTCGACGCGGCGCCGAGGCCATGGCCCAGGCCGCCTCACGGCAACTGGCCGAGGTAGACCCCTCGCTGGCCTCCCGGGTGAGTGCCTACCGGGCCGGGTATCTGCCCGAGGAGCGCCGCGCCGTGGAGACTGCACTGAAGACCGGGCGCCTCCTCGGTGTCTCCTCCACCCCGGCGTTGGAGCTGGGCATCGACATCGCCGGGCTGGACGCCGTCGTCGTCGCCGGCTGGCCGGGCACCCGCGCCTCCTTCTTCCAGCAGTTGGGCCGGGCCGGGCGTGCCGGGCAAGAGTCTTGGGCGGTGTACGTGGCCAGTGACGACCCACTCGACACCTACCTGGTCCACCACCCCGACGCCGTGTTTGATCTGGCGGTGGAGGACACCGTGATCGACCCGGTCAACCCGCATATTCTGGGCGCCCACTTGTGTGCTGCGTCGGCCGAACTGCCGCTCCAACCCGAGAATCTGACACGGTTCGGGCCCGAGGAGCAGGTGCGCGCGGTGGTGGACGATCTGGTGGAGGGCGGCTACCTTCGCCGCCGCCCGGCCGGTTGGTTCTGGACCCACCCGGAGCACGCCGCGGCCATGGTGTCGCTGCGCGACGACGGCGGCGGGCCGGTGGACATCGTCGACGTCGAATCCGGGGCCCTGCTCGGGTCGATGGGCTCCCCACAGACCCACTACCAAGCCCACCCCGGGGCCGTGTATGTGCATCAGGGCCGCACCTTCCTGGTGGAGGACCTGGACGAGGACGCCCACGTGGTGATGGTATCCCGCGCCGAGCCGGACTACTTCACTCAGGCCCGGGACATCACCGAGATCGAAATCCTGGACACCCACGAGAAACGCGAAAACCTCGACAAAGAGCTGGTGTGGGCCACCGGGGCCGTGAAGGTCACCACCCAGGTCGTCTCGTTCCAACGCAAAGCCCTGGTCTCCGGGGAGATCCTCGGGGAAGAACCCCTAGAGCTGGCCGCCCGCGACCTGTTCACGACGGCGGTATGGTTCCACGCGCCCTCAGAGCGGCTGGTGGCCGCTGGGCTCACCATGGATCGGCTACCCGGGTCCCTACATGCGGCCGAACACGCGATGATCGGGCTGATGCCCCTGGTAGCGTCGAACGACCGTTGGGACATCGGTGGGGTGTCGATGGCGCTGCACCCGGATACTGGGCAGCCTTCGGTGTTTGTCTACGACGGTCACGCCGGCGGGGCTGGGTTCGCGCAGCGCGGGTTCGCCCAGGCCGAGGTGTGGCTGCGCGCCACCGCCGATGCCGTACGATCCTGCCCCTGTGACCAGGGGTGCCCGGCCTGCGTGCAGTCGCCAAAGTGCGGCAACCGCAACAGCCCGCTGGACAAAGCCGGGGCGGTCACCGTGCTGGAGTTCGTGCTGGCGGGGCTGCAGTCTTCCGCCCGGTGAAGCCGTCCATGGTCGCGTTGACGCCGAGCACGTTCATCGCCCGGTCGAAGAGGCTCGTGGGCAGGATCCGCATTAGTGGCAGGGCCCGAACGAGTTTCGGCATCATCAGTTGGTGACGGCCTGCTTCGATGCTATCCAGGATACGAGTGGCGGCATCGTCGGGTTGCAGGATCGGCAGAAGGCGTGGGAATTTGGTGGTTACGCCGTCAAACATGCCGGTGTTGATGTAGTAGGGGCACACCACGATCGAGTCCACCCCGGTGCGTTCCTTGGCCAGTTCCATCCGGAGCGATTCGGCGAAACCGAGAGCCGCGAATTTCGTCGCCGAGTAGTCGGTCTGCCTGGCCACGCCGACCAGGCCGGCCGCGCTCGCAATGGTGACCACCGCTCCGTTACCGCGCTCACGCATCCCCGGCAAGAACGCGCCCGTCACCCAATAAAGTGACAGCACGTTGACCGCATAGATTCGCTCGATCGATTCGTGGTCCAGGTCAGCGAAACGTTTGCCCGACACGATCCCGGCATTGTTTATCAGAATGTCCACGCCGCCGACGTCTTGTGCGGCTCGGTTGACGGCATCACGGTCCGTCACGTCGACGCACTGCGCAGTGGCCTCACCACCACGTCCCCGAATCGACTGGGCGACCTGCTCCCCCGCTGCTGCGGAGAGGTCCCAGATGATGACACGTGCACCGCGGGCAGCAGCACCTTCAGCCATCAGCCGGCCAATTCCGCTGCCACCGCCGGTGATGAGGACCGTCTGTCCAGGGAAGGGGTGTCGTTGCTGAGGCACAGAGAGCTCCTGTCGGTGAGGTCACTGCATGACGTCGGATTGCCTCAGTATCTGCCCAAGATGCCTGGATTCGTCAAGGACTTGGGTTTGATTTGAGTGCCACCAATGAAAACGTAACTTGCACTACCCGATGACTTCCACACCATGTGCAGTTACGGAAAGCGCCGTGATGGTGGCACCCAACGTCGACTCATACGAAAGGGACCCGTTCACTTCCACGAGCAACTTCACAATGTCTCCCGATACAACTTCATCAAACATTCCGGATTCGCCGGCGGCTACCATCGTGTTGACGTCGTAGGAGTACGCTCTCCTCTGTTGCGAACCCGATGTGTCCACGCGAATCGCGAACGAGCCTGTTGCAGAATCTGCCTGTGTCACACGACCGTAAACGACATACTTTTCGTCTTCATGCGAATCTGGGGCTCGCTCCACAAGGGTCCAGTTACGGTCAGATATTTGCTTGTAGTTGCTAGGATCCTTTAGAGCTTGACGCTCGGCTTCTGCGGCTTCTTCGGCCTTCTTCTTTTCTTCTTCTTCCAGCCAACGCTCATGGTCCTGCTTTACCAATTCCTCGCTGGCGGTGACGGCCTCGGACGCAGCATCAATCTCGTCCCGACTCGTGCTGAACCACTCAGAATCACCAGCAGGCCATTCCTGGTCTAATGCCTCGCGAAGTTTCTTCAGGTCTTCGTTCAACGTGGCGACCAAAGAATCGTCCAGCACCTTCTCACCGAAGTCTGCTACCGTGCCACTAGCAAGTACGTGAACCTCACTAGATGATTCCTTTGCAGCCTCATAGTGCTTGCGATCTTGTTCTGCGTTCGAGAGTGCCCTCATTGGCGTGCCCAGCGCCTTGAGCTGGGACTGGATGTCGTCTAGTTCTGACGAAGCGGTGAAACTGAATATGTTCGGCGAATCCCGCGCAAGCAGTTCCTCCCCTTTTTCAAGGTGTTGCCTAAGTTCGCTTGCGATCGACTCGCTCAAGTAGTCAGACTCGTCCAACAGGGAAGTCGCCCTGTCAACGCGCGATTCCAAGTCCTCTTTGGTTGCAGCGTATTCATCGACAATTTGGGCGTTAGACCGCAGTAACACCACGCCCACCGCCACTATGGCGATGAACAATGCGAATGAGCCGGCGAAGATAACCCAGGGTCGTCTCTTGTTTTGCTTTTCGACCTTTGAACCTGGATCGATTCCGGTTAGGGCTTCCGCATCAGACAATTCCAATCTTTCAGCGCCCTCCCCTGCGGGTTCCCCCGACCCTTCTCGACCAGAACGACTATCCATTTTTCTTCCCTAAGTGTTGACCATCGAGCATGAAGGCAGTAATCAGAAAGTGCACAGCTCATACACAGGTTACTGATGAGAGATGGTTCATTTTTGTATGTGTCCAGATGCGCTCGAATATGACGCAAGACGGTGATCGCTTCTCTCGAGGACTGCGACATAGCGAAGAGATAATAGTCAGTTGACATTCATGCGAAGCAGATCTATTCCAATCTCATACAGCGATTCCACGGATCCTCCGGTGACGGTTCCGTACTTCACGAACCGACACGGCTCTCACATCGGGTTGCTGGAAGACGAGTCCAGTGGCTCTCGTATCACGAAGGGGTTCAACCGCGAATAACTCTTTGCCATTCATTCGTGCCACACCGAGAGGGATGAGAATCTGCACAAGGAGCGAATGTGGCCCGATTAACCGCCGGCTCGGCTCGACGACACTTTATGCTCAAGATCGCGTTGGTTGCGCCCGTGAGCTAACGACGTTCATTCGCTCGACATAGCGCGTTCCAGAGTGATGTCTTTGTCGTCCCAGATCCCACGGCCAGAGAGTGACCCGGTAACGCTTTGTTCACTCGCGTCCGGGTCCGGAACGATCACGACGTTGGTATTGCTCCGCGCCCAGCCATCCGGAAGGTGAATCACTTTTCGACCAGGTGCGGTGCCGTGAGTGGTGTCCCATCACTTCACCCTACGAGTTCTCCAAAAATTTGTCACCGGTCGGCGGGGGTCCGGCGCGGGCTTCACCCGTGGCGTTCCAGAGGGGCAGGCGGGTTTCCACCACGGTGCGGATCCGGACCACGCCATCGCCCTCAATGTCACAAGATTCCAGTTGGGCCGAGTGACGAGCAACGGTATTTTCGGCCAGGGCACACGGGTCGGCGAGCATCAATCCACGGTCAGCATCAGAGGCTGCCAGGGCGGCCAGATCTGCGGCTGCGGCGGCTTTCGCAGCGGCGATGGCTGCGTGGTTGAGGGTCGCGGCGCCGGTGAGGAGCGTGAGTGCGACGGCCAGGGTGGCGAGCATGGTGATCGTGCCGGATCCGGCGTCGTCGTGATGCAGAATATTCGTCACGGGTGCACCGTCCATTGTTGGGGTGCGTGACCTTCGGCTTCGAGTTGGAATCGGGGCAACCAGGAGGCGGGGCCGGGTGCTGCTTTGCTGAGCTGAACGCTGGCCCATTCCCCCGACGTCGAGGTTCCGACGGAGGTATCAGCTCCGGCCATGGTGTGCACGGTGGCGGTGATCGTGGACGTGTCTTCCCCGCGGGCGAGTTGACGTGCCGCCGCGGCGGCGGCTTCTTCCATGCGGACCTGGTGGATGCCGATGACTGCAATGTTGACCGTCGCAGCCAGTACCAAGGCGGCCGCAGGCAGCAGCACGGCATATTCGGCGGTGGCGGATCCGGCGTCGGCGGTGCAGGTGATACCAGGGGATCGCTGGCGAGACAGATTTCGAGGGTGACGTCGCATCACAGGGCTCCTTCATCTGGTGCTAAGGCCGATCCCGCCGTGCCGGGCGCTCACGGGGAACGCCCGGCACAACGAGGCGATGGAATCGGACGGATCAGAAGGACAGCGCCTTCTCGACCAGCCCGGTGAGCAGCGACTGCACTGCCCCGGAAGACAGCACCAGGGCGAGAACGCCGGCGAAACCGACAGCGGCGAGCGTGACGATGCCATATTCCGCGGTCTGGGCGCCGTCGTCAGCGGACAGGTCGAGGCCGGTGTAGGTCTGGTCGGTCAGGGTGGTGGACATGATGTTCTCCTTGGTTGAGGGGTGTGTTGGTTGGGTTCTGCGCGATATTCAGTTGTGGGTCACGGCAACAGGGCGATCACCAGCGGGATCACGCCCAGGCAGATGAAAGAGGGCAGCAGGCAGGCGCCCAGCGGCAGCACGAGTCGGATGCCGAGCTCGGACGCCAACTTTTCGGCGCGTCGGCGCCGGTTCCGGCGCAGGGTTGAGGCAGCCGATTGCAGTACGTCGGCGCTGGCGACCTGGGAGCGGGCGGCGAAATCGAGTTCGTCGCGCAGCGCGGTCAGTTCTCGGTCGTCGTCGATGGGCGCCCAGGATTGTTGCCAGTCAAGGCCGTAGCCGAGTCGGGCGGAGACCTGGGTGAGCGGGGCACATCCAGGCAGGTGCTGGCCGAGCAGTCCCAGGGCGGTGGTCAGGGGCTGACCGGCGATGAGCATCCCGGCCATCACGTCCAGGGCGAGGGCTGCATCGACACTCTGTTTGGGCTCATGCTGCGTGGTCGTCATCAGTACGCCTCCTGGGTGGAACGGATCATGGAGGCCGTCCAGCGGCGACCGGCCACGGCGAGGCCGGCACCGACCCCGAGTAGTGCCCAGCCGGCGGGGTGCACCAGGAGGTCGAACACGGTGGTGCCGAGCATCGCGGACATGCCGAGTCCGGCGGCGGGCAGCCAGCCCAGTAACTGGGCGGTGGATTTGGGACCGGCGGCGGCGGCTTCGCGGGCCTGGTGGGCGTCTTCTCCGGCGTCGAGGGCGTCGGCGAGGCGGGTGAGGACCAGGGCGACGGGCATGCCGGTGGCGGAACAGAGCCGCAGGCATCCGGCCAGTTGTGCCCAGTGTTCGGCTGGTCCGGGGCCGGTGACGTCGTCGAAGAGGGCGGTGCCGCGCAACAGGGCTGAGTTTTGGCGGCGCAGCACGTGGTGCAGGCAGCAGCTCTCCCCCGCCTCGGTGCCTGCTGGCCGGGGGCAGGGCTCGTGCAGGTCGGCTAGTTCTTGCCAGACGGTGTGCACCGAGCGCCCGGCAGACAGCAGGGCGGAGGCCTGACGGAGCATGCCGATGAAGGTTTCGGTAGGTGCGCCGGTACGGGCGGCACGCCAGACTCGCCAGGCTTCGGGGAGACGCTGGAGCGGGGTGGGTGCAGTCATGATGCGTCTTCCAGCAGGTGTAGGCCGGGGCCTTCGAGGATGCGGTGTTCCTCGACCCGTATGGCGGTGATCATGCGCAGCGGCGCTTCCGGGTCGTTGCTGGGTTCGAGCACCCCGAGTTCTACCGGGTGCCTGCCGTGGGTGTGGCTGCGTCCCAGGTGGATGACTGCATCAATTGCGGAGCGGGCCTGGAGGCGCAGGGCGGTGGCTTCCAGTCCGGCCAGTGCTCCCATGGCGTGGAGGCGGGCGGGCACGTCGTGGACGGAGTTGGCGTGCAGGGTGCCGATCGCCCCGCGGTGCCCGGTGTTGAGTGCGGCGAGGAACTCTCCGATTTCGGCGCCGCGGCACTCGCCGATGATCAACCGGTCGGGACGCATGCGCAGCGCCTGCCGGATCAGATCGGCCAGGGTGATGCGTCCGCCGCCTTCGGCGTTGGGTTCGCGGGTTTGCAGGGACACCACGTGGGGGTGCTGGATGCGCAGCTCCCGGGTGTCCTCCACGGTGATGAGACGTTCCTGAGCGTCGGCGAGCCCCAACAGTGCAGCCATCAGGGTGGTTTTTCCGGAGCCGGTGGCCCCGCTGACGAGCAGCGTGGCGTGGGCCTGAACGAGGTGCCGGAGCAGGGACAGCCACTGCTCCCGGTGTGGCCAGGAGGCGCTCAGAGTCTCCAGGGTGACACCCGGGGAGGGTAGTCGGATGCTCAACTGAGGTGCGGTGCTGATGGGCGGCAGGACGGCATGGACTCGGGAGCCGCCGATCTGGGCGTCGGCGAAGGGCTGCCCTGCGTCGAGGCGGCGTCCGGCCTGGTGTAGCAGGCGGACCGCGAGCGCTTGGACGGTGTCGGCGTCAAGGATCTCGGCACGCTGTTGCAGCCCGTCGGCGCCGTCGGTCCAGAGTTGCCCGGCGGCGTCGATCATGAGGTCAGTGATGCCCTCGGTGCGGGCCCATCCGGCCAGCGGTCCGAGCCCCACCAAGGCGTCGTCGACGTCCTGCATGCGTTGCCGAGCTTGTGCATAGCTCAGCGTCGGCGTGTGGCGCAGCACGGCTTCGGCGCTCACTTCCGGGCCAGGCGGGGTGACCCCGTGGGTGCTGGCCATACGGGTGGCGCTGGCGTCCGGGGTGGAGGCGGCACGCAGTGCGGCCCAGTCGCGGGCGGCGTTGGAGGTGAGTGCTGGCGCGGGTGACGGGGCCGCGGGAACGAAGGCGCGCGACATCAGCCACCCACCCATTCCTGGCGTAGGGCGTTCAGGGCGCGATCCCGGGCACGGCGTCCGGAGCGGTCGGTGGTCAAGGCGACGGGTAGTTCGAGCAGAACCGCGTTGAAGAGTCGGCGGCGGCGCAGTTGGCGGCGCGGAGCTTTGGGGAGCAACCGGTCCCGGTGGGTGGCGGGGGTGAAGACCCGCCAGGACCGCCGTGGTTCGGCCAGTTCCCGGTGCAGCGGATCCTGAAGAGTCGCTTCGGTGAGCATGGCCAGGGCCGAATCGGTGTCTACGCACAGGATGGGTTCGGCCGGTGCGCGGCGGGCCAACTCGAGATGGTCCCCGCAGTCGATGACGACACCGTGTTCGGCCAGCAGTGGCACCACCTGGTCCAGTTGCCGGGAGCAGAGGTCCAGATCAACCGGCTCTCCCCCGGTTATTCGGATCACGGAGACGGTGTCGATGCGCTCGGTCCAGCGTCTCAGGGCGGCGAGGCTAAGCCGTTCACCGCGGTCGATCACCGCGCAGAGTTCGGCCAGGGTGGTCCCGGGGCCGGGGCGGGCGGTGAGCAGGAAGGGCGAGGGGCCCAGCACGGAGGCGACGTGGCGGCTGAAGTCGGGCCACTGGTCGTCACCGCTCAGGTGCACCATGGCCACGCAGCGGGCATGGGCAGAAATACCGGAGACCTCGAAGATACCGGGGGCAGCCGGCTCGGTAAGCTGTCCCAGTTGCGCGGTGAGTTCTTCGGCGTCGCGAGGTAGCCGCCAGGTGCGCCTTTGAAACACAGCGGAACCGTCGACGCGCAGTTCCACCACACCGAGCGCGTCCTCGGGAACCGGGGAGGTGAGCCCGCAAATCCTCGGCACCGCAGCCGCGGCGACCGCGCAGGCGCACAGGGTGATGAGCGGTTCGGAGGTGACCGGCTGCAGCGGCGGAACCGGCCAGGGCACGGTGATCGCCAGGGTGGGCAGTGCGGGGAGGTCTGGCTGCTGGGGTGTCATGCCTCCACTGTGCGATCCGGGGCCGGATCAGCGCGGTGGCGCCGGGGGCGCCTGTGGATCAGTCGCGGGCGTGGCCGGGCTGTGGAGGAGCGACGTCGGGCAGCGGCCGGGTGGCGTCCCAGTCGGTGACGTCCACATAGCGGTCGCGCTGCCAGGGCTGGGCCCAGCCGAGCAAATCCAGCATCCTGTCGAGCAGGATCGCGGTGAAACCCCACACCAGGGTGCCGCCCACCATGAACGCCGGTGAGGTAAACACGTGGCCGGTGGGCCCAGAACCGAAGCGGCGCTGGGCGCTCACCCGGCGCTCGGGGTCGATGAGGTCGGCCACCGGCACCCGGAACACCCGGGTGGCTTCGGCCCGATCGACGACGGCAACTTCGCTGGGCCGGTCCCACCAGCCCACCACGGGGGTCACCATGAAGTTGGATACCGTCAGTGGCACCTCGGGCAGAGTGCCCAGCACGTGGACACCCGCTTGATCGAGGGCGGTTTCTTCTTCGGCTTCGCGGAGAGCACAGGCTATCGCGCTGGGGTCTTCGGGGTCGCGGGCGCCGCCGGGGAAGGAGATCTGCCCGGGGTGTTTGCGCAGGGTGAGGGCGCGCTGGGTGAGCAGCACGTCGAGTTCTTCCGGCACGGGCGCATCCTGGTAGCGGGAGGGCACGTCGTCGAGGGCGCCAAAGAGGATGAGCACGGCTGAGGCTCGGGGGTCTTGCACCTGGAACCGGCTGAAGTCCCAGCCCAGGCTGGATTCGGGCAGCCGCCCGTTAAGCGGGATGCGCGAGGCGTTGAGTTTGCGGTGCAGGGTGCCATAGGTGCCCACTAGGGCAGCTAGGTCAGCGAGGGCGCCGTCGAGTTCGGCGGGCTGGGTGTCTTGACTCATGGCTGCATCGGGTACCCTTCTGCCCGCAACTGGGCGCGGCGGTCACCGGCCAGCAGGCGAGCGTGGAGTTCTTCGCGGCCCGGCGCCAGCTCGTATTTCAGCAGGGCGCGGGCGCTGTCCGGGTTGGTTTCGCCGTCGCCGAAACTCGGACACCAGCGGGCCACCGGGCACACCCCGCAGGCGGGGCGTCGGGCGTGGCAGATGCGCCGACCGTGGAAGACCACCCGGTTCGACAGGGCGGTCCAGTCACGCGGCTCGAAGAGTTCGGCGACGTCGCGTTCCACCTTTTCTGGATCTTGGGAGCCCGTCCAGCCGAAGCGCCGAGCCAGCCGGCCGAAGTGGGTGTCCACCGTGATCCCAGGGCGGCCGAAGGCGTTGCCGAGCACCACGAACGCCGTTTTGCGTCCCACCCCGGGCAGGGCGACCAACTCTTCGAGACGGCCAGGCACCTCGCCGTCGTGGTGTTCCACCAGGGCGCGGGAGAGTCGCAGCACCGCGGAGGCTTTGTTCTTGTAGAAACCGGTGGGACGCACCAGTTCCTGTAGTTCCCGCTCATCGGCATGGGCCATGGCTTCGGCATCCGGGAAGCGGGCGAACAGTCCGGGGGTCACCGCGTTGACGCGCACATCGGTGGTCTGGGCGGAGAGCACGGTGGCCACCAACAGTTCGAAGGGTGTGGTGAAGTCCAGTTCGGCCTCCGCATAGGGGTAGGTTTCGCCGAGCACCCGGTAGATTTTCCGGGCGCGACGTGTCCTGGCCAGCGGGGTTTCGTCGGTCATGACCGGGCTCGCTCCACCCCGTCAAGGTCAGCCAGCACACCCTGACGACCGTTGGGTGCCTGCACCAGGAAGGTGTCGCCGCGGTCTTCCAGTGCCAGAATCCATTCGCCGGCGGGCAACACAAAGCCGTGTTCGCCCTCGGTGCGCCGCTCGTTGGGCACCGCAAACCAGAAGGCGCCAGCCTGCGGTTGGGCTGGTTGTGCAGGCTGCTCAGACGGGGCTGGCTGTGTGGGCTGACCTGGCTGTGCCGTGCGTCGACGCTCCTCGAACTGAGCTTGGAGTTGTTGCACCCGTTGCCCGGAAATGGTCAGTACCACTACGAGCGCCACCGAGCCCACCAGGCCCACCAGCAGCACCGCCGTGGACAACCCGAACATGGGCCCCGAGGCGGTGATCAACAACACGGCAAACCAGGTGCAGATCATCCAGCTCAACACCCGCGCCAGTTGTGGCAGGCTCAGCGTGCCCACCCGCAGCTCGCGCACCGAGGACATTCTCTCGTGCGCCAGGGTCACCCCCATCACCATCAGTGGAGCCACCACGCCCAGCAACAGCATCAATACCCAGTGCTGACGCCACACGCTTAAGCCCTCAAAGTCGAAGGAGTACCGCGACACGATAACGACGTAGCTCATCAGCGGCCACATCCCACCGACCAGCACCACGATGGAGGCGGCAAGCACGCTCCAGCTGCGTCGGGACAGCAGCCGCGTCGTCGTCGACTCTCGGGCCGCTCCGCCGGTCTGTTCCGTCATCGTCATCTCCACGTTGTCATCTGCTGAAGTCTGTGGCGCGCGTAGGGAACGCGTCGTCGCCACCACCATTGTTGCATTCTCGTTGCGGCCGCGTTGCACTGGGTCCAGCTCGCGACTGCGGCCCCACAGTTGGGCAGAGGGCGCCGTCTGCCGCATGATCCCTACCGCCTATCCGACGAGTGTGACCCGCTCGTTGCCTCGGGCGCAGGACGGCGGACTAAAGTGAACCACGAACCAGATGTGACCTCGGTTACATCGTGATCCCGCACCGCGATGCACGAAGGAGTTCAGATGGACAATCTGATGCACGAAACTCGCACGTTCCCGCCCACAGAGGAATTCGCCTCTCAGGCGGTGGCCGGGGCCGAGCTCTACGACGAGGCCAACCAGGACCGCCTGGCCTACTGGGCCCGCCGCGCCCGCGAGGTACTCCACTGGGAGCAGGACTTCACCGAAACCCTGGACTGGTCCAACCCGCCCTTCGCGCAGTGGTTCGTTGGCGGCACCACCAACGCCGCGTACAACGCTCTGGACCGGCACGTTGAGGCCGGCCTCGGTGACCGGGTGGCCATTCACTTTGAGGGCGAACCGGGCGACACCCGCACCTGGACCTACACCGAACTGGCTGCCGAGGTGCGCCGTGCCGCCAACGCTTTCGAGTCCCTAGGCGTGGCCAAGGGCGACCGGGTCGCTGTTTACCTGCCGATGATCCCGGAAGCAGTCATCACCATGCTCGCCTGTGCCCGCATCGGTGCGGTGCACTCGGTGGTGTTCGGCGGTTTCTCGGCCGAGGCGCTGCGCTCACGTATCGACGACGCCGAGGCGAAACTGGTCGTCACCGCCGATGGCTCCTACCGACGCGGCAAGCCCTCGCTGCTGAAGCCTGCGGTGGATGAGGCGCTCTCCCCGAAGGCCGCCGCCGATGACACCGAGGCCTCCACCGTGGGCCACGTCGTCGTGGTTCAGCGCAACGGCGAAGACATCGAGATGACCCCGGAGCGCGACGTCTGGTGGCACGATGTGGTCTCTGGCGCCTCCGACGAGCACGAGCTGGTCTGGCACGACGCCGAGCACCCGCTGTTCATCCTCTACACCTCCGGCACCACCGGCAAGCCCAAGGGCATCCTGCACACCACCGGCGGCTATCTGGTGCAGACCGCCGTCACCCACCACGACACCTTCGACCTGAAGCCGGAGACCGACGTCTACTGGTGCACCGCCGATGTGGGATGGGTGACCGGGCACTCTTACGTCACCTACGCTCCGCTGGTCAACGGCGCCACCCAAGTGATTTACGAGGGCACCCCGGATACCCCGCACAAGGGCCGCTGGTGGGAGATCGTCGAGAAATACAAGATCACCCAGATCTACACCGCTCCCACCGCGATCCGCACCTGCATGAAGTGGGGTCGCGAGATCCCGGATACCTTTGATCTGTCCTCGCTGCGCGTGCTCGGCACCGTCGGTGAGGCCATCAACCCCGAGGCGTGGATGTGGTACCGCGATGTGATCGGCTCCAATAACGGTGCGGGCACGAAAAACGACGACGGTTCCGTCACCCCGGGCCCGCGCAAGGAGCACCCCGCCCCGATCGTGGACACCTGGTGGCAGACCGAAACCGGGGCCCACATGCTTACCCCGCTGCCCGGGGTGGTGGCCACCAAACCCGGTTCGGCTCAGCGCCCGGTGCCCGGGATTACCGTGGACGTCGTCGATGACGCCGGCCAGAGCCTGGACACCACCTCGGGCGGGTTCCTGGTGGTCCGCGATCCGTGGCCGTCCATGCTGCGCGGCATCTGGGGCAACCCGGAGCGGTTCAAGGAGACGTACTGGTCGCGCTTCGACGGCATGTACTTTGCCGGTGACGGCGCCCGCCGCGACGACGACGGGGACATCTGGCTGCTGGGCCGCGTGGATGACGTGATGAACGTGTCCGGGCACCGACTCTCCACCACCGAGATCGAGTCAGCACTGGTGTCTCACGAGCTGGTGGCCGAGGCCGCCGTGGTGGGCGCAAAGGATGCCACCACGGGGGAAGCGGTCGTGGCGTTCGTGATCCTCACCGAGTCCCAGTCCGGCATCAATGCCGGCGAGGCCGACCAGCTGCTGCGCGCACATGTGGCTTCGGAGATTGGCCCGATCGCCAAGCCGAAGCACGTGCTGGTGGTTCCGGAGCTGCCGAAGACCCGCTCCGGGAAGATCATGCGCCGCCTGCTCAAGGATGTGGCCGAGGGCCGCGATCCGGGTGACGCTTCGACTCTGTCGGATCCGACGATCATGCAGCAGATCGCCGAATCGCTGCGTCAGGACTAACCCGGCTCACCTCTCCAGCTCATTCCCCACCACGAAGGGGCGGGCACCTCCTCACCGGAGATGCCCGCCCCTTATTGTTTGACTGTTGGTGTTTACTGCTCAGCCGCCTGAGCCGCAGCAGCCCGGCGTTCACCGTCGGTGCCGGAGGTCTCGTCGGGGTGGCGCAGTAGGTGGATCATGGCGACCACCATGCCGCCCCAAATGGTCCCCAGCATGATGATCATCATGACGATCGAAATCGCACTCATCGCTGAGCTCCTTCCAGTTCGGACGCTTCGTCCTCGTCATCGGTCAGGTTGGGATTGTCTTCCACATGTAGCGCCGAATTACGGGCCCACGGCACGAACGACAGCACGACGGCGACCACGACCAGCATGGCCATCATGCCCCAGCCGAACGTGTTCACATACCAGTCCGGGTAACCACCGTAGCCCTCTTGAACGCGCTCGACCAGGTAGGCGATGACCATGTAGCCCAGCACCACCGGCATGACCACGGCGATGAGCACCTTGTATACCGGGCCCAGCCGGAAGGATGACACCGCGTTGAGGTGGTCGACCAAGGGGCGCAGCCGTCGCACGATCCAGGCGACGATGATCACCGAGACCAGCGCGCCGCCAACAATGCCGACGTTGTTGGTGAACGCGTCGGTGGTGTCGAGCATCGGCAGGCCGGTGGTGGTGCCCAGCAGCAACAGCGAGGCGATAGCGCAGGCGGTGCCCACGGTGAGCACCACGGTCCAGCGCGAGAGCCCGGTCTTGTCCTTCACCGCGGAGATCACGACTTCGAGGATCGAGACCAACGAGGTGAACCCGGCGAAGACCAGGGAGCCGAAGAAGAGCACCCCGATGAGCGGGCCGAGCCCACCCGGAGCCTCGGAGATCAGCGCCGGGAACGCGATGAATGCCAGACCAATACCCGCGTCGACGACGTCGGTGATACCCACACCGGAGGCTTGGGCCATGAAGCCCAGCGCCGAGAACACGCCGATACCGGCCAGCACTTCGAAACCGGAGTTCGAGAACCCGACCACCAGGCCGGAGCCGGTGAGGTTCGTGCGACGCTTCAGGTAAGACGAGTAGGTGATCATGATGCCGAAGCCCACGGACAGCGAGAAGAAGATCTGCCCATAGGCAGCCACCCACACGCCCGGATGCGTCAGGGCCTCCCAGTTCGGGGTGAACAGGGCTTCCAGGCCACTGGTTGCCCCGTCGAGGGTCAACGCGATGACGACCAGCACCAGGAACATGACCACCAGAACCGGGATACCAATGATGGAAGCCATCGCGATGCCGCGGCGCACGCCCATACCGAGGATGATCAGCAACAGGATCCAGACGGCGAGCATCGGCCAGAACACGCCGGGCACGATCTGCAGGGTCGGAGTCACGTCCTCAGCCATGTTCAGGTACTGACCGAAGAAGAAGCCGTTCGGGTCGTCGCCCCACGCCTCGGAGACCGAGAACCAGGTGTAGGAGATCGCCCAACCAATGATCGCGGCGTAGTAGATACCGATGATCACGCAGACCATCACCTGGAACCAGCCGAGCGCCTCGGTGGATTTGTGCAGGCGACGGAACGCCAACGGTGGTGAACCGCGGAAACGGTGGCCGATGGCGTAGTCGAAGAACAGCAGCGGGATACCCGCCGACAGCAGCGCCACCAGATACGGGATGACGAAGGCGCCGCCACCGTTCTCGTAGGCGATGTAGGGGAAGCGCCAGATATTACCCAGACCCACGGCGGAGCCAATGGCCGCCATAATGAACATCCAGCGGCCAGCGAACTGCTCGCGCTGGACACGTCCCGGGCTGATCTGCGCTGAGGATGAAATGGCTGGTTCAGCCATGGTGTGCTCCTACCGCTTCGGGTGTGATGAAAGCCCAACCCTCTGCGAACCACTTGTGAGGTTTGCCACACGGTCAGGCCTCAGCAGTATATCTAGCCTACGCACTGGCCGGTAGAGACCGCGCCGGTGTAGGAGCCAGCATTGGTCAGCACATCACCGGCTTCTTCGCCCGTAATGGCGTAGCCCACGGTGATGTCGGAGGCGGCTTTGGCAAACACCACGCCCACCACGTCACCCTGCTCGTCGACGAGCGGGCCACCCGAGTTGCCCTGTTTCACGTCGGCGTTGAGCTGGTAGATGTCGGTCAGCTCCGCGTCCTGACCGTAGATGGTGTTGATCGACACCTCCCCCACCGCCTGCACGGAGGCTGGCGCAATACGGAACGGTCCGCCGGCCGGGTAGCCGAGCACATAGGCATCGTCGTCTTCGGCCAGGCGTTCTCCGGTGTCGAGGGCCTCGATGTCACCGTCAAAAGCAATCACCGCGAGGTCGCGACTGGGATCGAAGTGCACCACTTCGCCCACGTAGATCTCCCCGTCCAGGGACTCCACCAGCGGCTCGGTCACCCCGGCCACCACGTGCGCGTTGGTCACCACGCGATTCGTCTCGACGGCGAACCCGGACCCGGTCTGGCTCTGACCGCACTCATAGGCGGTGCCGGTAATGCGCACGGTCGAGGACGAGGCCCGCTCAATCTCTGCATTGGGCGGGGCGGTGGTGGGCTCGGCCGGGGTCGGCGGCGCCTGCACCGGCAGGGCTAGCTCCGGAACCATATGAGCGTCCAGTAGTTCTGAGCGCAACTGCGTGAAGAACCCCTGTGTGGCTTCCGGGGTCAGCGAATTCACGGTGCTGATGACTTTGGACTGCTTGATGGCGGTGGTCATCGCGGGCACGCCGAGCTGGGCCAGCGAATAGGAGACCATCGAGATCATCACCGCGGCGATGGCGGTGTTGATGCCGGCGCCGAGCACTTTGTCGATCACCCGCAGTGCCGGCTGGTTCACCCGCAACCGCACCGCGCGTCCCAGGCCACCGCCAATGAACCAGCCCAGAGTGACCAACATCAGCACCGAAGCCCACACGGCGGCCAATCGCCATCCGGGAGAGGGCACCAAGGTCATGATCCACGGCACCATGAAGAAGGCAGAAATTCCGCCCACAACGAAGCCGATCATCCGTCCGGCGGTGATCCAGAGGCCACGACGATAACCGTGAATGAAGAAGGCGAGGAGAGCGAGCAACATCACGAGGTCGAGCAGGGTCAGTCCGAACACGTCCATCCGGTCTCCTTTCCCTGGCTCTTCCGGGGGCTCCTTCTAGCGCACCGCCATCGTACGAGGCTATCGTTTCAACCTGAATGGACTCGTGGAGCCACGCAGATCGAGTCTGGGTGTTCAATGTGAACCCAGGCACCAATGGCCTGTGCGGTGGACGTCCCGGCCGAAAATAAGACAGTATGTTAGGGATGTCACCAGCCGTGGAGAGCACGGCCGAGATTTGAGAGGACCCCCACCATGGATTTGGACGTTCTGCGCACCGCGCCGTTGTTCACCCATCTTGACGACGACGTTTTCACAGCACTGACCGCGGAGCTCACCGAGGTCGAGCTGTCGCGCGGCGCTTCCGCCTTCCACGAAGGCGACGACGGCGATCAGCTGTACGTCATCCTGTCGGGCAAGATCAAACTGGGACGCACCGCCGCGGACGGCCGAGAGAACCTGCTGGCCATTCTCGGCCCCGGCGAGGTGTTCGGCGAGATGGCCCTGTTCAACCCGGCGCCTCGTACCGCCACGGCCACCGCCGTCTCCGCTACTCGACTGGCCGGTCTGCGGCACGAGAACCTGCGCAAGGTCATCCAGTCCACCCCCGAGGTCTCCATGCAGTTGCTGGGCGCTCTGGCGCGCCGTCTGTCCAAGACCAACGAGTCGCTGGCCGACCTGGTGTTCTCGGATGTGCCGGGCCGCGTGGCCAAGGCCATCCTGGATCTGGCCGACCGCTTCGGCCGTCCGGCTGCCGACGGCCTGCTGGTGGCCCACGACCTCACCCAGGAAGAGCTGGCCCAGCTGGTCGGCGCTTCGCGCGAGACCGTGAACAAAGCCCTGGCCGAGTTCGTGCAGCGCGGTTGGTTGCGCCTGGAGAACCGCGCCGTGGTCGTGCTTGACCTGCAGCGCATGCGCCAGCGCGCCGGCTGATCAGCGAGCAACAACTCAGCTACAACGAAGCGGGGTCCGCACCAGATGAACTGGTGCGGACCCCGCTTCGTTTAGACGGGTTTAAGATTTCGACGGTCAGGCGTATTCGACGACGATCTCGACTTCCACCGGGGAATCCAGCGGCAGCACGGCAACACCTACCGCAGAGCGCGCGTGCACGCCGGCCTCGCCGAAGACCTCGCCGAGCAGTTCGGAGGCCCCGTTGATGACCTGCGGCTGACCGGTGAAGCTCGGGTCGGACGAAACGAAACCGACGACCTTGACCACCCGGGTCACCCGGGCCAGGTCACCGATCACGGACTTCACCGCCGCCAGCGCATTGACGGCGCACCGGGCCGCCAACTCCTTGGCCTGCTCCGGTGAGACCTCCGCACCCACCTTGCCGGTTGCCGGCAGTGCGCCGTCGACAAACGGCAGCTGGCCCGAGGTGTACACCAAGGTTCCCTGGGTGACAGCCGGAACATAGGCGGCCACGGGGGCGGCGACGGCAGGCAGCTCAACGCCGAGTTGCTTCAGCTGTTCTTCGGGATGATTTGTCTCGGTCATGACTCCTGCTTCGGTCGCTTCATGTAGGCCACCGGGTTGGACCCGTCGGGACCCGGGATCACGGTGACAAGCTCGTAGCCCTCATCGCCCCACTGGTCGAGAATCTGCTTGGTGGCATGGATCAGAAGGGGAACCGTGGCGTATTCCCATTTTTGTGGTGCACTCATGGCTCCACCCTATCCGCACGTCCGGTCCTGGAACAGATCATCTCGTGTCAGAATCGACCACAGATTCTGATGAAATTCAGAGCTCAGGTTCGGACCGTACAATGGTGGCCATGGCTTCATCCCGCTCACCCTTCTTTGACACCGCCACGACTTTGGGCAAGGTCGTGGCGTTCTTCGGAATCGCGGCCCTGTGCGGCGCATTGGCTGCCGGGCTCATGCTGCCGTTGGGCATGGTGGGCGGCGCCGCCGCAAACACCGGCAGTGAACTGCTCGACAACCTTCCTGCGGAGTTGCAGGAGGAGCCACTCTCGCTACCCTCGACCGTCGAGGCCGCCGACGGCACCGTGCTGGCCACGTTCTACGCTGAGGACCGCACCCCGGTCAGCCTCGACGAGATCTCCCAGCACATGCAGGACGCCATCATCTCCGTCGAGGATGAGCGCTTCTATGAGCACGGCGGTGTGGACGGCCAGGGCCTGGCCCGTGCGATCGTCAACAACCTCACCACCAGCACTCAGCAGGGTGCATCAACCCTGACTCAGCAGTACGTGAACAACGTGCTGGTGAACTACCAGAACCTCAATGATCTGCGCACCACGGTGTCGGGACAGAAGACCGTGCCGGACAAGTTGCGCGAGATGAAGCTCGCCGTGGCCATCGAGAAGGAAATGACCAAGGACGAGATCCTCGAGGGATACCTCAACATCGTCCTGTTCTCCGGTCGTGTCTATGGGGTGGAAGCCGCATCTCGCTACTTCTTCAACAAGAACGCCGCGGATCTGAACATCCCGGAGTCGGCCCTGCTGGCCGGCATGGTGCAGTCGCCCAACGCCCTGAACCCCCTCAACAATCCCGAGGCGGCCAAATCCCGTCGCGACACCGTGCTCTACACGATGCTCAACAACGACAAGATCACGCAGGAAGAGTACGAGGAAGCGGTCGCTTCTGAAATCGTGACCGATGAGACCCCGGTCCGCTCGGGCTGTGCCTCGGCCGTGGCTGGTTCGGGATACTTCTGCGACTACGTGCAGCGCCAGATTCTGGCCGATCCGGCCTTCGGCCCCGATGCCGACGCCCGTCAGCGCCTCCTCGATCGCGGTGGCCTGACCATCAAGACCACCCTGGATCTGGATCTGCAGCGCGTGGCCGCCGAGCAGGCCAACCAGTCGGTGCCGCGCGAAGAGAGCGACGACATCGGCGCCGCGCTGATCACCGTGGAGCAGAACTCGGGCAACATTCGGGCCATGGCACAGAACACCGCCTACAGTTCCGCCGAAGGCAACGGCAACACGACGCTGAACTTCAACGTCGACAAGCAGTGGGGTGGCGGCAACGGCTTCCAAGCCGGTTCGACGCTGAAGCCTTTTGTGGCCCTCGCCTGGCTCGGCTCCGGCAAGTCCATGCGCGACCAGGTCGATGCCTCCCGCGACTTCTACGCCAACGGCACCGCGTTCCCCGCCTACTGCCGCCCCGGTGGCGCGACCCTGGTCAACACGGACGGCGACGGGTGGGAAGTGAACAACGCCATCGCCGATATGAAGCAGCGCATGCGGGTGGACTACGGGCTGTTCTGGTCCATCAACACCGCCACCGTCGCCACGGCGTATGCCACGGACCTCTGCGCCATCACCGACATCACCACCGCCGCTGGTATCGAGCGCGCCGACGACGACGAGCCGCTGAGTCCACAGCGACCGTCGTTCCTGCTCGGCGCGGAGGAAGTCTCACCGATGACGATGGCGTCGGCCTACTCGACCCTGGGCTCCGGCGGCACCTACTGCGAACCGCGGGCGATCGCCGAGGTCACCGATGGCAGCGGCAACAGTTATGAGGTGCCTCCGGTGCAGTGCAACTCGAACGCACTGAACTCCGAGGACATCTCCGAGCTCAACCACACCCTCAAGGCCATCGCGGACGAGCGCATCGCCCTGGGCTCCATCAACTACGACATCGCCGGCAAGACCGGTACCAACAACTTCGAGTCCTCCACCTGGTTCATCGGCTACACCTCACAGCTCACCACCGCCTCCTGGGTCGGGAACTACCGCAACCTGCAGGCGCTCACCGGTCGCACCATCGGCGGGGTCACCTATGACGACGTGTGGGGCTCGCTTATTGCGGGTCCGATGTGGGTGGACTACATGAGCCAGGTGGCCGACCAGTACGAGACCAACACCCTGCCTGACACCGGCACAGGCAACCCCCGCTCGCGGTGATTCGGCGCCCGCTCATCACCGGAGCGCTCACCGTAGCCGCCCTGGCCGCCGCCACGGTGGCCTACGGCGTGTACGAGACGCGCCGCTTCGTGGTGCGGCGGGAAACGCTGCCCTTGCTACCCGCCGGGGCTGCACCGGTGCGGGTGCTCCACCTCTCCGACATCCACCTGATGCCGCGAGACACGCTCAAACTGCACTGGTTACGCGAACTCGACGCCGCATTGCAGCCCGACCTGGTGGTGAACACCGGTGACAACATCGGTTCCGCCGCATCCATCCCGTTGCTGCTCGAGGCCATGGAACCACTGCTTGCCCGCCCCGGGATCTTCGTGCCCGGCTCCAACGACTACTACGCGCCCAAACCACTGATCAACCCGTTCAAGTACTTCGCCGGCCCCTCCTCCGCCGACTTCGATCGCGAAGAACGCGAGGCGCTCGCCCGGCGCCGTCTACCCAGCGACCAGTTGTTCGCAGCATTCGAGCAGGCCGGCTGGCTCAACCTCACCAACACCACCGCCCGAGTGAACCTCGGTGGCACCGCAATTGACTTCGCCGGCACCGACGACCCGCACCTGGATCTCGACCGCTGGCCCGGCTTTGCTGCGGCACACTCCCCCGCCCTGCGGCTGGGCGTCACCCACGCCCCCTACCAGCGGGTGCTGGAGGCGATGCGCGACGATGGCGCCGATCTGATGCTGGCCGGGCACACCCACGGCGGCCAGATCTGTCTACCCTTCTACGGGGCATTGGTCACCAACAGTGACCTGCCCACCCGCTACGCCTCCGGGCTGCACTGGTGGGACGGCACCCCCTTCAACGTCTCGGCCGGAATCGGCGCAGCTCCGGCGGCGCCGATCCGGATCGCCTGCCGGCCGGAAGCCGTCGTCATCGACCTGATGCCACGATGACCGCGAAGAGCACCGAACGCAGCATCTGGCAGGCCATCGCCCGGCTCAGCCCCTACCTCGACGGGGTGCGCTGGCGCTGGGCGCTGGGCCTGACCGCCGCCCTGGCCGCCTCGCTCGTGGCCCTGGTGATCCCCCAAGTCATCCAGCATCTCGTGAACTCCATCGTGCACGCCGGCTCCGCCCAGGTGTGGACCGCCGCACTCATCATGGCCGTGCTAGGTGTGGCCGAGGCCGGACTCATCTACGCCCGCCGATTCTTCGTACTGCCACCGGCCGCCGGGGTCGAAACCCGCGCCCGGGTGGCGCTGTACCGGAGACTGCAGAGGATGCCGCTGTCTTTCCACGACGCCTGGCCCTCCGGACAGTTGCTTTCCCGGGCCGTGTCCGATCTGAACCTGCTGCGCCGGTGGATCGCGTTCGGCACCATCATGTTCATTGTCTCGGTGATCACCATCCTGGTGGGCATGGGGTTGATGTTCTCGCTGTCCTGGCAGCTCGCGCTCGTGTACCTGTTAGGCGCGGTGCCGATCATGTGGCGCTCCTTCGGGTTCCGCCTCGACTTCCGGGCCGCCTCACGGCTTTCCCAGGACCAGGCGGGCGACCTCGCCACCACGGTGGAAGAATCCGTGCACGGGATCCGGGTGCTCAAAGCGTTCGGGCGCAGTGGTGAGGCGCTCGACGGGTTCCGCAGCCAGGCCGACACACTGCGCGGCACCGAAGTACACAAAGCCACCGTGCTCTCCCGATTCATCGGTCTGGTGGTGGCCCTGCCGGAGATCGTGCTCGGCATCAGTCTGGCTCTCGGCCTGTACCTCACCGCAGACGGCTCGCTCACCGTGGGCGCGCTGGCTGCGTTCTTCGCCACCGCGATGGTGCTGGCCGGGCCCGTGGAATCGGTGGGCCAGCTGATGGGTATGGCGCTGTCCGCCAAGACCGCTATCGACCGGCACATCGAGGTGATGGATCAGCCCGCCGTCATCGAACCCTCACAGCCCCAGACCCCACCACGACGCGGCAGCCTCGAGTTCCGGGGTGCCGAATTCCACTACGCCGACGCCGAACCCGACGACGCCGGGCACATACCCGCCCTGTTCAGCGTGAACCTGGAGGTCCGCCCCGGCGAAACCATGGCGCTGGTGGGTGTGACCGGTTCCGGGAAATCCACCCTGGCGCATCTGGCCCCTCGACTCTACGACGTCACCGGCGGCCAGGTGCTCGTGGACGGGGTGGACGTGCGCGAGATGAGCCTGGACACGCTGCGCACCCGGGTGGCCATCGCCCTGGAGGAGCCGACCTTGTTTTCGGACACGGTGCGCAACAACGTGCTACTCGCCGCCGACGAGGAGATGCTGCACACCGCACTGCACACCGCCCACGCCGATTTCGTCTACGACCTGCCCGAAGGCGTTGAGACTCAGATCGGTGAGCAGGGGCTGAGCCTCTCCGGCGGGCAACGGCAGCGCCTCAGCCTGGCCCGCGCGATTGCCGCCCGACCCGACATTCTGGTGCTTGACGACCCGCTCTCGGCGGTGGATGTGCACACCGAGGAGCTGATCACCGCCCGGCTGCGCGAAGTGCTCGCCGACACCACCGTATTGATTGTGGCCCACCGCCGCTCCACCGTGGCCCTGGCCGACCGAGTGGCGGTGCTGCACGAGGGCCGCATCGTGGAAGTGGGCGCACCGGATGAGATGCGCTCCGAGATCTACCGGGAGCTGCTGTGATCGGAACCAGCGGAGAAGAAGAGCTCCACCTCTCGCGTGAGGACCGCAAACATGTGCGGCGCCGCTCCCTGCGGCTACTCGGCGCACTGGCCCGGCCGGTGGCCTGGAAGCTGTTGGTCGTCGTCGTCCTCGTCGTGATCGCCAATGCCGCCCGGGCCGCGTTCCCGCTGCTCATCGCCTGGTCCATCGACGCCGGGCTGCCCGCCCTGCAACGCGGAATAGAAGCCAACGACGGTTCCGCGGTGCCCACCGCACTGGGGATCGGGGGTGCCTACGCGCTCACCGGGGCAGTGGCCGGCGTGGGGCTGAGTCTCTACCTGTGGCTGACCGCCAAAGTCTCGCAAGCGATGTTGCTGGCTCTGCGGGTGCAGGTGTTCGAACACACCCAAGTTCTCTCCCTGGAGTTCCACGAGCGCTACACCTCGGGAAAGGTGATCTCTCGGCAAACTTCCGATCTGGACTCGCTGCGCGAGCTGCTCGACCAGGGCGTGGCCGCACTTGTTTCGGGCCTCATTTTCATGAGCTTCACCGCGGCCTCCATTATTCTGCTCGACCCGTGGTCGGGGCTGGTGCTGGCCGGGGCTTTCATCCCGGTGGCGCTGCTGGTGCGCTGGTACCAGGTACGCTCCGAGGTGGTCTACCGGGCCACCCGGGTCTCCTCGGCACGGGCAATTGTGCACTTCGTGGAGACGATGACCGGCATCCGCGCCGTGCAGGCCTACCGTCGGGCCCGCGCCAACGACGACCGCTACGAGGAACTGGCCGAGCAGTACCGCGATGACACGGTGGAATCACTGCGCCTGTTCGGGGTGTTGCAGCCCACCATGGTGCTCATCGGCAACGCCACGGTGGTGGCTCTGCTGCTCTTCGGCGGGTTCCGGGTGGTGGCCGGGGATCTGGAGATCGGTGTGCTGGTGGCGCTGCTGTTGGCTGGCAAGCGGGTGTTCCAGCCCATGGAGCAGGTCGCCATGTTCTACTCCTCCTTCCAGTCCGCCTCGGCCGCGCTCGAGAAGGTCTCCGGGGTGCTTGAGGAGACCCCCACCGTGCAGTATCCGGAGCACCCCACCCCGGTGCAGGCCCAGGGGCATCTCCGTTTCACCGACGCCGAGTTCGGCTACACCGACCGTACGGTGCTGCCTCGCTTCGACCTGGATATCCCGGCCGGGCAGACCGTGGCCGTGGTGGGACCCACGGGTGCCGGAAAATCCACGCTGGCGAAACTGATCGCCCGCTTCTACGACGTCAGCGCCGGCAGCCTCACCCTCGACGGTGTCGAGCTGCGCGACATCTCCCACGAGCAGTTACGCGAAGCAGTGGTGATGGTGACCCAGGAGGCGTTCCTGTTCTCCGGTTCGGCTGCCGAGAACATCGAGATCGGCCGTCCGGGGGCCTCTCGGGAGGATATCGAGGCGGCTGCTCGCGCCGTCGGCGCGCACGAGTTTCTCTCGGAGCTGGGCTACGACACCGACATCTCCGCCCGCGGTGTCTCCGCCGGGCAACGCCAGCTGATTTCCTTCGCCCGCGCGTTCCTGGCCGATCCGGCGGTGCTCATTCTCGACGAGGCCACCGCCTCCCTGGACCTGCCCAGCGAGCGGGCGGTGCAGGCGGGCATGGAGCAGCTGCTGGGTTCGCGCACCGCGCTGATCATCGCCCACCGGCTCTCCACCGTGCTCACCGCCGACCGGGTGCTCGTGATTGACGACGGCCGGATCGTCGAGGATGGCAGCCCGGCACAGCTGCTGGCCGAGGGCGGCCGGTTCGCCGAACTGCACCGGGCTTGGGAGCAGTCTCAGCACTGAATCAGAATCAGCTCTGGTACTGGTCCCGGTACTGCTCTCGCAGCCCCTTCTTGTTGAGCTTGCCCACCGAGGTGCGGGCAATGGTATCCACGAACAGCACTTCGTCGGGCAACTGCCAGTCGGCGAAGGCGCCGCGTAAGACACCGCGGACGTCATCGTCACTCACAGAGTCCCCCTCCTGAGCGACGACGAGCGCCAGCGGCCGTTCTTCCCATTTCGGGTGGGGGATGCCGAAGACCGCTGCTTCAGCAACCCCGGGCAGGCTGACGATGAGGTTCTCCATATCGATGGAGGAGATCCACTCGCCACCGGACTTGATCACGTCTTTGAGCCGGTCGGTGACCTTGAGGTAGCCGCGGGAGTCGATGAATCCCACGTCGCCGGAACGCCAGTAACCCTCGGCGTCGAAGCCGGCCTCGCTGGCCTCCGGGTTCTGGTAGTACTCCGCGGTGATCCAGGGACCGCGCAGCATGATTTCGCCCACGGACTTGCCATCGTGCGGTAGTGGTTCACCGGCCGGGTCCACGATCTTCACGTCGACGCCGGGGACCACGTACCCCTGAGACCGGCGCAGCTCCCAGGCCTCGTCCTCGGTGAGGCCCAAGCCGGGCCGCAACCGGTTGGTGGAAGCGACCGGGGAGGTTTCGGTGGCGCCGTAGGCGTGCACCACCTCGGCCCCGGTGAGCTCATAGAACCCCCGCATCATTGACAGCGGTGGTTCGGAGGCTCCGCAGATCAGGCGCATCCTGGAGAAATCGGGAGCGGAGCCATTCTTAGCCACCCCTTCCAGGTGCTGCAGCATCGGCATCAGGATGGCCGGCGCGGCCGGGGCCACGGTGACCCCGTGATCCATCATGGCCGAGGTGAGCATCTCCATCTCGGTCGCGGCGAACCGGCCGGGAAGCACCGAGCGAGCACCCACCAGCACGGCAGTGTAGGGCAGTCCCCAGCACTGCACGTGGAACATCGGGGTGAGGAACATGATGGTGTCTTGCACGGTGATGCCGATGTTCATCGCCACCGCGGAGGCGTGCAGCCAGGTGGAGCGGTGCGAGAAGAACACGCCCTTGGGCCGGCCGGTGGTGCCGGTGGTGAAGCAGGCGCCGGAAGCGGTGCGCTCATCCACCTCGGGCAGCTGGAAGCGTTCTGCTTCGTCTTCGCTGGCCAGCAGCGCCTCGTAGTGCAGTTCGCCATCGCGGGCGTCGTCGACGTCGTCGCTGGCGATGATCCAGGTGACCGAAACCCGGTCCTGGACGTCTTCCATGACCGAGCGCAGGGACTCATCGACGATGATGTGGCTGACCCCGGAGTGCTCGATGACGTAGCTGAGGTCGGTGGGTGACAGGCGCAGGTTCAGCTGCACCATGGTCGCGGCGAGTGCGGGCACGGCGAAGTAGGACTCGAAGTGGCGCAGATCGTTCCACATCAGCAGACCCACGTGGGTGCCAGCACCGATGCCCAGGCCGCTGAAGCCGGTCGCCAGGCGTCGCACCCGCGCCCAGGTGTCAGCGTAGTTGGTGGTGTGCCACTGGCCGTCGAGGGTGCGGTGCACGACGTCCTGATCGCCGAAGCTGCGGGCAGCGTGAGCAAGCATGCGGGTGGTGGTGAGCTGCGCGTCGCCCATGGTGGAGACGGTGCCCAGTACGGGTGATGTCATCAGTGACCTCCTGGTGGAATGTCACGTCGGTACTGGGCGCAACGTTGCGGTAACGTTGCAGCTTATCCACAGGTGAATTCGCGGCCGGTGAGCCGCTCAAATGCCTCCACATAGCGGGCCCGGGTCTTCGCCACGATCTCCTGAGGCAGCTCCGGAGGTTGCGAGGTGCGGTCCCAGTCGGTGCTGGTGAGCCAGTCGCGGACAAACTGCTTGTCAAACGAGGCCTGGGCGCGGCCCGGCTCATAATCGGCAGCATCCCAGAACCGCGAAGAATCCGGGGTGAGCACCTCATCACCCAGGGTGATCAATCCGGTAACGACGTCGACCCCGAACTCGACCTTGGTATCGGCGAGGATGATGCCGGCCTCGCGAGCCGCGCGTTCGGCGCGGCGGTAGATCTGCAGCGTCATCCGGCGCAGTCGCTCCGCCGGGATCTGCCCAATCCGGGAGGCCATCTCCTCGAAGGTGATGTTCTCGTCGTGCTCGCCCACCTCTGCTTTCGCGGACGGAGTGAAGATCGCCTCCTCCAGCCGGGAGCCATCGGTGAGGCCCTGGGGCAGCGGAATGCCGGTGACAGTGCCGTGCTCGCGGTATTCGGCCAGCCCGGAGCCGGTGAGGTAGCCGCGGGCGATGCACTCCACCGGGTACATCTGCAACCGGCGCACGATCATCGCCCGGCCGCGCACCTGCTCGGGCACGTCCAGGGAGACCACGTGATTCGGAATGTGCTCCTCGTCCGGGTTCTCCGGGTCGGGCTGAGCCAGCTGCTCGAACCACCACAGCGAGAGCTGAGTGAGCACCGCGCCCTTGTCGGGGATGGCGGGAGACAGCGCAAAATCGTAAGCGGAGATACGGTCAGAGGCCACGACCATCACGGTGGTGGAGGCCCCGGGCTCGGAATCGGCGGGTTCGTAGAGGTCACGCACCTTGCCGGAGTAGATGTGGCGCCAGCCGGGAATCTCGATCATGCCTGCTCCTCCCCCGGAATCTGGATGTCGCCGCGTTCGGCCTTCAACCCGATGTCGGTGCGCCACTGGCCGCCGTCGAGGCTCAGGGTGGCCACCCCGGCGTAAGCCTGTTCGCGCGCTGCGGCGAGGGTCTCGCCCTGGCCGACCACGGCGAGGAGTCGGCCACCGGCGGACAGATACGTCCCGTGTTCTCCGAGCACGGTGCCGGCATGCAGCACGGGGGCCTGCACCTCGTCGAGCCCAGTGATCTCGTCACCCTTGCGCGGGGTGCCCGGATAACCGGCGGCAGCCACCACGACGTCGACGGCGTAGCCGGGCTCCCACTCCAGCGCCGGGTACCCATTCAGTTCGGAGGTGGCGGCGGCGTGCAGCAGCTGCCCTAGCGGCGAGCGCAACTGGGCGAGGACGGCTTGGGTCTCGGGATCACCGAAGCGAGTGTTGAATTCGATCACGCGCACCCCGCGGGCGGTCACGGCCAGCCCACAGTAGAGCACGCCGTTGAAGGGGGTGCCGCGCTGGACCATCTGCTCCAGCACCGGCCGGGCCACGGTGTCGAGCACCTCGTCGACGAAGCCGTCGGGCAGCCAGTCCAGCGGGGTGTAGGCGCCCATGCCTCCGGTGTTGGGGCCGACGTCTCCGTCGAAGATGCGTTTAAAATCCTGGGCCGGTTGCAGCGCTACAGCGTCGGTGCCGTCGGCGATGACGAACAGGGAGACCTCGGGTCCGTCGAGGAACTCCTCGATGACGACCTGCGAGCCGCCGTCGAAGCAGCTCTGCGCGTGGGCCAGGGCTTCCGCACGGTCCTCGGTGACCACGACACCCTTGCCTGCGGCCAGTCCGTCGTCCTTGACCACATAGGGTGCGCCGAATTCGTCCAACGCAGCTGCGGCTTCTTCCGCGGTGGTGGCCACACGGGCGGAGGCGGTGGGCACGCCGGCGTCGCTCATGATCTCCTTGGCGAAGGCCTTGGAGGACTCCAGTCGGGCGGCCTGCTGTGAGGGGCCGAACGTGGCGATCCCAGCGGCGCGCAGGGCGTCGGTGACCCCGGCAGCCAGCGGCGCCTCGGGGCCCACCACCACCAGATCCGCCGCCAGCTGCTGTGTCAGTTGCACGACCGCGTCGGGGTCGGTTTCGGAGACGGCGTGCACGGGCACATCCCCCCCGATTCCCGCATTACCCGGGGCGGCATGGATTTCCTCCACCGCGGGGTCGTTCATGAGGGCACGAATAATGGCGTGTTCGCGGCCGCCGGAGCCGAGCACAAGAATCTTCACGGGGTCAAGCCTACTGGCTGTGCACTATTCTGGCGGTATGCATGAATCCGACCGGTCTCGTGACGATCATCCCTTCGGACATCAATACGGGCGCTCGCCCTCGTCGTCGCCGCTGATTCCAGGGTGGCTGCAGGTCACCTATATGTGGGTGATCGTCAGCTTCACCTGCACCCTGATCGTCTGGTACGGCTTCCGGATGGCCGGATTCGGCCGGGGTGACATTCCCCAGGCCACCATCTCGCTCACCGTGGGCGTCATCGCTGGCAGCATCGTCACCGTATTGTTGCGCCGCCGGCGCTCGGGCCGGGGAGGCCGGCGATGACCGCCCAACTCATCAACGTGGTGCGCAACGACGTCGTCGAGTCTTCCTCGCAGGGCTCCGCCGTGGTGGTGGGCCCCGACGGTAGCGTGCTCTGCACTGTTGGCACGCCGGAGGACATTATTTATCCGCGTTCCTCGCTGAAACCCCTGCAGGCTATCGCCTCGCTGCGGGTGGGTGCACCGTTACGTGACGAGCAGCTGGCCCTGGCCTGTGGCTCGCACCGCGGCACCGAGGCCCACCAGCAGGTCGCCGCCCGCATTCTCGACGACGCCGGTTTGAGCGAGGACGACCTGCAGTGCCCGGAGGCCTATCCCGCTGACTCCGGTGAGGTGGCCCGGCTGGCCGCCGTCAGCGCCCCGGTGCGGCTGACCAAGACGCCCTTGGCGTTCAACTGCTCGGGCAAACACTCCGGGTTCCTCTCCGCCGCCCGCGCCGCCGGGCATCCCACCGAGACCTACCTCGACCCGGAACACCCGGTGCAGCGCGAGGTGTTCTCGGTGATCGAGCAGTACTGCGATGAGACGATCACCCATCACGGCGTGGATGGCTGTGGCGCCCCGGCCCCGATACTCTCGCTGACCGGGCTGGCCCGCGGCATCGGACAGGTGGCGTCGGCCCCGCACCGGCGCACCGCAGAGCTGGCCGCCGCTCAGGTAGCCACCGCCATGCTCGAGCACCCCTGTGCGGTGCACGGTCCCACCAGCTCCGACACCGTGATCCTGCGCGAGCTCGGCGTACTCTCCAAGCTCGGAGCCGAGGGGGTCCGCGTGCTCGCCGCCCCCGATGGCACCACCGTGGCGGTGAAAGCCCAGGACGGGTCGCACCGGGCCGGCGGGCTCGTCGGGCTGGTACTGCTCTCTCAATTCGCCCCGGAAGCGGTGCCGCTGGACGCCATCACCCCCGTGCTGGAGACCGTAGTGCCGCAGGTGCTCGGTGGCGGGAAACCCGTGGGCCGGATCCAGCTGGGCCACGACGTGCTCGAGGTGCTCGACTGATGGCGCGGCGCCGTATCGACCCCGTCGAGGGCCGGGCCGCCGTCCAGGCCTGGCGCGACGCCGAGGACCCGTCCGCACTGTCCCGCTCCGTGCGCGGCACCGCGGTGCGCTTCAGCCTGGAGGAACTCGCCGCCCTGTCCCCCGGACGCTCGGTGGAGGTCCGGGTGCCACCCTTCGGCGTCACCCAGTGCATCCAGGGTCCCGACCACACCCGCGGCACTCCGCCGAATGTCATCGAGACCGATCCGTTCACCTGGATGGCGCTGTGTCTGGGCACCCTGACCTGGGATGACGCGCTCGCTTCCGGCGCCGTCGCCGCCTCAGGGCTCCGTGCGGATCTCAGCGAGCGCCTACCCCTGTTCTGAACCGCGCTTGACGTAGCCTGCATCACATTGCACACTCATGTCCATGAACCTGTCAGACAGCTGGACACCTGGACAGCAACCGATCGTGCGCACCAGCGCGTCCGAAGCGGTCTTCCATGCCTTGCGCTCGTCCATTGAAGCCCAGGAAATTCCCCTCGGCGCCAAGCTGGGCTCCGAAGCCAGCCTTGCCTCGGACTACGGCGTCTCGCGCTCGGTGGTCCGTGAGGCGTTGCGCTCCTGCGCCGCTATGGGCCTGACCCGCACCGAAACCGGGCGCGGCACGTTCGTGGTGTCTCACCGCCCCACCCGCACGCTGATGCTGGGCGGCTACTCCTCGGAAGACCTGCACGAGGCCCGTCCCCACATCGAGATCCCGGCTGCCGAGCTGGCCGCCGTCCGGCGCACCCACTACGACCTGGAGCGGCTGGCCGGACTCGTCGAGCAGATGGAACAGGAAGACGACGCCGCCACCTGGGTGGAACTCGACGCTGCTTTCCACGCCGCCATCGCCGCCGCCAGCAGCAACTCGGTGTTTGACCGGGTTGTCACCGATATCCGCGAGGCGATGAGCCGCCAGTCGGGAACCGTGAACCGGGTGAGCGGGCGCCGCGATCCCTCCAACCAGGAACATCGCGCCATCCTCGCTGCCATCGAGTCCAAGGACGCCGCCGCTGCCGGCACCGCCATGCGCGCCCACCTCGACACCGTTCAAAACGCCGTCGCCGCCAGCAACAGGAGCACCTCGTGACCGCACTACCCCACCACGTCCCCCTGGCCGCCCAGACCCGCGGCGAACGGGTGGAATCCCTGCACTATGGATCCGCGGTGGTGCTCTCCGGAGACTCGACGACCGTCTACGGCGACGCCGAAACCCCGTTCTATCCGCGGTCGGCCCTGAAGCCGTTGTTCGCGGTCGGGATGCTGCGGGCCGGGTTGGACCTCACCGACGAACAGATCGCCCTAGCTGCGGCCAGCCACTCCGGGTCTGAGGAACACCAGCGGGTCGCTCTCTCCACCCTCGCTACCGCCGGGCTGGGCCCCGAGCACCTGGACAACTCCATCGACCTGCCCTACGGCACTGCAGAGCGCGCCGCCTGGTTGGCCGCCGGACACGGCCCCACCCAGCTGGCGCAGAACTGCTCCGGTAAACACAGCGCCCTGGTCGCCCTGTGCCGCCTGCACGGCTGGCCCGTGGAGGGCTATCTAAGCCAGAATCACCCGGTATACCGACTGCTCACCGACACGGTCATCGAACTCACCGGTGAAACTCCCGCGCACATCAGCACCGATGGCTGCGGAACCCCCGTGCACGCCCTGACCCTGCCGGCGCTGGCCCGCGGCTTCGCCCGACTAGCCGCCGCCGACGCCGACACCCCCGAGGGCCGGGTTGCCGCAGCGATGCGCGCCCACCCCGAGCTGGTGGCCGGCGAGGGCCGCGATGTCACCACCGTAATGCGCACCCTCGACGGCGCGGTCGCCAAAGACGGATTCGAGGGCATCCAAGCACTCGCCCTGGCCGACGGCACCGCTGTGGCCCTCAAGATCGCCGACGGCGCCGACCGCGCCCGAATGCCAATCACCCTAGCCCTGTTGGCTGAGCATCCCACCCCCGTGGCTCACCAGCTGGATTCCCCCGCCCTGACCGACGTCCTCGCCCCACCGGCCTTCGGTGGCGGCCAGATCGTCGGCCGCTTACGCGCCCTGCCCCGCACCGCGCGCACCGTCCGCCACTGACACCTCTGGCACCTCTCTGGCCTTTCTGATTTCTGATCCCCGACTGAGGTGCGCCCGGCATACCGCGGGCTGATCGTCGACCCCGATTCACCATCCTGCACAAGATTCTCACCCCATGTCCTCCAACGACGCCTACCCGACGACGGTGAACATGGCGACCTATCTCGCTGGGCAGCCGCCGCTGGACGCTCTCGAGCAGCTGGAGCAGTCCTGCCGGGCGAGGACCACCGAGATCAACTTGGGCGCCACCGCCCGAGAGTTCTTCGGTGAGAAAGCAGCTTTCGCCACCCACTGGCTGTACTGGTTGAACGGGCGATGCCTGCCATCGTCAATATCACCGCCATCGCCCTCTACATGATCTTCTCCGGCAAGGCTGAGCGCCCCGCCCTGGCCGCGCAGCCGGCCGGCGGCGAGGGCACCGAAGACGACGCCGACCAGACGCGCGTCTGACGCACCGGTGAACTCTGGCTAGACTGGGGGCACTATGTCGCGTTCTGCTTCAAGCACCCCGGACGACCCCGGTCAGCCAGAGTCCCCCACCCCCTCGGATCCCACGCAGCTGGTGCTGCGTCGGGCCCCGCGTCTCAGCGTCTTCCTTATCGGCGGCGCCCTGCTCGGGGTCATCGCGGCACTGATCCTCAACGGCACCCAAGAGCCTAACCCGGACTTCGTGGAGGAGTCCGCACTGGGCTTCTTCATGGTCACCCTAGCGGTGCCCGGTCTCGCCCTGGGTGCGCTGGCCTGGCTGTTGGTCGATCGCCGTTCAAAGAAACGCGCCCGCACCGTCTACGCCGAACCCACCACCGACTACGACAACGCCGATTTCGCCCTCGGCAGCACCGATCTCGACGAGCTGCGACGTCAGTCCCGAGAGCGCGACGCAGAGCAGTAACATAGGGAGTCGGACCCTATGTTCGTGTGGTCCGGCAGCATCAACAGCACTTCAGCAACCACCAGCACCCACAGCATCACAAGGAGCCACTCACGTGTGTGGAATCGTTGGCCATGTCTCGGCCGGTCCCGTAAACCAGCAGGTTTACGACTCTCTGCTCCTGGTCCAGCACCGCGGCCAGGACTCCACCGGCATCGCGACGGCGGATGGGCGCACCCTGCACCAGTCCAAGAAGTCCGGTCAGGTCCGCGAGGCCTACCGCACCCGTGACATGCGCGAACTGCTGGGAAACATCGGCCTCGGCCACGTCCGCTACGCCACCAAAGGCCACGCCACCAACCTGGACGAGGCGCAGCCGTTCTATGTGAACGCCCCCTACGGCATCGTGCTGGTGCACAACGGCAATCTCACCAACACCCGCGAGCTGACCCAGCAGATGCGCGAGCGTGATTTCCGCCATCTGAACTCTTCGTCCGACACCGAGCTGCTGCTCAACGTGCTGGCTTCCTCTCTGCAGGACAACGTGGGCAACCGTCACCTCGACGCCGACGCCATCTTCGAGGCCGTCACCAAGGTCCACTCCCGGATCCGCGGCGCCTACGGCGTCATTGCGCTGATCGCCGGCCACGGCCTGCTCGCCTTCCGCGACCCGCTGGGCATCCGCCCGCTGGTGCTCGGCCGCCGTCAGGTCACCGAGGAGATCGCCGAAGCAGCCCGCACCTATCGCGAGACCCACGGGCTCTCCGACGAACTGCCCGAGCAAGAATGGGTGGTCGCCTCCGAGTCCCTGGTGCTGGAGGCCGGCGGCTACGAGGTCGTCCGCGAGATCGCCCCCGGCGAGGCAGTCTTCATCGACGAGGCCGGACGCATGCAGTCCCAGCAGTGCGCCACCGACACCTCCCTGGTTCCCTGCGCCTTCGAGTACGTCTACCTGGCCCGCCCCGACTCGGTGATGAACGGCATCTCCGTCTACGAGGCCCGGCTGCGCATGGGCGAGAAACTCGCCCAGACCGTGCGCAAGCACGTTCCCGACGACGATTTCGACGTGGTCATGCCCATCCCCGATTCTGCTCGACCCGCCGCCCTGCAGGTAGCCCACACCCTGGGCAAGGAGTACCGCGAAGGTTTCTACAAGAACCGCTACGTCGGCCGCACCTTCATCATGCCCGGCCAAGAGGTCCGCCAGAAGTCGGTGCGACAGAAACTCAACGCCATGCGCTCCGAGTTCGAGGGCAAGAAGGTGCTGATCATCGACGACTCCATCGTCCGCGGCACCACCTCCAAACAGATCGTGGAGATGGCCTACGAAGCAGGCGCGGTGAAGGTCGCCTTCGCCTCCGCCGCTCCCCCGGTCCGCTACCCACACGTCTACGGCATCAACATGCCCAACGCCGAAGAACTCGTGGCCCATAACCGCAGCGTGGAGGACGTCCGCAAGATCCTCGGTTGCGACCACCTCGTCTACCTGGGCGTGGAGGACATGGCCGAGGCCATCATGGCCGACACCGACTGGGACGGCCTGGAGATGTCCTGCTTCACCGGAGAGTACGTGACCGGCGACGTCACCGAGGAATACCTGGAATTCGTCGCCGGCGATCAAGAGTCCTGAGCCCTTCCGAGAAGACTGACACGACCCCGCTGACGCAGACGCAGAAACCGAGGCACATCATGACGCAGCAACCAGATTCCGCCCCCATCACCTACGCCGGCGCCGGAGTCGACGTCGAAGCCGGCGACAAGGCCGTCGAGCTGATGAAAGAGGCCGTGAAGGCCACGCACTCCGCATCCGTCGTAGGCGGCTTCGGCGGCTTCGCCGGCATGTGGGATGCCTCTGCACTGACCCGCTACACCCAGCCGCTGCTGGCCACCTCCACCGACGGGGTGGGCACCAAGGTCGCCATCGCGCAGGCACTCGACATCCACGACACCATCGGCCAGGACCTGGTGGGCATGGTCGTCGACGACATCGTCGTCATCGGCGCCGAGCCGCTGTTCATGACCGATTACATCGCGTGCGGGAAGGTCGTTCCCGAGCGCATCGCCGACATCGTCCGCGGCATCGCCGAGGGCTGCCGCCTGGCCGGTACCGCCCTGGTGGGCGGGGAGACCGCCGAACACCCCGGCCTGCTGGGTGAGCACGAATACGACGTCGCCGGAGCCGCCACCGGCGCGGTCGAAGCCTCCGAGGTGCTGGGCCCGGAGCGAGTGCGCGCCGGCGACGCGGTCATTGCCATGGCCTCCTCCGGCATCCACTCCAACGGCTACTCCCTGGTGCGTCGCATCATCGCCGAACGCGACTGGGCGCTGGACCGCCAGGTCCCCGAGTTCGGCCGCACCCTGGGCGAGGAACTGCTCGTCCCCACCCGCATCTACTCCAGCGACTGCCTGGAGCTCACCCGTCACCTCAACGGCGACGCCCGCACCGGCGCCTCCGCCGCGGTCACCACCGCCTCCGGCGAACCCGCCATGCACGCCTTCTCCCACGTCACCGGCGGCGGGCTGGCGGCCAACCTGGCCCGCGTCCTGCCTCAGGGTCTGATGGCCACCGTGGACCGCACCACCTGGTCGCTGCCCCCAGTGTTCTCCGTGCTTGCCGAACTGGGACAGGTGCCCCAGCCCGATCTGGAGCGCACCCTGAACCTGGGTGTCGGCATGATCGCCGTCGTGGACGCCGAAGCAGCCGAGGAGACCCTGCGCTGGCTGAACGCCCGCGGGGTGGACTCCTGGCATTTGGGCACCGTCTCCGAGATCGACGCCGCCACCGCACCGACCACCAGTGTGGACTACGTGCAGGGTGCCAAGGGCGTCGACGGCGGGGCCGTGCTCATGACAGGCGCCTACGCAGGCTGATTCATCGTCCCGAACTCGTTCGGAGCGTTGTCAGCCCCAGCGGCTCACGATTGCATTGACGCGGGCCCGCGCCCAGTCAGCGCATATTCAGTCCCATCGGATCGACGCTCGACCAATTCGTAATCGACGAGGTAGCGGCGCAGTACGGCAACATCCTGGGAGAAAGGACGGAGCCTGTCGTTGACTTGACGTTCGGTCAGGACCTCGTCCGCAGTGAATACCTCGCTCGCCACCCAGGCCAGCAATTCACCTCGTTCTTCGAGGTTCGCGGGGTACTGCAGAATCCGCTTCCCGTCTACGAATCGCTCACGCCCCTGGCGCGTCGGGACATGCGTGGACTCGAGAACTTTTCGGAAGACATCCGGCACGAAGGCCTGTGTTTCCGGATCCACCATGCCGCTGTCTACCAGCGCTTTGGTCACTTTTCGCCGCTTCGACGGCGAGAGGTCAGCGATCGCAGACTCGACAGTCGCACCAAGCATGATTTCTGCCGCCACACGACGGGAGTCTGCATTGGCGAAAACGGAGATGAGGGGCCGCCACTGGTTTTGAGTATCCACGTCGGTTCGATCCTTGCTGCGCTATCTGGTCCCTTCGAATACTACGACGTGAAGCAATCGGCGATGTGAGCGCGGGGTCAGCGTGCGTGGTCGAACAGTTCCGATGAGAGATAGCGTTCGCCGGTGTCCGGAAGCACCGTCACAATGGTCTTGTTCGCGTTTTCGGGGCGGGCCGCCAGCTCGCGAGCTGCGGCGAGCGCCGCGCCCGAGGAAACCCCGACGATCAGGCCCTCTGTTGCGAGAGCCTCGCGGGCCACATCGAGCGCGTGATCTTGCTGCACGCCGATGATCTCATCGGCGATCTCGATCTCGAGCACCGGCGGGAAACCATTGCCGCCGATGATGCCCTGGATCTTGTGGGGCTGGAATTCGCCGCCCGCTAACACCGGTGCCTCCGCGGGTTCAACGGCAACCACGCGCACCTCGGGGTTCTGCGACTTCAGGTACCGGCCCGTGCCCGTCAGGGTACCGCCCGTGCCTACGGTGGCGACGAAGATGTCGACCTGGCCGCACGTATCGTGCCAGATCTCCGGGCCCGTGGTGCGCTCGTGCACCTCGGGATTCGCGTCGTTGCCGCCCTGCCCCGACAAGAACGCTCCGGGCAACGTGTCGAGAATGCGGCCGGCCTCCTCGTTGGCGCCAGCCATCGCCGTGTGGCCCGGCGTCAGCACCAGCTCGGCGCCGAGAGCCTTCAGTAGGGTGCGCCGTTCGAGCGAGACATCGTCGGGCATCACGATGATCACCCGGTAGCCTTTCACAGCACCGATCCAGGCGAGTGCGATTCCCGTGTTGCCGCTCGACGCCTCAAGGATGGTGCCGCCGGGTTGCAAACGCCCGTCCGCCTCTGCCGCCTCGATGATCGAGAGCGCGGTGCGGTCCTTCACGTTGGCCGCGGGATTCTGTGATTCGAGCTTCGCCAATACCCGCGCTCCGCCAGCGGGCACCACCCGGTTGATCTGCACCAAGGGGGTGCGCCCCACAAGTTCGGTGAGGTCCGCGGCGATTTTCGGCCGCGCGTGTTCTGACATGGTGATTCCCTACGTCTAGTTGTATGCGGTGGGGTTCGTGCGTCGGTGCAGCCCCAGCTTGAAGGAGACGCCCGCGGCCGCGAACACCGCGATCCCGAACACCCAGCCCGAGAGCGCCATCGCCTGTGTGCCCGAAAGCAGCACGCCAATGGTACAGCCCAGGCCGATCATCGAGCCCCAGCCGAGCAAGACGCCACCCAGCAGCGCGGTCGATGAGTTGAGCACGGTCGTGCGCTCGGCCTTCACGCGTCGCCCGAGCAGCGCCATGACGAGCGATGCCGAGAAAATGCCGAGAATGAGCCAGCCGTTCGTGGTGATCGTGTGCACCACAACAGCGACGCAGCCAGCGAGACGCTCGTCGAGGCCCGGCATGAAGCTCGGCAGCAAACCGTGGTCCGTCATCTGCGTGCGCGTGAGCGATGAGATCTGACTCGTAACGCCCAGCGGCTGATCCTTGTAGTAGGCGAGCACGGCGATGAGGCCGACCGCGGCGCCCGTCACGAGTGCCGGCCAGCGGGTGAAGAAGAGCGATCTGCGGATCTCGGTTCCATCGATCGTACGAGCGGGTCGGGCCTGCACCCGCGGGTTCCACTTCAGCAGCCAGATGCCGAGGCCCGCCAGCACCGCGAGCTGCAGCACTACGGAGACCGTGTAGCCGTTGCCCGACGGCAGCCACGGCACGGGCGCGCCGAGGATGAACGCTGAATAGATGACGTCCCACGACAAGAAGCCGGCACCGAAGCCGAGCACGACGCCGATGAGGGCCGGGATCGACCGCAGGTGGCCCTGGGGCAACCGGTAGAGGTGGCCTGCGATGCAGCCGCCCGAGATCACCATGCCGACGCCGAAGGCGAGGCCGGCAACGACGAGCGCGACCGAGACCGGCGCGATATGAGCGTCCTCCGGTATCTGGTTGCCGGTGGGGTTCGGGATCCGCATGCTGAAGATCACCGCATACCCCAGCGTGCCGACCGCGATCGAGACGAGCACCGCATACAGGCCGCGCGAGTTCCTGTTCTCGAAGAAGTCCCGGAAGATACAGAAGAAGCAGTAGCGGCCGCGTTCGAACAGGATACCGAGCCCCGCGCCGACCAGCAGGATGAAGGCTGCATTCTGGCCGCCGACGCCCTCGCCGCCGATGGCGGCGAGCCAGCTCGCGGTGCCTAAAAGCGCCGCGGCGACCGCCAGCGCGATGATGGTACGAATCGTATCGCCGCGCGTCCATCCCAGCGCGGCTTCGGCGGTCACCGAGGAGTCTGTTTCTTCAGTGACCGCCGAGGTGGTTGTTGTCGAGCAGGTCACGATTCGCTGGAACCCCAGAGACCTGCGCGCTGATCGGTGTTGTTCCCCACCGGCACGCCCACGCTGTTGCCCCACTCCGTCCACGAACCGTCGTAGACCTTCACATCGGCACCCAGGATCTGGCTCAGTGCGTACCACGTGTGAGAGGCACGCTCACCGATGCGGCAATAGGTGATGATCAGCTCGTCGAAGTCGACGCCCGCCTCTTCGTAGATGGCGCGGATTTCGTCGGCGGGCAGGAACTGTCCGGTCTCCTCGTCGACGATCGTGCTCCAGGTGACGTTGACGGCGCCGGGAATGTGGCCCCAGATCGTGGTCGCTTCTCCACCGAAGATCGCGGGGTCGACGCCGATGGCGCCGTCGTACTCGTCCTTGGATCGGATGTCGACCAGTGTGACGTCGGAACCACCGTCGTTGACGTTCTCCTCGGCGACGTCGAGCACCTCGGGCTGCAGAGCACGAATGTCGAGGTTCTGCGGCTGTGCGACCCAGTCACCCTGGGTCACCTGCGGCACTTCTTCGGTGAGCTCACGGCCGTCGAAGACCTCCCACTTGTGCAGTCCGCCGTCGAGCAGGCGCACGTCTTCGGCGCCGTAGAGGTTGAATACCCACGCACCGTAAGCGGCGAACCAGTTGCTGTTGTCGCCGTAGAGCACGATGGTGTCGCCCTCGTTGATGCCGAGGCTCTGGGCGAGCTCGGTGAACTCATCTTGCGTAATGAATTCGCGGGTGTTCGGCTGGGTGAAGCCTTCGCTCCAGTTCACGTACTGGGCCTGCGGAATGTGACCCTCCTGGTAAGGGGTCAGTTCGGACGATGCCAGGTGCTCCGAGATGTCGATGAGCACGATGCCCTGATCGGAGAGGGAACCCTCCTGCAGGCGCTCGTCGAGCCACTCGGTGCTCACCAGGACGTTCTCGAGGTTCTCCTCGCCGCCCTGGTGCACCTCGTCGTAACCGCGGTGTTCACCGACCACGGTGACGTCCGACACCGTCTGGGCCTGTTCACCTCCGCCGCCTGATGCGGCGGTCGTCGGGGAATCGCCGCTGCCGCCGACGCTGTTCACGATCACGCCACCGGCGACCGCCGCCACCGCCGCGACAGCAACGAAGGCCACGGGCAGCTGCCATGTGGGCTTGCCCTTCGTCCCTGTCTGGATGTTGTCTTTGTCTGCGCTCATGCTGGGATCGGTCCTCTCCGTGGTGCGTCGATTCGTGTGAGTGTCCCAGGAGTGTTTCCCAGCATTGCTGGTGAATTCGCCGCCTGAGGACGGTGTGAGATGTTGCGTGCACACCAATCTGTCAAGCTTCGAGGTTCCGCCCCAACCCTCGAGTAATTTGCCGACACGCTATTCCATTCAAGTCCCCCATCTCCGGCGGAATGACCACGTCCGGCACGAGTGGTATATGGAGTGGTCCTGTTGCGGCTCCCAGACCGTGGTCGGGTGCGGCCAGGTTCACCTGTCCCTCCACGCTCGGGGTCTCATCGATGAAACGGACCGCGCCGAGGACATCATCGACGTGGATCCAGCTGAACCGCCGATTCCCGCCAGTGCGGTGCCAGGGGCTGCGGCCGATAGTGCGTATTCGGTAGCAGCGGGACTCCAAGTCCCGTTTGAATGCGCCACCAATGAATCCAGACGCTCCGGCGATCACGGCCAGCGGAGTGCTCAAGGGTTCCCCCTTCCCCATCGCCCGAAGACCTCAGGCGCCCTCGGCTCGGCCGTGACGCCAGTAGCCCATGAATGCGATGGTCTTGCGGTCCACGCCGAGCTCCTTGACCAGGTGACGGCGTAGCCCGGTGATCACTCCGGCCTCACCCGCCAGCCAGGCATAGCGCTGAGCGGATCCGGCATCGGGGGACTCCCAGAGCAGGATGTTCTCATCCTCGACGAGCTCGGTGTCTTGACCGGCTGAGGCTGAATTCGCGCCCACGCTGGCCCTAGCATCCGCGTCTCGGTAGAACTCGGCTGCTGTTTGCTTCGCTGCGGCCGTCAATTTCTCTCCGTGCCCAGCACCGTTGCGCCCCAGCCACGTCAGGGTCATTCCGGAGGGAACCGTGACCTCGGCGTCCATCACGTCAGTGTCGGAGGGCACCTCGATCAGGGCGTGCCCGGTGTATCGCAGCCCGGGCTCGGCCTGCTCACGTTCGGCGAGCTGTGTCAGGATGGACAGAATCGCAGGCGCTGCGGTCTCGTCACCGGCCAGTAGCAGATCGGTGGCCTCACCCGGTTTGAAATCAATGCCGCCGTTGGTGGTGTCCGCGCGGGAATCCGGCCCGACGATGACGATCTCGTCACCGATCTGGGCGGTGGAGGCCCAGGCGGAGGCTGGTCCCTCGGTGCCGTGCAGCACGACGTCGACGTCCACCTCAGCCTGTTCCGGACGCACCTGGCGCACGGTGTAGGTGCGCATCGGATTCCGCTGGTCCTCTTCGAGTAGCCGCCAGGCTTGGTACCACTGCATCATGGTGGGCCGAGGGTCGGAGAACATGCCGATGTCGGTATAGGAGCCGTCGGCCAGCGGGAAGAGCAACTTGATGCGTTGATCGAGCCGATCGGTGCCGAAGTGCTGAACCTCGTCGCCGCTGAAGGTGAAGCGGACGAAGTGCTCGCTGAGGCTCTGGCGGGCAGCCACCTGCACGCGGTAAGCACGGGTGGAGGGGTAACTGTTGTTCGATGTGGTCACGCGGTCTCCTGGGACGTTGGTGGATGCGGCGGGCGGTCGGTGCGGTGGTGGCGGCCCATGGGCACCATGAGGGGCTGGTTCGACACCGGGTCGGTGATGATGAGCGAGTCCAAGCCGAACACGGACCGTACGCTCTGCGTGGTCAGCACCTCATGGGGTGTCCCGGCCGAGTGTACGGTGCCGTCGACAATCGCCATCAGGTGGTCGGCGTAGCGGGCCGCTATATTCAGGTCATGCAGCACCATCACCACGGTGGTACCCACGTTTTGGTTCAGTTCGGTGAGCAGGTCCAGCACCAAGGCGATCCAGACCCGCTGACGCTGGCCCCCGGAGAGCTCATCCACGGGCCGGTCCACCAGGCCGTGGGCGTGAGTGGCTTCCAGTGCGGCGGCCACCGGTCGCTCATCGGCCTCGGACAGCGGCTCGGCGCTGACGGTCTGGGAGAACTCTTCGGTGCCGTCGGAGGTCTCGGCCCCGGATTCCGGAGTCTCCAGACCCAGGTCGTTGAAGAACGCCGTGCGCGGATCATGGGTGGTGTAGAAGCTGACCTCGCTCAGGTCGGAGGAATTAACCTGGGTCAAAAACATCGCAGACTTGCCTTCGAGTTCGGGGTTCTCCTCCGCCGTCTCGGAGAGAGAGTCGTAGTCCTGCTGAGTCAGCCCCGAGTAGGCAACCAGGATGACGTCGGCGTCGTTGCCGGTGCCGCCGCATGCGGTCAGCGCTAATGCAGCAGCCACAGTCAGGGCAGTCAGCGGGGTTTCGAGGCGCCGTGGGAACACGCAGTGAACGCATTCGTCCCTCCAGTCTTCGCAGGCGTTCATGAGTCAACCCGTAATAGATCTGTCATGATTGCCTCAATTAGAGTAGGCAGATCTATGCGGACGCGCAATCGCGCAGTTCTGCGGCTCACTACCGCTGTTCGGACAGGTCAAGGCTGCTGCGGAAGGTACCCAGCGTCATGCCGGTGCACTCTTTGAATGCCGCACCGAAGGCGCTCACGGTGCGGTAACCGATGACCTCGGCGGCGCATTCGATGCCGTGGCCGTGTTCGATGCCGTGGCCGTGGGCGAGCAGGCGCACCGCGTGTTGGGCACGCACCGTCATACGCCAGCGGGAGAAGCCCAGTCCGGTCTGCTCGGTCAGCAGCCGGGTGACGGTGCGGGTGCTGATGCCCAGCAGCACAGACCACTCATGCAGGTCCCGCGGGATCACGTCAGGGTCTCCACCGCACCGGCGGCGTAGACGGTCAGACTGCGCACCTCGGTGGACCGGGTGCGGGTGACGCTCACGTCTCGAGCTGGCCGTGCAACCAGGTGACGGCGGGGGCCACCCGAGCACGCCACCGGTACTCGGCCTTGGCATCGGCTCGGGTGGGTCCGGCATTGATCAGTGCCACCGGTTTGCCCGCGCGCTGAGCGTCGAGCACGAAGCGGTAGCCGCTCATCACCGCCAGCGAGGAACCGATCACCAGCAGTCCGCCGGCGTCGTCGAGCAGTTCTGATGCGTGACGGCGGCGTTCTGGCGGAACAGATTCGCCGAAATACACGACGTCGGGCTTGAGCAAAAACGAGCCACAGTTTAGGCAGGCCACCATCTGAAAGTCGCCGATCAGCCCATCCGGCAGGCTGACATCGCCGTCGGGGTTCACGTCGAGGCGGTCCGACAGCGCGGCGTCAATGTAGCCGGGGTTGACCTCATCGAGCCGGGCGTCCAGGCCGTGCCGCGACTCCATGGCACCACAGTTCAGGCAGATCACCCGGTCGAGGTCCCCGTGCAGTGCGACGAGCGCCGCTGGATCGTGTTCGTGGCTGATCTGGCTGGCGGACGCCACCTCACGGGCCGCCTGGGCGTGCAGGCCGTCTACGTTCTGGGTGACGATCCCGGAGATCAGCCCGCAGGCGTTCCACTCGGCGAGAATGCGGTGAGTGTCGTTCGGTGCTGCCGCGACCATCTGGCGCCAGCCCACATAGGACCGGGCCCAGTACCGCTGGCGCGCCGCGGCGTCGAAACGGAACTCCTGGTAGGTCATCGGCCGGTGCCGACGCAGGGAACCCTGCGGGCCACGGTAATCGGGGATTCCCGAATCGGTGGACACTCCGGCCCCGGTGATGATCAGTGGCGACTGCCGCAAGACACCCAAGACACCCGGACGTGCGAGATGCTCGCCCTGGGGGCGAGCATCATCGTGAACGACCCGGTCAATGGAGCGCAGTGCGGCCTGGTGAGCCCGATGCGCTGGATGATCCGGTTCGATGTCAGCGAGTCCGATACGACGATGCGTCATCGTCGTCGGTCTCGTCATCGTAGACGTCGGCGTATTTGTCCGCGAGGTCAGAATAGTTGTCTTCCTCAGAGCCCGAGCGTTTGCCGGACAGCTCTGCCTCGAGGGCAGACAGATCGGTGGCAGGGGAGAAATACTTCATATCCCGTGCCTGCTTGGTAGCCTTTGCCTTCTGACGGCCGCGCCCCATGAGCGTGACCCCCTTCGCGGTCTCATGTCCCCGGCGGCAGCGATCATGATCGGCTGGCGCGGAGGTGTGCTTCTACAGGTTGGTTCGTGCTCACTAGGTTAACATGTTTGTCAGGACTTCGTCGCATAGCCACCGGGTTCTGGGGCTCGGACGTGCCCGCTTCAGGGCGGATTTCCCGGACAGCGGAATCTTCCGCCCGTCTGCGGTGCACTCACACCCCGGAACCGTGGCACGATAGGGCGAACGACGACGCAGCACCAGCAATCCACGAGCAACCATCAGAAGGACAGTCGAGCGACGATGACGCAGCCACCCGACGAGAACGTCGAAGGTCCCGCCGAGACGACCCCCGAGGATCCCTTCACCGTGTCCGATGAGGCACCGCAGACCTCGGTGCTCGCCGATACCGAGCGCAAGAAGTCGCGCCGCGATGTGCGCCGTCGTCGCCAGAACCGCAACCGCTGGCTCACCACCGGTGCCCTGCTCGTTGTGATCGTGGTGATCGGCCTCGTGGTGGTGCCGTGGGTGAGCTCGATGCTCAACTCAGACTCCAACGAGGAGACCCCGACCGCCACCGAACGGAACGAGAATCCGGGTCTTGACGGCATTATCGCCACCGGGTTGCCGCCCGAGGACTTCGAGCCGGGCGACTGCCTCACCGATTTCACCTCCACCCAGGATCCGGCCACCGTCATCGAATGCGATCAGCCCCACGAGGCGGAACTGGTGGGACGCCAAACTTTTGCCGACGCCGACGCCTACCCGGGCACTGACCAGATGCGTGCCGCCGCCGAAGAATTCTGCGGCTCCATCCAGTTGACCGGCACCGCCGACGCCCCCGTAGTGATCCAGGTGACCAACCCCTCCGAAGGCTCCTGGGGCGAAGGCGACCGCCGGGTGGACTGCCTGGCTACCACCACCGAAGGCCAGCTCACCGGCACCCTGGTAGAGAACCCGGTGGTCGACAACACCGGTTCGGCTTCCGGCGAGGAATCGCCCGAAACTGACGCCGAGGCCGACACCGACGAGGGCTAGATCCAGCCCTGCTCCCAGGCGTGCTGGGATGCTTCAGCGCGGGTGCTCACGCCCAGCTGCTGCATGGCGGAGGAAAGGTAGTTCCGCACGGTTCCCGGAGCCAGATTCAACTGCTGGGCGATCTGTGCCACCGAGGTGGCGTTGCGTCCGGCGCGCAGCACATCCAGCTCCCGGCCGGTCAGTGGGCACCGCGCGGCGGTCAGTGCGGTGGCGGCGATCTCGGGGTCGACGTAGCGCCGTCCCGCCATCACTTCGCGGATCACTCCAGCCAGCCGCTCGGCCGGCGTGGATTTCGGCACGAATCCGGCGACCTTCTCGGCCAGCGCGCGGCGCAGCACTCCGGGTCGGGCGTGGCGGGTGCAGATGATGACCTTGGTCGCTACGGAGGCGGCGATCTCGCGGGCGGCATCCACCCCGTCAAGCTCGGGCATTTCCAGATCGAGCACGCACACATCCGGAGTCAGCCGCACCGCAGCGGCGACCGCAGCACGGCCGTCGGCAACGCCGGGCAGGATCTCCAGGTCCTCCTCCAGCCCCAGCAGCGTCTCCATGGCAGTGCGGATCATGGTCTCGTCGTCGGCGATCATCACACGGATCATCTGAAGTCCTTCGGTCATGGCAGCGGCACCGCCGCAATCAGTCGGAATCGGGAGCCATCACGTTCATGGGTCACGGAACCGCCGGCCTCCCGGAAACGGGTGTCCAGTCCGGCAAGTCCGGTGCCCTGCTGTCCCGAGGAGTTCTCCGCACCACCGGGTTCGACGCCGTCGTTGATGATCTCCAGGCGCTGCACGTCGTCCACACTCCAGCGCAGCGACACCTCGGCGGCGGAGGAATGGCGCAGGATATTGGTGGTGGCCTCGCGCACGGCCAGGCCCATCAGCCGGTCGTGTTGCTCGGAGACCGTCCCTGGGCCGGTCTCGACGTCGATGGTGGTCGCAATACCCGCCGCTTCGAGAACATCGCGGGCGTTATCCAGCTCCTCGCGCAGGGACACCACCCGCAGGTCCCGCACCAGCTGACGCGTCTCCTGCTGGGCCTGCTCGGCCAGGGCGCGCACGTCTCGGATAGCCTCCTGCGCGGCGGTCTGCGCGTGGGGGCTCGAGGACGACAGCATCCGGTCGGCCAGTTCTGCCTGCAGGGCGATCACCTGCAGGTGGTGGCCCTGAATGTCATGCAGGTCGGAGGCGAAACGTAGCCGCTCGCGGGCCACGGCCAGCTGACCGCTCGCGGTGCGCGCCGCATCGAGATCAACGACGACGCGCCACCACCATGCTGAGAAAACGATGCTCGGGGGCAGCAGGACCAGCAGGATCACCACGGTGGTGAATGGCTGGCCCGAGCCCAACACCATCGACGTATCCGGGTTGAGCCAGCCGTGCCCGAGCACCAGGACGGTGCCGACGAGGAAGACGACCAGCCGCTGCCGCAACCGCAGCAGGGGCAACAGCACGCTGATCAGGATCCACAGCGGTAGCGCCCCATAAAATGCGGCACCGGGGAGGGCCACCGTGACCGCCCAGCACACCACGGGCACGGAGAACATCGCCAGCGTGGCGGGCCACGGCGTCCAGCCGGTGCCGTAGTTCTCCCGCATCAGCCAACTCGCGTACACCACCGCCGGGATGGTCCCCAGACACAGCGCGAGGCTGACCACGAGCAGCCCGATGGAGGCCTCCGCCTCCTGCATCATCACGCCCAGCACCAGTGCGGAGATCCCCAGCATCGCCAGGGCCAGAGCGAGCACCGAGACAAAGGTGTACCACCAGGTGACGGTCACCCCGCGGGCGCGGGTCAGCGGCAGATTCACCCGGAAGTCATCGTCGAACCCTTCCCCAGAGGCAGCGCTCACTGGCAACTGGCCGGTGGGGCGGTGGGCAGGCTGCGGCTGGGAGGTGGTCACGGTGCCAGTGTAGGACCATGACAGTTGTCACTGTCTGCGTGCACCGATGTCATACGATCCGGTGACACCACGGCACTACCTGGCGGACGTGCACCGCGGAAGACTGAGAACATGAACTTCATCGACAGCTTGCAGAACTTCGTCCTCTCCCTGCCCGAGGCCATCCAGTTCCTCGGTGTCTCCCTGGTGGCGATGATCCCCTTCATCGAAAACTACGGCGCGGTGGTGGTCGGATCCGTCGCCGGGGTCCCCGTGTGGGTTGCCGTACTCATGGCGATCATCGGCAACCTCGCCGTCGTCGCGGTGCTCACCCTCATCGCCTCCGGCACCCGTGAAGCCATCGTTGCGCGGAGCTCTTCCGGCTCATCAGCTGGCGGCACCGTAGAGTCTTCGCCCCGCCAAGATAATGTGCGCCGGCTTTTCGATCGTTATGGGGTCCCCGGTGTCACCCTGCTAGGCATGCTGGTGGTGCCCACCCATGTCATCGCTCCGACCCTGGTATCCTTCGGCTCACCCAAGACGGTCGTATTGGTCTGGCAGGCCATCTCCATCACCCTCTACGCCGTCGTCGCCGGGTTGCTCGTCAACGGGCTGATCAACCTCGCCGGTTTCTAAACAGCTGACAGCAATCACCCGCCACACCGCAGCGGGGCTGACCCTTCATTGGGTCAGCCCCGCTGTGCGTCAGATCAGCGTCACCGCTGGGAGGTGATGGTCAGGCCGTCGGCGTCCTCGGCGCTGTCGCGGTCCACCCGCACGGTGTCGCCGTCTTGGACGTCCCCGCGCAGCAGCGCCTTGGCCAGCTGGTCGCCGATTTCGCGCTGGATCAGGCGGCGCAACGGCCGGGCACCATAAGCCGGATCGTAGCCAGTGAGTGCCAGCCATTCCTTCGCAGCGTCTGTGACGTCCAGAGAAAGCCGGCGCTCAGCGAGCCGTTCGGCCAGCACTTGGACCTGCAGATCCACAATCCGGGTGAGGTCTTCCACCCCGAGCGGCTCGAAATGGATGATGTCATCCAACCGGTTCAGGAACTCCGGCTTGAACGCGGACCTCACCACCTGATCCACCGCTTCGGTCTTCTCCTCTGCGGAGAGGTTCGGGTCCACCAGGAACTGCGAGCCCAGGTTCGAGGTCAAGATCAGGATCACGTTGCGGAAGTCCACGGTGCGGCCCTGCCCATCGGTGAGCCGACCGTCGTCGAGCACCTGCAGCAGAATGTCGAAGACCTCCGGGTGAGCCTTCTCCACCTCGTCGAGCAGAATCACCGAGTAGGGACGACGGCGCACGGCTTCGGTGAGCTGACCGCCCTCGTCGTAGCCGACGTAGCCGGGAGGGGCACCCACCAGCCGGGAGACGGAGTGCTTCTCCGCGTATTCGGACATGTCGATGCGTACCATGGCGTGATCGTCGTCGAAGAGAAACTCCGCCAGCGACTTGGCCAGCTCGGTTTTACCCACACCGGTGGGACCAAGGAACAGGAACGAACCGATCGGCCGGTTCGGGTCCGCGATTCCGGCCCGCGAGCGCCGCACCGCGTCCGACACCGACTGCACAGCAGCGCGCTGACCGATGAGCCGATGACCCAGCTCGTCTTCCATGCGCAGCAACTTCTCCTGCTCGGAGGTGAGCATTCGTCCGGCCGGAATACCGGTCCACGCGGAGATCACCTCGGCGATGTCCTGCGCGGAAACCTCTTCGGAGACCATGGTCGCGGTCTTGGGCCCCTGAGACTCGGCTTCCTCTTGAGCGGCGAGCTGCTGCTCCAGAGTGGGGATCTCGCCGTAGAGGATGCGAGACGCCTCGGCCAGGTCGCCGTTGCGCTGGGCTTTCTCTGCCTCAGAGCGTAGCTCGTCGAGCTTAGCGCGCAGATCACCGGCCCGGTTGAGCTGGGACTTCTCCTCTTCCCACTGGGCCTTGAGCGCGGACAGTTCTTCCTTACGGTCCGCCAACTCTTCGCGTAGTGCGGCCAGACGTTCCACGGAGGCGGCGTCGGTCTCGTTCTCCAACGCTAGTTCCTCCATGGTGAGACGATCGACAGCGCGGCGCAGCTGATCAATTTCCTCGGGAGCCGAGTCGATCTCCATGCGCAGCCGGGATGCAGCCTCATCCACCAGGTCAATGGCTTTATCCGGTAGCTGACGCCCGGAAATGTAGCGGTTGGAGAGATTCGCGGCAGCCACCAGCGCGGCATCGGTGATCGCCACCTTATGGTGTGCCTCGTAACGCTCCTTCAATCCGCGCAGAATGGCGACGGTGTCATCCACCGAAGGCTCGCCCACGTAGACCTGCTGGAAGCGGCGCTCCAGGGCTGGGTCCTTCTCGATGTTCTCGCGATACTCATCCAGGGTGGTAGCACCGATGAGCCGTAGCTCGCCGCGAGCCAGCATGGGCTTAAGCATATTGCCCGCGTCCATCGACCCATCGGATGACCCGCCCGCCCCGACCACGGTGTGGATCTCGTCGATAAAGGTGACGATCTGTCCATCGGAGCGCTTGATTTCCTCGAGCACCGCCTTGAGACGTTCCTCGAACTCACCGCGGTATTTGGCGCCGGCCACCATGGCACTCAGGTCCAGGGAGATCAGTGTCTTGCCACGCAGCGATTCTGGGACGTCGCCGGCCACCATGCGCTGGGCGAGGCCCTCGACGACAGCGGTCTTGCCGACGCCGGGCTCACCAATGAGCACGGGGTTGTTTTTAGTGCGCCGCGAGAGTACCTGCACCACCCGCCGGATTTCGGCGTCACGGCCGATCACCGGGTCGAGCTTGCCGGAGCGGGCCACCTCGGTCAGATCGGTACCGTACTGTTCCAATGCTTGGAAGGTTCCCTCGGGATCTGGGCTGGTGACGCGGGTATCTCCGCGCACAGACGTGACCGCAGCCTTGAGAGCCTCCAGCGTGGCGCCGGCATCTCGTAGTGCCTGTCCGGCTGCACCGGAGTCGGCGGTCAGACCAAGCAGCAGGTGCTCGGTAGATACATACTGATCCCCCATCTCTTGGGCCTGGGCTTGTGCGGCCTGCACCACCTGAAGCCCAGTACGCGAAAGTTTCGCCTGGGCGACGGAGTCACCCGAGGTAGCAGGCAACGACTTGATGGCGGTCGATGCGGCGGTGGAGATGACGTCGGGGTCGACACCGGCGGCTTTCAATACGCCCACGGCCACCGATCCTCGTTGATCCATGACTGCTTTAAGCAGGTGGACCGGCTCGATCTGCGGGTTACCCGCAGTGGAAGCGTTCATCGCCGCGGCGGAGAGCGCCTCCTGAGATTTCGTGGTGAACTGTGCGTCCATCACCGCTCCTTTCGTCCCAGCCTCCCAGGGCTGATCAATGCTGGATACTCTTACTTGAGTCTACTTAACTCAACCTTGTCGACGCGACACTTATTCCAGTCCGAAAAGCCGGCCTCACCGGCCAGTCTGCCGCATTACTTCCCCACGAGACTTTTCATCCATTAAAGTCAGAGGAAACTTTCAGGCGCGGCAAGTTACCCACAGTATGATTACTCAAACGCGAAAACCCTCAATCACCCCCTACGCTGGTGCTCTGAATCGTTCCAACAACGTTCTTATCAAAGCATCGATCATCGCGAGTAGGGGAGTTTTGACCGCCACTGGGTGAGCGACTCCAGGTCTTTGTCTTTCGCGGGATACGTCCGACGCCGCTGATATGGCACCAGGCCGCCTCGAAGGGAACCCATGGCCGTCTTCAGACCACGACCCCGCACCATCATCGGCGCAGGAGCAGTGACCACCGTGATTGCTCCCTCGCCGTGCTCGCCCCGGGGTCCGCTGACCTTGCGGACGTCGCCGACCCGGAGTTCAACCTCGACGTCTACGACTTCGCTCTCGTGATCGATGAGGACACCACCCTGGGGACCTGCACGACCACACCACTGAGCGCAGAGACAACGGCGTCTTTGGTCTGCACCCTGGAGAAGGAGGCCTACCTCACTCAGCACGACAACATTTGGGCCATGGCAGACGCGTTCATGCAGGCATGGCAGCAGACTGATGAAGAGTCGGTGACCTTCGCCACCACACGCGGGATGATCGGGGTGCCACTGCCCGGCGGTATCGGCCCCCGGGAATCTCGCCGAAGCGGGAGACGGCGTCCAAGGACGGCTGGACCGGCTCGAACCGCACCGAAGCGTTCTGGCGCGTGTTCATCCCCGGTTCTCTGGTGGAGGGCGCAGATCCCGTCACCATCGTCGATCAGATCCCCGAGGGGCTGAGCCACTGGGAGGACTCGGTACGCATCACTTCGCTGCCGGATACGCAGGAGGGCTGGGGCAAGTTCCAGGCCAATGATGGACAGGCCGTTGACCCGGACCGTTACGAGGTCTCGAGCTCGGGCAACGAGCTGAGTATCGATCTACAACCAACGCCGAGCTGCAGTCACGCGGTTCCGGCACAGCTGGTGGCGATCTGATCCCGACCGAGCCTCCGGAACCGACCGAGCCCACCGAGTCAACGGAAGCCTCGGTGTCCGAAACCTCCGGCGAGTGCACTCCCCCGGAACTACCTCGGCCGCCGCAGAGGCCCCCCACCACGGATGCGCCGTCCACACCCCCACTGTTTTAAGTGGCTGAGTGCGAGGCGTCAGAAACCGCTAGGAATCCGTCGGCGACGGGCTCGTCGCACTCGATGACGGGGTCGCGCTCGACGATTCTTCGTCGCCGAAAGCGTCCTCGAGTCGATTGATCTGCTCGGTGAACAGCGTCTCCGCCTCAGCTTCGCTGATTCCCGTGGCCGCAATGTAAACGTGGTGGTTGCCCGCAGTCCCGCCACCGGTGTGGAGCGTCTCCACCTCGCCTGAACCGTCATCCACGCTCAGCTGGAACGCATCCAGATCGCCCAGCTGAGTGAAGGTGGCCGTCGAACCTTCCAGCTCATCGCTGTCCACCGAGTCGCACGCGCCCGGGATCCGGGAGTACACCGACATCGGGTCGACATCATCCGCTGTCTCGATCACCATGGTCTCGATGACGACCGAGGACTCGGCATCCGCGTCCGACGCGTCACCCTCCGACTCCGTGCTCTCCGGCGTCGGCTCATCGTCAGATGCGGCCGCTTCATAGTGGCCGGTCACGCCGATCAGCGCCTGGGTGCTGAACGCATTAAGCTCCGCCAGCAGATCCGCACACTGGCCCGTGGTGGTGAACTCGCTCAGCGAGAAATACATGGTGAAGGGCTGGTTCTCATACGACTCCACGCTGAGGTTCAGCTCGCCAGGCAGGGCCTCATCACCGGTGGTCAGCAACACACCGGCCAACTCGTCCACGCTGGCCTGCGGCGCCACACTGGCCGATGAGGACGCCGACTCGGAGGGAGATTCGGACGGGCTCCCCGACGGTTCCGGGGAGGGCTCAACGGTGCACGACGTCAACGTCAGGCCGGCTGTGAGGAGCAAGAGTGCGGGAGCCGTCGTCAGCGCGCGCGTGCGGGAATCTGCCATGACCTTCACAGTAGTCTGCTCCGCCAAATCCCTTCAACCGAGCCCACCTCGCTCAGGTCGAGCTTCCGTTGCCAGCACACGGACGGACGGTACGCTCGAAGCTATGAGTTCTGCCCCGAAACGACGACGACGGCGTTTCTCGCGGCGCACCTACGCTGCACCCCGAGCGTCGGTGATCTACGTGCTGCGCCGCACCTGGATGCGACTCATCGAGATGCAGGTGTGGGACGTCGCCGGAACCATGACCTTCTACGCCATGCTCTCAGTGCTGCCCGCCCTGGTCTCCATTGTCTCGCTCGTTTCGCTGCTGGGATTGCAGTCGGAGACCGTAGAAGCCGCGGCCGAGCTGATCCACGAGCTCGTGCCCACCATGGAGCCGGCTGCTATCAGTTCGGCCGTGCTGGCGCTGGGCAACACCGGCGGCGGGGTACTTGGCCTGGTTGTTGGACTGCTGGGGTCGCTGTACTCGGCGTCGAATGTGTTGGCCGCATTCCACCGGGCGATGCACCGCCTGTACGACACCCGTGAGGGGCGCCCGCTGCTGTTGTTCCGCGCCCGAGTCCTGCTGGAGACCATCGGGGTCATGCTGGTGGCTATTGCCGTGCTGCTGCTGATCACCGTCGGCGGCGAGTTCTCCGAACGCCTCGGTACCATGCTGGGCTTCACCACCGAAACTGTGGCCACCTGGAACACCGTGAAATGGTGGGTGATTCTCGCGGTACTCATCATCGGGGTCTCCACCGCCTACTATTCCACCCCCAACGTGAAGCTGCCCCGCTACCGGCTCGTCACCGCTGGTGGCGCCTTCACCGTGCTGGTGCTGTTCTTCGCCCTGCGCACCGTGGGCTGGCTACTGGACTCGGTCGGCTCTTTCTCGCAGATCCTCACCACCCTGAACGGGGTGATCGTCATCATCCTGATGACCTGGATCGCCACCATGGTGCTCATCGCCGGGGCGGCCTGGGACGCCGAGGTACTGCGCGCCCGCCAGCTCGCCGCCGGACTGCCCGCCTGGGACACCTTGCAGCTGCGCACGGTACACACCCGCGTTCTGAAGAAGCTGGACCGACAGGCCGCCGATGAATACCGCGTGGGCCGGATCATCGCCAGGGCGGCCAACACCGGAGAACCCGTCACCACGGTGAAAACCAGCCGACTCACCGAATCCGGCTCGCTGTTCGCCCTGAATGCGGGCAACCACCGCCTGACCACAGGCACCCCCTACGTGCGCGAAACGTTCCTCTCTCGCCACGCAGAACTCGCCGCGGCCGCCGAAGCCGCAGAAGCCGACAGCGACACGGGGGAATCTGATGCGGAAGAAATGGCCCAAGACCTCCCCGAACGAAAGGACCGTGCATGACCACCGACCCGGCCCCGCACTACTTCCCCGATGAGCGTTCGATGCGCGAGCGCATGGAATCCGGGGACGTCTATTTGGCAGCCAGCGACGAGCTGGGCTCCGCCTCGGCTCGAGCTCAGCGGCTCACCGAAACATACAACGCCACCTCCATCGACGACGGCGCCACCCGCACCGAGCTGTTGCGCGACCTGCTCGGTGAGGTCGGCGAGCAGGTGGAGATCCGCCCACCCTTCAATGTTGACTACGGGCGCTACATTCGTATCGGGGCCCGCACCTTCGCCAATTTCGGGCTGCTGGCTCTCGACGTCGCGCCCATCACCATCGGCGCCGACGTGCAGATCGGTCCGCGCGTGCAACTGGTGACTGCCTCGCACCCAGTGGAGGCCGGACCGCGTCGGGCCAAGTGGGAGTCCGGTGAGCCGATCGTCATCGGCGATAATGTGTGGTTGGGCGCTGGCGTGGTGGTCGGCCCGGGCGTGACCATCGGCGAGAACACGGTGGTCGGTGCCGGGGCTGTAGTCACCCGGGATCTGCCCGCCAATGTGATCGCCGTCGGGGTGCCAGCCCGGCCTATCAAGCCGCTGCCCGCTGATCCGGAGGCCGGATACTCCACGGTGGCTCTCGGTCCGGAGCCGGAGTCCGCCGAGTCGCCGGAAGCAGTAGTCGCGCCGGAGCCCGCAACCACCGGAAACGCCTGGACGCGTGCAGTCACCGCGGACCCGGGGCACTCCCAGCGCTATGCGGAACGCTGGCGGCGACTAGCAGCAGAGGGCTTCGACGTCGACGGCGAGGCCCGGCTGATCGACGCGATGGCCGAGCGCGAATCCCGCATTCTCGATGCCGGTTGCGGCACCGGCCGCACCGGAGGGTACCTGGCCGAGGCGGGGCACAGCGTGGTCGGTGTGGATGTGGATCCGCACCTGGTTGAGGTGGCCCGTACCGATTTCCCCGACGCCACCTGGTTCACCGGCGACCTGGAAAATCTGGAGTCTTCGCTCTCGGATGAGGCCCGCGAAACGCTGGCAGAGCCGTTCGATCTGGCGGTCAGCGCCGGCAACGTATTCGGATTCCTGGCCCCGGCCGGCCGGCGTCCGGCGCTACGCAGCATCCGGGAGCTGCTGGTCGATTCGGGCCGTGTGGTGATCGGCTTCGGCGCCGGTCGCGGCTACACCTTCACCGAGTTTTTCGCCGACGCCGCAGCCGAGGGTTTCACGGTGGACGCCCGGTACTCCACCTGGACGTTGCAGCCCTTCACCGAGGAGTCCGATTTCCTGGTGGCCGTGCTGCGCCGCTGACCCGGACAAGCAGACAACAAGACAGCTAGACAGTCAGCAATAGCACGACGCCGGACCCCTGCAACGGGATCCGGCGTCGTCGTGTGTAGTGCTTGCTACAGAATCGCGAGGCTTACTTGCCCTTGCGCTGAGCTTTCAGGTCCTTGCGGGCCTTACGCAGGGCGTCGACCTGCTCCTCGCGGGCCTGGTTGATGGCGTCCACGCGATCGGCAGCAGCCTCCTGAATGGCCTCCACCTTCTCGCTCTTGGCGTCCGAGATCTTGCGGGCACGCTTGGCGGCGGCTTTGCGCTTACTGGCCTTGCGGTTCACCAGCGAGTCCAGGGTGACAGCCACGCCGGCGCCCAGCATGATGACATCCTTGGCCACCGAGGTGCCCTCCTGCGAGGGACGCACGCCGTCGTCCTCGGTCATCTCCGGGGTGTTGAGGTACATGTTGACCAGGCCTGCGGAGAAGGCGCTCAACGCGGTACCGGCCACCCAGCCTGGAACCACTGGCAGCAGCAGGGCCGCGCCCACGCCGATCTCGCTGTAGGTCAGGAAGCGGCGGAACGTGGCAGCGTCCATGTCCTTGACGGCGGGCAGACCCTTCTCGGCCATCTGGCGCAGACCTTCGGCCTGCTCGTCGGTCAGGTTGCGCTTGTTCAGGCCCGAATTCAGCACGAACGCGCCGGTGGTCAGGCGCAGCGGGATCTGGACGATGCTCATGAGAGTCCTTCCGATGGGATCAGTTTCGACACCACTCTATAGTCACTCCCCCGTCCTCTGTCAGCCCTGGCCGCCCGCACGGGTCCTGTCGTACCCAGAATCCGGCACGCTCACAACGCGAGAATTCCCCGCACCACCGTGACAGCCGCGCCCACGCCCGCCAGCACGACGGCGAGGATCCGAGCCCGCTCGGCCTGCACGTGTCGGGACAGCACGGTGCCGAGCACAATCCCGACGACGACGCCGAGGCCCACCAGCGCGAAAAACCACCACGGCGGTAGCACCTCCACGACCGCCGCGCCGAGCAGCAGCTTGATCGCCACCGAAAACACCCCGAAGAGGAAGAACACCGGCTGCATGGTGGCGGCGAAGGCCCGTTGCGGCCACCGGGACACCTGGGCGAAAATGACCATCGCCGGCATCGCTACTCCGGCCACCGTGTTCAGGAATCCGCCGACGACGCCGGCTGAGAGTGCGGGCACCGGGCCGGTCCACTCGGGCAGCCGCGGCAGGGAGAACGTCATCACCAGGGTCAGCAACACCACCGCACCCACCACGATCTGCAACCACGCGGCAGGCAGCTCGGCCACGAGCGTCGCGCCCACGAGTGCGCCGAGCACCCCGATGGGCGCCAGCTGGCTCAGCCGTTTCCAGTCGATCCCTGCCCACACGGTGGTCATGATCAGCAACGCGGACACAATACTGGTGGCGTTGGTCAGCAGCACCCCGGCCACCGGGCCGAACAGCAGCACCATCACCGGGGTGACCACCAGGCCGACCCCCGCGCCGGAGACGCGCTGCAGGCAGGCGCCCACGAGTCCGGCGGCGACCGCTGCCAGCACCATCCACGTTTCCACGATCGCCACTCTAGCGGGGCGAGGCTTGTCCATCCCCACCGAACTCTGGGTAAGCTGAGAATATGCGCACCACCGCCTGGGCTTCGGCCGGACCGTTGCTGGGTGCGGCCGTGCTGATCCTGACGGCCTGCGGTGACGATTCCTTCGGTGAGGTTCCCTTGTCCGCGAGGTACAAAGCGCACGGGATCGAACCGCCCGAGGATCGGGTGTTCCGGCCAAGCCAGCTCATCGTCGATGACCCGGACGGCGCCGTGGAGTTTCGCCACATCCCTGGCGAGAACGGCGCCGGCGTCGAGATCCACCACCTTCGTTGCGACGACGACGAAGCCCTGGCTGCCAAAACGGAACAGAACGGCATCTACCAGCCCTCCGGCTGGCCCCGGGACTGGGACGGAACCGGAGAGATGCCGGACCCCTACTGCCACCCCGACTATCTAGAAGTCGGCGAGTGGATTCACCTGGAGGCCTTCTCCGCTGCATGGGAAGGACGTGAAACCTCCACGCTCGCCGATATTGGCCAGTCGCAGGAGTCGATCAATCAAGGCCTCTGGGATCAGTCCCGCGCCCGAGCACTCTGGACGCCCTAATCCGGCGGTTCAGCCACGATTCAGCTTTATTCGTCACAATGGAGCAATGCTTCCCTCGATCTCATCGTTGTCTGCTGCGGCGCACGTGCCCCTGACCGCCGTTGCGCCCACAGACCAGGCGGACGTGTCCTACGGGTGGCTCGGCGACGCCGTCGTCGCCGTCATGGAAGCCATCGGGCCCATCGGGGTCGGCCTGGCGGTACTCATCGAGAACATCTTCCCGCCCATCCCCTCGGAGCTGTTCCTGGCCCTGGCCGGCTTCACTGCCGCGTCTGGCGCGTTCACCGTGTGGGAGGCCGTGCTCTGGGCCACGGTTGGTTCGGTGGTGGGCGCGGCCCTGCTCTACGGTTTGGGCGCCTGGTTCGGGCGGCGTCGGCTGTATCGCGCGGCGGATTGGCTGCCGCTGGTGGATATTGACGACGTCGAAAAAACCGAGCGCTGGTTCCTCCGCTTCGGCTACTGGACCGTGTTCGTGGGGCGCATGGTGCCCATTTTCCGCTCGCTGATCTCCATCCCCGCCGGGGTGGAGCGCATGCACATGGGGCTGTTCCTACTGCTGACCACGGTGGGCTCGGGCATCTGGAACACCCTCTTTATCGGTGGTGGCTTCCTGCTGGGCGAAAATTTCCACCTCATCTCCGACTACGCCGACGTGTTCTCCAATGTGATCCTCGGACTGGTCGTGGCCGCGATCGTGGTGTGGATGACGCTACGGGTGCTGCGCAATCGCCGGCGCGCCCAGGATCCGAACTACCAGCCGCCCAGCGCCGACGAGGCCGCCCGCCGCATCGACGCCCTGGTCCAGCACGGCCCCGGCCGCAAGTAGAGTCAATGCGGGCCTGACATGGGCTTCACAGGCCTTGATCCCAGGTCGAGGTGGCCCGGAACACTCTAGAATGCAAGCATGGCCGCAGCACTCACCTCACACCCTGCTTCCGCCCGTCATGCTCGCAGGACTCGGCGCGCTCGATTTTCGTCACGCGCGCTCGGTCTCGGTGCCGCCGGCATCGCCTTCGCGCTGATTCTAAGCTCCTGCGGCACCTCCCTTCCGGATCCCAACGATACTGCTGAAGCCTGGGCCAGTCAGCTGGCCTCGGACGAGCTCACCGAGGTCGACACGGCGGCCCTGGCTGCCAACTCTTCGGACCTGGATGCGCTCGTCGAAGCACTGGCCCAGCTGGAGTCGTACCCGATGACGGTGACCCTGGACGAGGTCGCGGTCGATGAAGAAGCAGAGGGCACGGACGAAGCCGAAGACGCACCGGCGACCGCAACCGCCACCTACACGGTGACCTGGGACCTCAGCGGTGAGACATCCGAGGAATCTGACCAGTCTGAACCCACCGAGAGCGCCGAGGCATCTGATTCCGCAGAGGCCTCCGCGAAATCCACAGACGAGTGGTCCTACACCGCGGAAACCACCCTGGTGTGGAACGAGGAGGCCGAGGCCTGGCAGCCGCGGCTGACCCCGGAATCGCTGGTGCCCGGGCTGGCTGAAGGCGGCGCCGTCGTCGTCGCTGAGACCGCCTCCGAGCGGGGCCGGATTCTCGACGGCGAGGGCGAACCCATCGTAACCAACCGCCCGGTGCAGCGCATCGGCATCGACAAGGCGCGCATCATGGACGCCCTGCAGATCGAGGGCGAACTCACCGAGGCCCAGCAGACCGAGGCCGAGGAGTTGCTCACCGAATCCGCCACCGCGCTGGCGGAAGTACTCGATCTCGACATCGACATCTTCACCGAGCGCACCCTGGACGCCGGACAGCGGGCCTTCGTCGAGTTCATCACTCTGCGTGCCGACGGTTCCACCGGGATTCCGTCCGAGGAGATCAACCAGATCACCGGGGCCCGAACTATTGAAGACACCCAGATGTTGGCTCCGACCCGTAGCTTTGCCCGCTCCGTCCTGGGCACCTTCGGCGAGCCCTCCGCCGAACAGGTGGAGAATTCCGATGGCACGCTAGAAGCCGGCGTGGCCACCGGGCTCTCGGGACTGCAGGCCACCTTCAATGACGAGCTCTCCGGGACCTCCGGGTTGGAAATCACCGTCGACAACGAGGCCGTATCCGACGACGCCGCGGCATCAGACACGGCGCCCGAGCACGACCCGGTCTCCTTCACCCGCGAGCCCATCGACGGCGCCTCCATCACCACCACGCTGCATCAACAGGTCCAGCAGCTGGCCGAAGACACCCTTGCCGAGTCTGAGGTCCCCGCCGGCCTCGTCGTCGTGCGTCCCTCCGATGGGCACATCCTCGCCGCAGCGGACGGCCCGGAGTCGATGAGCTGGCCAGTGGCGATGTCCGGAAAATACGCGCCCGGCTCTACCTACAAGCTGATCACCGCCCTGGCCATGCTGCGCAACGGGATGACACCCGAGTCCACCGTCAGCTGCCCGGCCACCATCAACACCGACGGCACCGAGATCGGCAACTTCGACGGCTACCCCACCCAGTTCCTCGGGGAGATCACGCTGGCCCAAGCCATCGCCCAGTCCTGCAACACCGTGTTCGTGGGGCAGTGGAACGACATCACCGCCCAACAGGAGTACGACGCCGCGGTGGCACTGGGCCTGGTGGCCGACCCCATCGTCGGATTCGACGGCGCTTTCTTGGGCAGCATCCCCGACGACGCCACCGGCGCCGGGCACGCCGCGAACCTCTTCGGTCAAGGCGTCACTCAGGCCTCGCCGCTGGGGATGGCCACCGTATCTGCTTCCATCGCCGCCGGCTCCACCGTCTCCCCCATCGTGGTGACCGACCCAGAGGTGGATCCCACCGAGAACGAGAACCTGCCCGGTAACACCCCGCTCACCGAGGAGGAAGCCGCCCAGCTGCGCGAGCTGATGGCCGGGCCGGTGAACGAGGGCACCGTGCCGACCCTGCAGCAGGTTCCCGGTGCTCCGGTGCTGGCCAAGACCGGCACCGCCCAGTTCGTCTCCGAGGGCGAGACCCTGGCCCACACCTGGATCACCTCCATCCATGGGGACCTCGCCGTCGCGCTGTTCTTCAACGAGGGCTTCGCCGGATCCCAGACCAACGGCCCGGTCCTGCAAGAGTTTCTCACCGAGCTCGAAGAGATCATCCCCTCCGAGTAATCTGCTCTACTCTGGTAGACGATGACTGAGAATTCTGCCCCCGCCCAACACCCCCACGGCCACAACCCGAACCCGGATCCCGGCCTGTACCGCACCCAGCCGGTGTCCTTCGTCCGCCGCGGCGCCCGGCTGAATCCCGGCCGCCAGGCCGCCTGGGACCGGATGAGCCCGCACGTGGTGCTCAAGGTGCCCCGCGACCGCGCCGATACCTCGGTCGCCCCGAACTCCCACCTGCAACTCGAGCAGGTCTACGGACGCACCGCGCCCCTGGTGGTCGACATCGGCTGCGGGCAGGGCGAGTCCACCCTGGCCGGCGCCCAGGCCCGCCCCGAGGCGAACTTCCTTGCCGTCGAGGTGTACACCCCGGGTGTTGCCGCGCTGCTGTTGGGCATGGAGACCCACGAGCTGGAGAACATCCGCGCCGTACAGGCCAACGCCCCCGAGGTACTGGACCACCTGCTGCCCGAGGCCAGCGCGGACGAGATCTGGATCTTCTTCCCCGACCCCTGGCACAAAGCCCGCCACCACAAGCGCCGCTTGGTCAGCCCCACCCTGGTACCGAAGTTGGAGCGGGTGCTGCGTGACGGCGGCACCCTGCGCCTGGCCACCGACTGGGAGGACTACGCCTGGCAGATGCGTGAGGTGCTCGACGACGCCGCCGCCCTGCGCAATGTTCACGACGGCTTCGCCCCGCGCTTCGACACCCGCCCGCTGACCAGCTTCGAGAACAAGGCCCACCGCGCCGGCCGCGAGATCTTCGACCTCACCTACACCCGCGCTCCTCGCTGACGGGGGACCTTCGCTGAGTCTGGCTGAGCCGACCGGATGAGCCCCGCTCATCTGGGGCTGGTAGCCTTTGTGCTCGTAAACCCGCAGGTAACGACCTGCGTCGCGCGTCATCGCTGAACTCCCCCTCCTCGCACCGCGGAGGTGCTGCGCCCGATGACGCTCGCACGGTACAACGAAGGGACCCCGGTGGCGACGAACCCACCCTCCACACCCGAAGACCAGCAGCCCGAACAAATCCAGCGCCGCACGCACCGCGGCCCGTTGGCCTCGCAGTTGCTGTCCCCGAACCGCGACTCCGCCGTCGGGCTCTACCCGCATGACATCCACCCCGGGCTGGTGCCCGGGATTTCCGTGGATGAGCAGCGCAACCGGTTCGGCATCGACTGGCTGATCTCCGGCGTCGTCGGCGTGCTCATCGTCGGGTTCGTCACCTGGGGCGTCCTCAGCCCCGAATCGGTGGGCACGGCGGCGTCGATCGGCTTCTCCTGGGCCATGGAGAACATCGGCTGGTTGCTGAACCTGACCATGATCCTCGGCGTGTTCGTGATGGTCTACGTCGCGTTCTCCCGGTTCGGGCGCATCCGGCTGGGTAAGGACGACGAAACCCCTGAGTTCTCCCGGTTCTCCTGGATCGCGATGATGTTCGGCGCCGGCATCGGTGTGGGTATCTTCTTCTTCGGACCTTCCGAGCCGTTGGCCTTCTTTCTCGACCCGGCCCCGCACACCGACGCCGCTGCGCAGAACCAGCTCAACGCCATGATTGCGGCCTCCGGTGGCGAAACCGAGGTCAACCGGCAGGCTATCCACCAGGGCATAGCCCAGGCCCACTATCACTGGGGGCTCAACGCCTGGGCGCTCTACGCGCTGGTGGGCGGCGCCCTGGCCTACTCCTCGTACCGCCGCGGCCGGGTGACTCTGCTGTCCTCGGCGTTTCGGTCCATTTTCGGCGCCCAGACCGATGGGGTTCCCGGCAAGATCATCGACATGTTCGCCATCGTCGCCACCCTGTTCGGCACCGCCGCGACCCTGGGACTCTCCGCCATTCAGATCGGGCAGGGCGTGACCATCATCAGCGGGCTCGGTGAGGTCGGCAATGCCGTGCTGATCCTCATCATCGGTATTTTGTCCTTGGGGTTCATCATCTCGGCGGTGTCCGGGGTGGCCCGCGGCATCCGGTATCTCTCCAACATCAATATCACCCTGACCCTCGGGCTGGTGCTGTTCGTGTTCTTCACCGGGCCGCTGCTGTTCCTGCTGAATCTGATCCCCTCCGGCATCATGACCTACGCCGCCGAGTTTGTGACCATGATGGGCAAGTCCCTGTCGTGGGGCCCGGAGACCGTCGAGTTCCAGTCCTGGTGGACTGCCTTCTACTGGGCCTGGTGGATCGCCTGGACCCCGTTCGTGGGCATGTTCATCGCCCGGATTTCCCGAGGCCGGACCCTGCGCGAGTTCACCCTGGCCACCATGGCGGTGCCCACCATGATCCTGATCCTGGCATTCACCGTGTTCGGTGGCACCTCGATTATGAACTCCATCAACGGCGTGGAGGGCTTCGACGGCTCCGCCACCCCAGAGCAAGTGCTGTTCCACATGTTCGACCTGCTGCCGCTCAACGGCGTCACCCCGTACATCCTGATTGTGGTGTTGGCGATCTTCTTCATCACTTCCGCCGACTCCGCCTCCGTAGTGATGGGCACCATGTCTTCGCGCGGGACGCCGTCGCCGAACAAGCTGCTCGTGGTGTTCTGGGGGCTGTGCATGATGGGCATCGCAGTGGTCATGCTGCTCGCCGGTGGTGAGGATGCGCTCTCCGGGCTGCAGAACCTCACGATCCTCATCGCGATGCCGTTCAGTCTGATCCTCATCCTGATGATGGTGGCCTTCCTGAAGGACCTGGCCACCGACCCGGCTGCCATTCGCCACAACTATGCTCGCACCGCCATCAAGAACGCGGTGGTGCGCGGCCTCGAGGAGCACGGCGACGAGTTCGAGCTCCAGGTCCGCCATGCCACCGATGGCCGCGGCGCCGGCGCCGACTTCGACTCCACCGACGAGAAACTCACCGAGTGGTACCAGCGCACCGACGAGGACGGCAACGAGGTCGACTACGACTACGGGACCGGTGAATACGCCGACGGATGGACTCCCGACGATGACGCCTCGGGCACCGAGGACAGCGTCGGCACCGAGTCCACCACCTCGGACGAGGCCGCACCGCAGCGGTAACCCTCCAGAACCACATCGGTCCCGCACTCCCAGATGAGGGGTGCGGGACCGATGTGGTTAACAGGTGGTGATGCGGTGTCTGGTCAGTCGACCGGGAACAGGGAGACCGACAGGGCGCCGGTGTAGGTGCCGGCTTCGGTGTCGACCGGAACCTCGAGCACCAGATCGGCCGCGAGGTCCGAGGTGCCCAGGCGGGTCTCCTCGGTGGCCGAGCCCAGGGTGGCCGGGGCGGCCAGGCCCTCGCCGCCGGCGAGCACGCCGCGGGAAACCTCACCCGGGGTGGCGCTGTTGGTGGTGTCGTTGACGAAGGGTGCCCAGCCGAGGTGGTCAGCCGTGACGGACTCGCCGCTGTCGCCGGCGATGCTCAGGTCGGAGGACTGGCCGGCCATGGCCCAGCCGGCGCCGGTACGACGGGTGTCGGTCACGGACACGGTGGGTAGTTCACCGGTCACGCGCAGCCGGTCACCGGCGTTGCGCTGGTTGCCCAGGGTGGTGGTGCCGTCAGCGATGGAGAGTACCAGCGAACCGGGCGCGTTGTTGTCGTCATCGTCACCGGGCAGACCGGGGATCTCGGCCTCGACCGGGATATCGCCGTCCCCGGGCTCACCGGGCTCGCTCGGCTCGGTACCGGACTCGTCCAGGTTCAGACCGAACACCACCGGGTCGTGGTCCGAGGAGCGATACACGTCGGGGGCGTAGATGTCGTCCTGACGGGGATCGGTGTGGAACCGGGTCTGGTAGTCCAGCACCGAGATCTCGTCCGAGTTGGTGTGCCAGGAGGCCGCACCCGAAATGTGGGGCATGATGTCCTCGTGCGCCATCGCGTAGTCGAGGTACCCCAGTTGGCCGTCGAACACGTAGGAGTAGGCTTCTTCACCCTCGTACTCCTTCTTCAGGTCCACGTAGCCGCCCTCGGTCAGGGTGGTGATCGGGGCCTCATGGTCGTAGGCGTTCAGGTCGCCCATCATCACCGGCTTCGGCAGCTCGGCGTCCACCGCCCAGTCCACCAGGGCCTCAGCGGCGGCGGTGCGCTCGGCGTCGCAGGAGCCCACCAGGTGGGTGTTGTTGTCCTCGGAGCCGCACTCGGAGCCCTTGGACTTCAGGTGGTTGGTGATCACCGTGAACTCGCCGAGCTCCCCGGTCTCCCCGGCCGCGGTGAAGGTCTGCGCCAGCGCCGGACGGTGGCGTGAGGTGTTGAAGCGGGAGTCCACACTGCCGTCGAGCACCTGGTGCGCGCCGGCTGGGGTGACCGCCTCGGGGTCGTACATCATGGCGGTGGTGATCTGATCGGTGCCCAGGCGTCCGGTTTCCAGGGCCACGTAGCGGTCCTCATCCAAGTAGTTGTTCACGCCATCGACGAGATCGCGCAGTGCGACGTCGTTGTTGTTTTCGATCTCCATCAACCCGACGACGTCGGAGCCAAGGTCACCGATCGCCGCAACCAGTTTCGCCTTCTGACGTTCGAACTCTTCGTCGTCCTGCGCGCCGCGGGAATTGAAGGTGGTGAAGTAATTGAGTACGTTGAACGCCGCGACCTGCACGTCACCGCCGACGTCAGGGACCTCGGACTCGCGCGGCACGGTGTTCTCGTAGTCGGCAGCCTCGGTGCGCTGAATCTTCCAGACGCTGTTGCGGAAGTCCATCACACCGGTGAGGTCGCGGAAGGTGTCACCGCCACGGAAGTAGTCCTCGATGCTGAACGGCTCCCCGTTGAGGTGCTCGGCCGGGTAGTAGTTCTGAATTGAATTGCGGTCATCGATGGTGATGCGGTTCGCCTGGTTCGACTCGTAGAGTTCCTGGGCCTCCGCGGATTCCGGGGCGTGGATCGCGGTCGGGGTGAATTGGCGCTCGGGCCCGACGACGACCTCGCCGTAGCGACCGAACTGGTAGGTTTCCAGCACGATGGCCTCGGGGATCGTGACCCGCATGCCTTCGAGGTGCTCGTAGTCCTCCTCGACCGGGAAGCTGATCTCGACCGGGGCGGGCAGCTCGGCGGTGCCGCACTCGGTCATGGTGGTGTTGGAGAGCTGGGTCTGGTTGTCATACTCGCCGGCGCGGCCGGACACCGTGACCAGGGTGCCCTGCTCGGGTGCTTCGGCGTTCGGGTGGTGCACAAACACTGCTTCGCTGGTGGCCAGATCATCGTCCGCCGTCTCGTCGCGCTCTTGGACCCAGAAACCGTTGGAGCCACCCGAAGCGTTGAAGAAGTCGCCGACGACGACCCCGCGCACGGTGACATTCTGATCGTTGAGCGGGGTGGCGGCCCCGGCGCCCTGCACCTCGGAGATCGAGGTGACGTCGGCGTCGCAGACCGCACCGGGTTCGCTCGGCTCATCCGTGGGCTCCGGTTCTGGAGTACCCGCGCCCTCGCCGTTGGCCGTACCGGGGGCGCTCGCCACCTCAAACTCGCCCCGCGGTGCGGCGTCAATGCCGGGCAGTCCGGCGCCGTTGTACGCGTTGGGCACCCACGTGTCGGAACCGTCTGGAACGCGGGAGGCACCGCCGAGCGTGCTCGTGTACCCGTCGAAGTCGGAGGCGGACAGCTCAGTGCCCCAAGCCAGATCCCCAGAGTCGCCGTCGTGCAGACCCACGACGTCGAGCACCTCCACGCCCTGATCGGCCAGCGCGGCGTCGTCCAGCACACCATCCAATTCAGCGTCCATCTGGGTGTTAGACGCCACGGCGCCGTTCACCAGCGCTAGGGTGAGCGAGCCGTTCTGGAAGCCATTCACCGGCACGGTCAGCACACCGCGTCCGTCGTCATCGAACTCCACGTCCGCCAGCGGATAGACATGCACGGCTTTGCCCTGGTTGGAGTTGCCGTCGCCCTCGATCCCCACCACGTGCAGTTCGGCGGTGTCAAAGTTTTCGGGGACCAGGATCTCCGCGAATTCGAGGACATCGGTCCCGGCGGTATCGGTGACGAACTCGTTGATCACCGGTGCATCGGTGAGCGACGCACTGGCCGCAACTTGGATACCGACGAGCGCGGACACTCCGACGGCGGTCGCGGCGAGCCCCGCGATCACGGTGTTTCGGGTGGAAACAGATAAGGGAACAGCCATGGAGGCCTCTCTCCAACAGGGCGAGTGAACGCCGGTGAGCACAACAGCTGTCACCCTAAGAGCCCCGTTTGGCCGGGACCGCACCCCTGCATGAACTCCCGCTTAATTCTGTGTGGCGCCGGCGATGGCCCGCAGACTGACCGTCCCCGGGTCCCGGTAACCGCGCCCACCATGGGTGTCGTGCCCGACGGCGGGGATCAGACCGGATTCCGGTGACGCAGGAGACCCCGCCTGCACGATCTGACCGCCCTGAGCAGTGTCCACGGGCACACGACGGCGTCCGGACAGCACCCGACCCAGCGGTGCCAGCAGGTCCCGGCGGGCACGGATCTCTGTGACCCGTGGGCCGCGGTGGAGACCACGTTCAGACCGTTCTGCCAGCGCCGACACCGTGCCCCACCAATGGTGTGGCGCGCCCACCGATCCGGAGAGCACCAGCGCATCGATCCGGCCCGCCGACGGCACCGTGCGCTCAAGCCGGGTGCGTGACCAGAGCGCCAACAGTCCCAACGCCCGCACCGCCACTGGCACCCCGTACGAATGGGCCTCCAGGCTGCGCCACGGGTCGAGCGCGGTTCCGGCACCCCGCCCAGCGCCCGTGCATTGCCAGAGCAGCAACGTCGTCCACACGTGCTCGGCCAGGCGTTCCCCGGCCCGGGCGGCGATCCGCGAGGAGAGCACCCCCAGCGGCGACGGTGGGTGGTAGCCCTGCCAGCTCAGCACCAGCGGGCGAACCGCCCCCAGATGCCGCTGTTCCCGGTGCAATTGCGCCGCTTCGCGCGCCGCACCCCACGCCGCCTGCGCCGGGCCCATCGCCATGCCCGCGATCTGCCACGTCACCTGGGTGGGCGCGTGCAACTCCCCCACCGCGATCACCACGTGCGGGGTGGCCGAGTCATAGTCGATCAGGGTGCGCGCGGCGTAGTCGGCGTCCATCGAGTCAGGCTTGAGCGCGTGCACGGTGCCATCAAGCACCCGCCGTCGTCGTTCAGGCAGAGTCTCGCGCACGGCCATCTCCGCGCGTAGCGCCCTCAGTGCGACGGCGCTGCGGTGGATCAGCCCGTCCGCCGCCACGTCCGCACCTTCGGAACCCGAGCCACGGGTTCCAAGGCCAGTGCCGGACGTCCCCGGCGGCGGACCGCCTCAGCAGCGGCCCGATCGAGCTCCCGCTCTGCGGCGGAGCCAGTGGTGCCGGCCCGACCAGCCGATCCCTCGCCGGGGGTGGTGAACCGGGTGGTCACGTCCCCGGTGGTCCCGGCCGTGAAGGTGCGTGAGAACCGACCCTGGTCGTGCAGCAAGTTCACCTGGTCCATCAGGTGCGTCACCGTCTGGCGCAACTGATCTACCTCGCCCTCTAGTTCCACAATTCGACGGATCCCTTCCAGGGAGACCCCCTCGCGGGAGAGCACCTGAATCCGGCGCAACCGGTGCAGATCCGCGCGTGAATACCGCCGTTGCCCGCCACCCTGACGCTGCGGCACCACCAGCCCGAGCCGGTCGTACTGGCGCAGAGTCTGCGGGTGCATATCGGCCAGCTCCGCCGCCACCGAAATCACGAAGGTCGGTGTGCTGGCGTCGCTGAAACCGCGGGATTCGAAAGCCACCATCACACTCTGGCTTTCGCTGCCAGTCCCTCACGCGGATCGAAGCTCGACGTCGCCTCGGCCAGCGCTTCCACCGCCGCGCGAGCCTCGTCGCTGAGAGTCTTGGGCACGGCCACCTGCAGCTCCACGAGCAGGTCACCGGGCCCCTTCTTCCCGGGTACGCCGCGGTTCTTCAATCGCAGCACCTTGCCCGACGACGAACCGGCCGGCACCTTCATCCGCACCGGATCCTCCAGGGTCGGTACCTCAATGGTGGCGCCCAGTGCCGCCTCCGCGAAGCTCACCGGCACAGTGATCCGCAGGTTGTTACCCTCTCGGTGGAAGAACGGGTGCTCACGCACCTTCACCGTCACGATCAGGTCCCCGCGACCAGCAGTACCGTGGGAGCCCTTGCCGCGGGCGCGCACCTTCTGGCCATCTTTAATGCCGGCTGGGATGCGCACCTCGATCATCTCGCCGTCAGCCGCGCGCAGCGACACGGTGGTGCCGCGCATCGCCCCGCCAAAGGAGATCGTCGTCGTCGCCGTCCGATCGGGACCCTTCTGCGGTGGTGGGTTGTAGTCGCCCCCGCCGAAGCCACCGAAGCCCCCGAACAGATCGGAGAGATCCGGTCCCCCGCGCTGACCGCCTCCGGCGCGGGGGGCGCGGCCGCCGGTAAACAAGTCACCGAAAACGTCCTCGAAACCTCCGCCCCCGGCACCACCGGCGGGTCCGCCAGGTCCGGGCCCGGTGAAGCGTGCGCCCGAGCCCATGGCGCGAATCGCGTCGTACTGCTGGCGCTCCTCCGGATCGGAGAGCACCGCGTTCGCCTCCGAGATCTCCTTGAACTTCTTCTCCGCGGCCTCATCCCCAATATTCTGGTCCGGGTGGTACTTCCGGGCCAGTTTGCGGTAGGCCTTCTTGATGTCGGCGTCCGAGGCGTCCTTAGAGACACCGAGGGTGGCGTAAAAATCCTTGTCCACCCAATCCTGTGAGGCCATGGTGCCTCCCTTCCTCTCTCGTGTACTCAGCTGTTCGGCAGGCGCTGGTTCGGCACCTGCTCAGCAACCTCAATTCGCTCCGGCCGAGACCATCACCTGGGCGGCACGCAACACCCGCTCGCCGCGGACGTACCCGTTACGGAACACCTGAATAATGTGCTCCTCGGGCACCTCCTCCGACGGCTGACGCAGCATCGCCTCGTGCTGGGCGGGGTTGAACTCGGCCCCGGCCAGTGCCTCTTGGTCGTGGCGCTCCAGCCCATAACCGGTCAGCACCTGCTCCAGCTTCTTCGCGATGGCGGCAAACGGCCCGTCCGTGAGGTCCCCGGCAGTGCGTGCGGCATCGATATCGTCCAGCACCGGCAACAGCGACTCGAGCATCGAGTTCACCGCCTCCTCCTTGGCCACGCTGCGGTCCCGGTCCACGCGACGCCGGTAATTCACAAATTCGGCCTGGAGCCGCTGCAGGTCGGTGCGCAGCTCATCGACGACGGCGCCTGACGCCTCCGCGCCCTCGGATTCCCCTGCACCAGCATCGGCGTCCTCCGCCGCGGCCGCATCCTGGAGGATCTGCTCCGCCTGGCTCACCGCATCCGCGCCGTCTTCCTGGCTTGCCTCACCGGGCTGGCCCGGCTGATCGCGGCGCTTCCCGGTTTCCGGGTCGATCCGGCGCTTGTCGGTGAAGCGCACGTCCTCGCGCGGTTCCTGGGCGTCGTTGGCACCGTCACGGTGCTCATGTGGTTCGTTCGTCATGGTCTCTCCTGTCAGGCACTGTCTGAACTGGCGCTGTCTGGTCTGGGCTGGTCATGGGTGCTGATACCGGCCGGGCCGGCCGCACCCCATCTCCGGGGCACGGCCGGCCCAGAAACCGGATCCTTACTCGGTACGCGCCGAGCGCGGCTCGCTCTCACGAGCCGGTGGCGTCGGTCACTTCTTGGAGTCGTCGTCCTCGTCCACAACCTCGGCGTCGACGATGTCCTCATCCGCGTTCGCACCGGCCTCAGCGCCCTCGGCACCCTCAGCGGACTCCGAAGCGTAGAGGGCCTCACCGATCTTGACCTGAGAGGCCTGCAGCTTCTCGTAAGCCGCCTGCACCTCGTCGTCGTTGTCCTGCTTCTCCAGGGCTGCCTTCAGCGCGTCAACGTCAGCCTGCACCTCGGTCTTGACCTCCTCGGGCAGCTTCTCGTCGTTGTCCTGGAGTAGCTTCTCGACGGAGTAAGCGGACTGCTCGGCGGCGTTGCGGCGCTCGGCAGCCTCACGGCGCTTCTTGTCCTCTTCCGCGTGAGCCTCGGCGTCCTTCACCATGCGATCGATGTCCTCCTCCGACAGCGAGGTGCCACCGGTAATGGTCATCGACTGCTCGGTGCCGGTGCCCTTGTCCTTTGCGGACACGTGGACAATACCGTTGGCGTCGATGTCGAAGGTGACCTCCACCTGGGGCATACCGCGCGGAGCCGGAGCAATACCGGTCAGCTCGAAGGTACCCAGCGGCTTGTTGTCCCGGGTGAACTCGCGCTCGCCCTGGAACACCTGGATCGACACGGAGGGCTGGTTGTCCTCGGCGGTGGTGAAGGTCTCCGAACGCTTGGTCGGGATCGCGGTGTTGCGCTCGATCAGCTTGGTCATCACACCACCCTTGGTTTCGATACCCAGTGACAGCGGGGTGACGTCGATGAGCAGCACGTCCTTGCGCTCACCGGCCAGCACGCCGGCCTGAATAGCAGCGCCCACGGCGACGACCTCGTCCGGGTTCACACCCTTGTTCGGCTCCTTGCCACCGGTGAGCGAAGTGACCAGCTCGGCGACGGCAGGCATACGGGTCGAACCGCCGACCAGCACCACGTGGTCGATATCGGAGACCGACACGCCGGCTTCCTTGATCACGTCGTTGAACGGCTTCTTGGTGCGCTCCAGCAGGTCCTTGGTCAGGTCCTGGAACTTGGCGCGGGAGAGATGCTCGTCCAGGTGCACCGGACCATCGGCGGTCACCGAGAGGTACTGCAGCGAGATGTTGGTCGAGGTGGCCGAGGACAGTTCCTTCTTGGCCTGCTCGGCGGCCTCCTTCAGGCGCTGCAGGGCGATCTTGTCGTTGGATAGGTCCGCACCCTTGGACTTAGCCTGGGCCAGCAGCCAGTTCACGATGGCCTCGTCCCAGTCGTCGCCACCGAGACGGTTGTCACCGGCGGTGGAGCGCACCTGAATGGTGGAGAAGTCGTCCTCGTCCTTGCCGACTTCCAGCAGGGAGACGTCGAAGGTACCGCCGCCGAGGTCGAACACGAGGATCAGCTCGTCTTCCTTACCGCGTTCCAGACCGTAGGCCAGGGCTGCCGCAGTGGGCTCGTTGATGATGCGCGACACCTTCAGGCCAGCAATCTCGCCAGCTTCCTTGGTAGCCTGACGCTCGGCGTCGTTGAAGTACGCGGGAACGGTGATGACGGCTTCGGTCACCTTCTCGCCCAGATACTCCTCGGCGTCGTGCTTCAGCTTCATCAGCGTGCGCGCGGAGATCTCCTGCGCGGTGTATGTCTTGCCGTCCACTTCGGTGGTCCAGTCGGTGCCCATGTGGCGCTTGACCGAGGCGATGGTGCGCTCCGGGTTGTTGACGGCCTGGCGCTTGGCGATGTCGCCGACGAGCACCTCGCCACCCTTGGAGAAGGCGACCACCGACGGGGTAGTGCGCGAACCTTCAGCATTGGCGATGACGGTCGGGTCGCCGCCTTCAAGAACAGAGACGACGGAGTTGGTGGTTCCGAGGTCGATACCCACTGCACGTGACATAGCGATGTTTCCTTTCACTGCTTCGATAGTCCGCACGCTCAGGCAATGGACTCCGCGGGCCTACCCGGCTGCGGCACCTTGAGCGTTCATGACTCAACATGCCACGTCGGAAAACCCTGTGTCAAGAGACCTGAGTCGCACTGACTCAACTTTGTGTCGATGAGTATAACCGCGACCCCGCGAAGTTCATTCCCGACGGCGCACATTCCTCGAAAACCCACCCCTGATCCGACTCCTCCACAGACCCTTGACACGCGCCCTTCATCCAGAGATTCAACCCCTCTTCCCTCAAGGTCTTGCACAGCCGGGCAGACTAGTCGTAGAACTTGCGTACCAGTCATAAGTCAGCAGCAGAGCAAGGAGAGGAGAACGTCATGACGGACACGACGACGGAGCCGATTCGCCCGCCGCACCCGCTCGAAGAATCGGAGAACCTCTTCGAGGAGCATCTCTCCGCCGCCGGAGACGCCCAGCAGTCCACGCGGGAAGAAGAAATCCGGGCGGCACGAGACTTTGCCGCATCACTAGGGCTCAACGATCTGACCCTCGAGCAGAAGGCCGTCGTCCTTGTGGCCCTCAGCGCGGACCTGTCCCAGCAACTCCTCACCGCACCCTCATCCGAGGTCTACACCCACCTCGACCTCATGGAGGCCGCCCCGGACGGCGACCAGGATTGGTCTACCCTCTGGTCCGCCTCACTCGAGGAGCCCGCCCCCACGTCTATCGAGTCAAACGAGCACGGCGTACGCCACGCCCCCGAGTCGGACCGCCTCGATTCCTCCGCGGCTGCACCAAACTCTTCACGCCACGCCACGGCTTGGTTACCAGCCCTCCTGCAGCGCACCTCCACCGCCGGTCAGCTACTGGAAAGCGCCCTCACCTCCATGGCAGCCACCGTGGACCAGGTCTTTGACCGCTCCATGGAGCGCTACGAGCTGCTGGGAGTCCCGGCCGGGCGGCGCTCCTTCCGCGACTCCGCCGCATACCTACGCGACCTCACCGGCCGCACCCGCACGCAGATCCGCGCCTGGACCGAGGTCGCTGAGAAAGTCTGCCCCGGACCCAAGGAACCCAACGGCCACCGGCGCCCGGCTCGCTACACCCACCTTTCGGCAAGCATTCACGACGGCACCCTGCACGTCGACAACGCGACCCTGGTCCTCAAGGCCATGCGCAATGTCGAGAAGTACGCCCAACAGTGCAAGGTCGACCCTGCCACCGCAGAATCCGCCCTTGCTGACGGCGAGCGCCTGCTGGCCAACCGTTCGCGCACGCTGCACGCCGATGGGCTGCGCAAGCTCTGTGACCAGTGGGAGACCTCCACCAAAACCAGCTTGGACCAGGACGGCGTCCCGCCAGACTCCGATGCACCGCATGAGAAGCAGGGACTGTCCTATAAGGGGTACAACGCCGAGGACGACCTCTACCACTGGGGAATGCGCCTGACGCAGATCCAGCACGAGATGCTCCTTGCAGCCACCTCAGCCGCCACCAATCCCCGCTCCCGCCACGCGCAGAAACGGGCCCAAGCCCTCACCAGCCTCTTTGAAGCCTTCCTCGAAGAGCACGGCCTGGACCCAGAAGATCTCATCCAGCCCGACGACGCCGACTCCGCCGACACCAACGATCCTGCCGGCGCCAACCCCTCGTCAGCGGATCCCGTCAGCGATAATTCGACGAATCGCACTGATCTGCCTCCGCAGCCCTCCCCGTCGACAGACCCAGCATCACCCGAAGAGTCCACCCCACCTGGAGTGCCGACTCCACCTCAACCATCCGCCGATGATGCAGATCAACGACTTGGCCAGCACACATTGCCCTTGCCTGACCTCACCGATCCTGCCGAGAATCTGCCCTTCGATCCGCTCGACGAGTCACACCTGCCCGAAATGGGCCATGTCGATCACCCCGCTGCGGTTCGAATGACGCGCCGAGTCAAAGAAGCATTGCAGCTCGAGGCCGTTTTCACGGCACTGCACCACGGAATTTCGGCACTCTCCGGCACACACCTGCTTCCGCGGTCTAATGGCGTATTGCCCAGACTGACCATCCTGATGGACTACGCCACCCTGCATCGGTCATTGACAGCAGATTCAGAGACGACGCGGGGCGAACCTCACCTGGCCTCGCAAGGACCGCCGGTATCCACCGCACTATTCAGCGGCCACATCAATCCGCGAAATATTCGACACCTAGCTTGTGATGCCGAAATTCTGCCCGTCGTGATGGACGGCAAAAACGCCGTGCTCGACCAGGGCCGACATTTGCGCAACGCCACCGAGGCACAGCGCACCGCACTTCAAGCACGCGATCGGGGTTGCGCCGCGCCCGGATGTACCATGACCGCCGCATGGTGCCAGCCACACCACGTCACCCCCTGGGTCGATGGTGGAGAGACCGACCTCGACAATCTCGTCCTACTCTGCCCCGGGTGCCACCGAGCGACCCATGACGGTCGCTGGACGATCACCATCAAGGACGGCACACCCTGGTTCACACCAGCCAGCTACGTCGACCTCAATCAAACTCCACGGCGCAACGATCTTTGGCACACCAATAGCTGAACGACCCCGCGCAATCTTCGACGTGAAGAATCAGCATTCCAACGCCAACCCAATCTCAAATTCGACAGCATCACCGCCGTTCAGAGAGTTAGGAGAGCCTAGGCAAACAGCCGGATCCGGGTGTTATTTTGATCCACTCAAAATACAGTTAGGATAGGCTCCTATTGCTTGCGGGGCCTGAGGTGGGGTGCTTGAATTAGATGCGTAAGGAGATGAAAGTTGAATAGTTCATCCGATATTCGACTCAGCGTCACCTTTCAATTCGCACCCTCGTGGAAGGAATGATCATGGCTGACAACGCAAGCTACACCGTACCTGGACTAGATCTCGAAGACGGCCGTCGTGTCGCCGACGTTCTGCAGAACCGACTTCACGCACTGAACGACCTGCAACTGACCCTGAAGCACGCTCACTGGAACGTGGTCGGCCGCGATTTCATCTCCGTGCATGAAATGCTGGACCCTGAGGTGGATCGTGTCCGCGATTTCGCAGACACCACCGCCGAGCGCATCGCCACCATGGGCGTCTCCCCGAAGGGAACCCCCGGCGCTATCGTCACCGATCGCACCTGGGATGACTACGCTCTGGGTCGCGCCTCCACGCTGGCTCACATCTCGGCACTAGACAAGGTCTACACCGACGTCATCGCCGATCACCGTAACGCCATTGCCGAAGTAGGCAAGGTGGACCCGATCGCCGAGGACATCCTGATCGAGCAGACTCGCGCTCTGGAACTGTTCCAGTGGTTCCTGCGCTCGTTCATCACCGACGCCGGTGGCGAGCTCTCCCATGTGGAGTCCTGAGCCTTCCGATAATACGCGCTCAGCGCATCGACCGCACTCACACCGCGGACGATGAAGCAATAGCCCCGTTCACTGAATGGGGCTATTGCCGTACCCGAAACGTAGCCGGGAGCTAGCATGGTGCCCATGTCTGCTGTGCGTCGCCCCCTGCTCGTCGGCGTCGATGGTCGCTCCGGGGCGGGGAAAACTCAGCTCGTTGCCCGGCTGCGCCACCGACTCCAGGAGCGCGGCCACGTCGTCGTCGTGTTCTCACTCGATGAGATCTACCCCGGATGGGACGGGCTGGCCGCCGGCGTCAAGCAATACGCCCACTCGATCTTGCCGCAGCTGACGTCCGGACGCCCGGTTCAGTATCGACGCTGGGATTGGTACGCGCGGGACCCCGGGGCCGGTGTTGGTGGTGCCCTCGGTCCCGCAGTGACTTTGCCGAGCGGGGACATTGTGCTGTGTGAAGGGGTGGGTGCGACCGCCGCGGAGGCCCGCCGATGGCTGGATCTGGCCGTCTGGGTGGAGGCGCCGGAGAGGCTGCGCCAGCGCCGAGCTCTGAAGCGCGACGGCGACACCTACCGCGGGCACTGGCAACAGTGGGCGGACCAGGAGGAACAGCTCTTCCACGACAGCGCGGGGAACGGCCAGCGCGCGCCCGGGCACGACGTCGTCGTCGACACCGCGGAACCATGTGCCACCCCAGATTCGAAACCGGACAGACCCGAAACGGATCCGGGGGAACCGCAACCGAATGAGGGCAGCGATGAGGCGGTGGCCGTGCTGGTGCGGCGGATCGAGGCGTTACTGCAGGGCTGAGGTGAGGCGGAAGACATTGTCCAGCCAGCGCTTGTGGCGCGGCCGCTTCAGCCACTCTTCCAGGGTAAGCTCCTCACACTGATCACGGTAACTGCGGATGATCTCGTTGACATCGCGGACCACGTCCTCGTCGGCCACCAGCACGGAGACCTCCATGTTCAATGAGAACGAGCGCATATCCATGTTGGAGGACCCGATCATCGCCACTTCGTCGTCGATAGTGAACAGCTTCGAATGCAGTACGTCGGGGTCGGGGTAGCGGAAGATGCGAATGCCGGCGCGCAGTAACTGCCGGTAGTAGGACTGTTGGGCGTGGTGCACCATGAACTGGTCGGCCTTGCGGCAGACGATCAACTCGACGTCGATCCCGCGCTGGGCGGCACCGGTGAGCGCGTAGAGCATCGAATCGTCGGGCACCAGATAGGGCGAAACCACGGTGAGGGACTGCTCGGCGTTGTAAAAAAGGTGGTTGAACGCGCGCAGGTTATTTTCGGTGGCGAACCCCGGCCCCGAGGGGATCACCTGGGCGATCGCCCCCTCATGGTCGTAAAATTCTTCATCGGTGACCCCACGCAGCACCTCATCCAGGTGCTCCCCGGTCTCTGAATACCAGTCGGTGGCGAACACCAAGTCCAGGCTGGCCACCGTGGGGCCGGTGACCCGGGCCATCACGTCGACCCATTCGCGGCCCATGTTCCACGACGACGGGCGCTTGTACCCGGGCTCGATCAGGTTGAGGGACCCGGTGTAGGCCACTTCGCCGTCCACAATGAGCATCTTGCGGTGATTGCGCAGATCCGGGCGCTGGTATTTCCCACGCCAGGGCTGGAAGGGCATGGCCAGGTGGAATTCGATGCCGGAACCGCGCAGCCGGCGCAGCATTTTCCGGTAGCCTTTCACCCGCAGGGACGCGATGTGGTCGAACAGCAGCCGCACCTTCACGCCGCGCTGCTGGGCCCGCTCCATGGCCTCAATCACGACGTCGGCGTAGCCTTTCCGCCCCTCCGGATCCACCGCCATGATGTAGAACATCACGTGCACGTAGTCTGCGGCCTGGTCGATGTCCGCGGCCATGCGGGCCAGGCACTCACGGTAGTCGGTAATCATTTCGAAGCGATTGCCGTCGAGCATCGGGAATCCGGTGAGCGCGCGGGTCAGATTCGCCGATGCCTCCACGTATTCGGGCGCCTCGCCCAGCTGGTGCGGCAGTTCCAAGTGGCGGGTGGCGCGGGTGAGCTCATCGGTGACGGCGTCCTGGCGGGCCCGGCGTTGGCCCCCGAGCCGGGCAGTGCCCAGCAACAGGAACAGCAACAACCCGGGCAGGGGCATGATGAAGATGACCAGCAGCCAGGCCATGGCGACGGAGGGACGACGATTTCCGGGCACGATGCCCAGCAGGGCGAGCCGGATGATGATGTCGATCGTCCAGATCAGCACCGTCACCCAGGTAGGCAGGGCCGCCAGGGCGGTCAGGTCATCGAATGGAGAGAGCACCCTCTCATTCTAGGGGGCGCCGCAACGGGGCCGGGCTGACGAAGTCCAAGAGCTGATCGACCCACTGGCTCGACGTCGGTTCGGCAAACATCAGGCGCAACAGCAGCGAACCGGCCAGCAGTTCGGCCAGGAACTCCGGCGGACCGGCCAGGGTGCCGGGGTGACGCTGATCATGGGCGATGAACCGCCGCTCCAGCGCCTCGCGCATTGGCATCACCAACCATTCGTGGACGGCGGCGGAGCGTTCGCTGCCCCCGGCCAGCGCCACAAGCACGGCCTGAGTCAGGGAGGCGTCAGCCTCGCAGGCGATGGATTCGCGCATGGCGTCGAGCCAGGCACGCAGGTCGGCGCGCAGGTCATCGCGGCCTTCGCCACTGTGCTGCATGATCGGCAAACCGCCCGGAAAATACCCGGTAGACAGGGCCTCGACGACGACTTCCGACTTGGAGCTCCACCACCGGTACACCGTCTGTTTGGAGACTTCGGCCCGGACGGCGATGCCTTCCATCGTCATCGCGGTAAAGCCCTGCTCTTCGAGCAGTTCGACCGCCGCACGCAACACCGCCTCCTGGGAGGCACGGCTGCGCGGTCGGCCCCGCATGTTTTTCCTCACATCTGCTCCTGGTGGGTGGGTTAGTGACTGGGCTGGGGTCTGCGCTGGGGGCTGGGTGGCGGCTGGCTAGCGGCTCAGTTGCGTCATCGTGTCGCTATTTCGTCACCCCTCGCGCATTTCGAGACGGTGCGTCCACTATAGTACGCTGAGTGCGGCGTCACTGTGTTTTACTTCCCAGTCATGCCCCGCGCACTCACGCCGATGCACCGACCATCACCGACCACACTGTGAAGGACATCATGGCCAAACTGCTCTATCGACTCGGATTCGCCTCCGCGAAGCGCCCCTGGGTCGCCCTTGTTTCCTGGCTGGTCGCCCTGGGACTCGCTGTCGGCGGCTTCTTGGCCTTTGGTGGCACGCTTTCCTCCACCGTGACCATTCCCAACACCCCGACGGCGCAGGTCACGGACCGGTTGGCCGAGGAATTCCCGGACGCGTCCAAGGGCAGCGGCGGCATCATCTTCCAGACTGAGGACGGCTCCGAGTTCACGGACGATCAGCGCGACCAGATCGACGCACTGCTGGATGAGGTCTCAGCCATGGAGGGCATCGACTCCACGGTGTCCCCGTTCGCCACCGAGGCGGAGCTGGAGAATCAGCGCCAAGAGCTGGCCGATGGCCGCGATCAGGTGGAGCAAGGCCGGGAGCAAGCCGAATCCGGGCGCGAACAGCTGGAGCAAGCCACCGCGCAGCTGGATGCCGCTGAGGCAGAACTCGACGCCGGCCAGGAACAGCTCGACGCCGGACGCGCTCAGGCGGAAGCCGCGGGCATGCCGGAGGCGGCCATGGCCCAGTTCGACCAGCAGCAACAACAGCTCGACGCCGGACGCGAGGACATCGAGTCCTCCCGCGCGGAGATCGCGGAACAGGAAGAGGCCCTCGAGCAGGGTCTCACCGACGCGGCCGAGGGTGAGGAAGCCCTTGACCTGGGCGAACGCTTACTGGCGCTCACCGAGGATTACTCCCTCGTCTCTGAGGACGGTTCCACCGCCGAGGGCACCGTGATGTTCACGGCCGCCTCCACCGACGTCGATTCTGACACCAGTGACGCCCTGACGTCCGCCCTGGATGAGGCGGATATCGAGGGCGTGGAGATCCTGCCGAGCCAGGCCATCTCGCAGTCCATGCCGCAGATCATCGGGGTGGGTGAGGTGATCGGTCTGATCGTCGCCGCCATCGTGCTGGTGATCATGCTCGGCACCTTCGTCACCGCCGGGCTGCCGTTGCTCAACGCGCTGATCGGTGTGGGCGTGGGCGCCGTGGGTGCGCTGGCGTTCTCCTCCGCGGTGGAGATGATGTCGGTGACGCCGGTGCTGGGCATCATGCTCGGCCTCGCCGTCGGTATCGACTACGCGCTGTTCATTGTGAACCGGCACCGCCGCCAGCTGAAGTCGGGGCTCTCGGTGCTGGAATCGGCCGGGCTGGCCAACGGTACCTCCGGCAACGCCGTCGTGTTCGCCGGCACCACCGTGGTGATCGCCCTGGCCGCGCTGAACATCACCGGGATTCCGTTCCTGGGTCTGATGGGCACCGTGGGCGCTGCTTGCGTTGCCATCGCCGTGTTGGTCGCCATCACCCTGACTCCGGCGCTGTTGGGTTGGATCGGGCATCGGGCGCTGTCCCGCACCGAGCGCAAGGTGTTGGCCGAGCGCACCTCCTCCGGCGAACACACTGCGTACTCTGCCGCCACCAAGAAGGCTATTCAACGCGAACAGGTCGAGGTCAAGCCCATGTCGACGGCGCGCGCCGTGCTGACCACCCTGGGGACCGTGGCCCTGCTGGCGGTCATCGCGCTGCCGTTCTTCGACATGCGGCTCGGCCTGCCCGACGGCTCCTCCGAGCCCGAGGATTCGGCGTCGTACCAGTCGTACGTGGCCACCGCGGAGGCCTTCGGTGAAGGACGCAACGGCCCGCTGGTGGTCACCGTGGACCTGCCCGAGGAGGCCGCGGGCGACGAAAACGCGATTCTGTCAGAACAAGCGACGATCGGTGAGCAGCTCGGCGAGCTGGACCATGTGGCCGCCGTCGTGCCCGCAGCAGTGAACGACGACGAGACCATCGCGATGTTCCAGGTGATCCCGGAGGAGGGCCCGAACGCGGTCTCCACCGAGGAACTGATCCATACCCTGCGGGACACCACCCCGGATACCGAGTCCACCCACCTGTCGGTGGCGGGCATGACCTCAGGCTTTATCGATGTGTCGGAGGCGCTCTCGGAGGCGCTGCCGACCTACCTCGGCGTCGTCGTCGGGCTCTCGCTGATCATCATGGTGCTGGTATTCCGCTCCATCCTGGTGCCGCTGATCGCCACGGGCGGGTTCGTGCTCTCCGTGTTCGCCGCGATGGGCGGTGTGGTCGCGATCTACCAGTGGGGCTGGCTGGGCGAGATCTTCGGGGTGCACTCCCCCGGTCCGGTGCTCAGTTTCCTGCCGACCATCATGATCGGTGTGCTTTTCGGGCTGGCGATGGACTATCAGCTGTTCATTGCCTCCGGAATGCGCGAGGCCTACGCCCACGGTTCGCCGGCACGGCTGGCGGTGCAGGAGGGCTTCCGTGCCGGACGCGCTGTGGTGGCCGCGGCCGCCATCATCATGATCTCGGTATTCGGAGGGTTTATCTTCGCCCATGACGCGATGATCCGGCCGATGGGCTTCGGTCTGGCCTTCGGTGTACTGCTGGATGCGTTCGTGGTGCGTATGGTGCTGATGCCGGCGCTGATGCATCTGCTGGGCAACTCCGCGTGGTGGCTGCCGAAGTGGCTGGACAAGATCATGCCCAACGTCGACGTCGAAGGGGCGGAGCTGGAGCGCGACCACCCCGGATTGGCCGGTGCCGATCCGCAGCAGGTCGAGGTGGTGAGCACCGACCGGACGTGATGCTCCACGGTTGACTCAGTTCGCGTAAGACGCCGAGGCCCGCACAGGTTCTGCTGTGCGGGCCTCGGCGTCTAAGGTGGAGACCAGAACGATCACCCCCGGTTCCGGCCCGTGTGCTGTCGTACGTGTGGCGGAACCGGCCAACCTGTGAAGGGGCATTCATGAACAACCTGGCCGAGAAGCTGCTGACCACCGGTATTTCACTGGCGGGAGGCTACATCGGGACGAAGGTCGTGGAGGCCGGCTGGAAGGCGTTCACCGGTGAGGATGCACCGAAGGACGTCGACGACGCGGATCAGTCGCTGGTGCGCGCCGTCGTGTTCGCCACCATTACTGCGGGTATTTCCGCGCTGATCCGGGTGGCGTCGCAGCGCGGTGCGGCAAAGGCGATCGCGACCTTCCAGGATCGCCGAGCCGCCAAGCTCGGCCGCCTCGAGGTCTGATCCGCTCGGCGGGCCCGCTGATATTCTCGGCGATCTCGCTTATTTTGCGGGCTTAGCCGGTTTGGCTGGCTTCGCCGGGCGCGGGTGCGGGCGTTCGGCCCGGGGCGGCTTGGGCGCCGTCGTCACATCCGTTTCTTCCTGGCTGACCACGACGTCGAACAGCTCGTCGGTGTAGAGGTATTCGGGTTTGAGGTGCTTGGTCCGGTAGGCTGCGCGGCCGACCAGGTGCGCCGAGACCGGGGCGGTGATGAGCTGCAACGCCCAGGCCACCACGAGGATCGGCAGCCACACCCAGGCCTGCCACACGCAGGCGAGTCCGATCAGCACGAGAAGCAACCCGAGCACCTGCGGCTTGGTGGCCGCGTGCATGCGCGAGAGCAGATCCGGGAAGCGGAGCAGACCGATGCCCGCCACGGCGGACAGGGCGGTGCCGGCAATGATGAGCACGGCGGCGGCGACGTCCCACCCATCGGCGCCCTGCAGGATGGCAATATCAGCCACGGTCGTTCTCCTTTCGCTCCACGCGCCCGGCACCCCGGTGGTCGGCACCGTGCAGCGTACCCTCGGGGGAATCCGGGGCGTCCACGCTGCCGGTCATTCCCGCTACCGCACCGATCTCGCCCAGGGTCTCTTCGGCGTTGCGCCCGGTCACCGAAGAGCGGCCTGCCTGGTGCTCATGATCGGTGTGTTCGGCGTCTTCCATATGGCGTTTGACTTCGGGGACGGCGTCCACCGTGTAGCGAGCCAGCGTCACCGACCCCACGAACCCGATGACGGAGGCGACCACCACGAAGATGATGTAGTCGGTGGTGTCCTGCAGCACCATGGCGACGACGAGGCCGCTGGACAAGGTGATCAGCAGGACGTCGGTGGCGATGGCGCGGTCCAGGATGGAGGGCCCGCGCACAATGCGGTAGACCGCACCGATCAGACCGATGGTGAGGAACACCAGGCAGATGGCGGCGGCCCAGTTCAGCAGACCCCATTCGGCGATCATCATGCGCGGTCTCCCTTCTCAGCCTCGGATACGGCGTCTGCCCCGGCGTCGGACCCAGTGTCGGACGCGGTGTTCTCCAGATGGCGGCGGATCACGCCGTCGCCGGCCTGATCTTCGGCACGCACCAGGGCGTAATCCTCGCGGGAGCCGATGGCGCGGATAATCCGTGCCTCAATCGACAGCGACGCTTGACGGAAGGCATCCACCTGTTCCTGGTTTTCGGCGTCGAGCACGTGCAGGTACAGGGTGGAGGAGGGCCGGTCGACGTCGATCACCAGCGACCCCGGGATCAGAGCGAGCGCATGACCGACGGCGGTGACAATCAGGTCGTCGTGGCTGCGCAGCCGCACTGCGACCACCGAGTTGATGATGTTGGGGCCCTTCACGATGGCGTCCCGGGCTACGTCGATGGAGGCGAGCACGATCTTCCACAGGAACACCACAGTGAACACGACGGTGTACCAGAGGTTCATCCGGCCCGGGAAGGGTACGCGCGGTAGCCGGAACGCCCAGAGGACGAAGAGGGCGACGGCGAGGCCGATCAGCAGGGTGCCCGGGCGGAAATCCTGCCATAGGGCGCACCACAGCAGGGTCAGGCCGATGACGGTGGGCCACTGGCTCCACAGGGAGATCTGGTCTTCAATGGTGTGGCGGTAGCGCGGTGCCGCACTGGATTCGGTGGTGTCGCTCACGGCTGGCCTCCCGTCTCGTCGTCGGATTCCGAAGAGTTGTGGCCGTTGGAGTCCCCCACGGAGCGGAACTCACCGGGCGAGTCGCTGGAGTCCGCGGGCATCTCGATGCCGTAGTCGGTGAGAACTTCCAGGTCGAGGGAGCCCTGGGAGGCGGCCTCAGGGCCGAGCACCGCTTCGATGTAGGGGGTGCGGACCAGCATGTCCTCGGCGGCTTGATCGGAGAGGTCGTAGAGCGGACCGGCCACCGCGGTGAAGGCGACGCCGAGGCCGACCAGCCCCAAGGTGGGCAGCGCCAGTCCGGCGTTGGTGGTGCGCAGCGGTCGGCGTCCGGTCTCGACACGCTCGAGCTCCTCGACCAGGCGCGAGGGCGGGTCTTCGACGTCTTCGACCTTGCGCCAGAACACGCGCGCCCAGATGCGCATCATCACCAGCAGGGTGAGCAGCGAGGTCACCACGGAACCGACGACGAGCAGCATCGCCAGCCCGCTGCCCTGGCCCACACCAGCCTGCATGAGTCCGAGCTTGCCCAGGAACCCGGAGAACGGCGGGATGCCGCCCAGGTTCAACGCCGGGATCAGGTAGAGCACCGCGATCAGCGGGGAGAGCTTCAGCATGGAGCCCAGCCGAGTGGTGGAGGCGGTGCCGGCCCGGAATTCGATGAGTCCGGTCACCAGGAACAGTGAGGTTTGCAACGTGATGTGGTGAACCACGTAGAAGATCGTGGCACCCAGACCGACCACATTGGACAGGCCGAGCCCGAAGATCATGTAGCCGATGTGCGAGACCAGGGTGAAGGACAGCACACGTTTGATGTCGGTCTGCGCGAGCGCGCCCAGAATACCGACGATCATGGTCAGTAGGGCCACGATCATCAACAGGGTGTTCACCCGGTCGCCGGGGAACAGCAGGGTCTCGGTGCGGACCAGCGCGTAGACGCCGACCTTAGTGAGCAGTCCGGCGAAGACGGCGGTGACCGGGGCCGGTGCGGTCGGGTAGGAGTCGGGCAGCCAGAAGGACAACGGGAACACCGCAGCCTTGATGCCGAATCCGACCAGCAGCATGATGTGCAGCACCTGTTGCAGCGCCGGGTTCAGTTCGGCCAGTTTGATCGCCAGGTCCGCCATGTTCACGGTGCCGGTGGCCCCATAGATCATCGCGATAGCGATCAAGAACACGATGGAGGAGACCACGGAGACCACCACATAGGTGACGCCGGCGCGCACACGGGGCCCGGTCCCGCCCAAGGTGAGCAGCACATAGGATGCGGTCAGCAGAATCTCGAACCCGACGTAGAGGTTGAACAGGTCTCCGGCCAAAAAGGCGTTGGACACCCCGGCCACCAGAATCAGGTAGGTGGGGTGGAAGATCGAGACGGGCCCGCTCCCATCGGATTCGGCCACGCCCTGCGCCGAGGCGTAGAGCAGCACCGCGAGCACGATCGCCGAGGAGACCACCAGCATCAGCGCGGAGAACCGGTCGACCACCAGGGTGATGCCGATCGGCGCCTCCCAGCCACCGAGGAAGACTGCGACGGCGCCGGTGTCCCAGACGTGGGCCAGCAGGGCGATATCGAGGATCAGGGTGAGCACAATCGCGGTGACGGTGACCGCGATCTGGGCCTTGGGACGGCGCACCATCATGAACGCCGCGGCTGCGCCGAGGATCGGCATGATGATGGCCAGCGGGGCCAGGGACACGAAGTGGAAATCGGTCATCATACGTCGTCCCCCTGGGTGGAGCGGTGCGTCCGGTCAGTGTGCTGCGTCCGAGCGGGGGCCTTCGGGGAGGCTTCGGTCGCGTGCTCGTAATGGGCGTTCGGGTCTTCGGCGTCGGTGATGAACTCGGAGTCCTCTTCGTGCAGTTCGGCATCCTCTTCGGCGTCGAAGGAGGGCTGCTCGGCCACCTTGAGGTCTTCGGTGTCTGCCTGGACTTCGTCGCGGCGGGCCAGCTTCCAGGACCGGTAGATCATCGCGAGCAGGAAGGAGGTGGTGGCGAAGGAGATGACGATGGCGGTCAGCGTCAGCGCCTGCGGCAGCGGGTCGAAGTACTCGTCCGGGGAGACCCCGTTGCGCACCAGCGGGGCGAGCCCGGCGTCTCCGGCCATCAGCACGATGAGCAGGTTCGTGCCATTGGTGAACAGCACCAGTCCGAGCAGCACTCGGGTCAGGGTACGCTCCAGGATCAAGTAGATCGCGCCGGTGAACAGCACGCCCATGGCCAGGATCAACACAGCGGTCAAGGTCATCGGCTGCTCCCTTCACTGGGGCCGGACGGGGCCGGAGCGGACGGGGTCGAGGTCGGTGCTGAGGCGCTCTGGGCTGCGGCGGCGTTGCGGCGGGCCTGGCGGCGACGTCGTTCGGCCTCACCCTGGCTGCGGGTATCAGCCTCGGCACGGCGGTCCACTTCGGAGCCTAGCGAGCGCAGCACGTCCACCACGAGTCCCACGACGACGAGGTAGACGCCGACGTCGAACGCCACGGAGGACACCGGGTGGATGTAGCCGAAGAGGGGCAGCGTGGCTTCCAGATCATAGGACTGGAAGACCTGGCCTCCGAAGATCAGCGGCACCACGCCCGAAATCGCCGCAATGGCCAGCCCGGAGCCCAACACCACACCTGCCGGAACCGGGAGTGCTTGTTCGAGCTCATAGCGGCCCCCCGCCAGGTAGCGGATGGTGAGGGCGAGTCCGGCGATGAGTCCGCCCGCGAAACCGCCGCCGGGGGTGTTGTGCCCGGCGAGCAGCAGGTAGATGGAGAGCACGATGACGGCGTGGAAGATCAGCCGGGTGACCACCTCGAAGATGATCGAGCGGCGTTCCGGCGCCAGAGTGCGCCCGGCGACCAGCCACGCGTCGCGCTCCACCGTGGCGAAGCGGCGCATGGTGGCCAGTTCGTCCTTGGCGATGCCCTTTTCGGGGACACGCACCCGACCCACGGAACCATCAGCGACGTCGCCAAGCTGCCGGCGGCGGCGGTCGCGCTGCTGGATGAACACCAGCGAGGCCACGCCCGTGGCGGCCGCGGCGAGCACGGTGATTTCGCCGAAGGTATCCCAGGCGCGGATGTCCACCAGGATCACGTTGACGACGTTGGACCCGCCGCCGATGTCATACGCGAGTTGCGGCATGTCCAGCGAAATCGGATCCGCCACCCGGGAAGCCATCACGGTGGCAGCGACCCACATCATCACCAGGCCGAAGCTGACGGCGAGCAGGGCGCGGGACCAGCGGTCGTTGCGCCCGCGGGCACCCTCCACGCGGGACGGCAGTACGCGCAATCCGAGCACCATGGCCACCAGGATGATGGACTCGACGAGCAGTTGGGTCAGCGCCAGGTCAGGGGCGCCCTGGAGTGCGAAAATCGCGGCCAGCCCGTACCCCGTCACGGAGACCAGCATGATGGTCATGAAGCGTTTGCGGGCCACCATCGCGGTGAAGGTGGCGATGATCACGGCCAGCACCACCACGATCAGCGCTGGGCTGGCGGTGAGTTGCCAGTCGGCAAAGAATGCGACGTTGCTCAGCGTCACGGCGCCTTCGTCGTCGTGCCAGGGGAACAGCATCGCGATCAGCGGGCCGCCCACGGTGACGCCGAGAATGATGAACAGGTAGAAGCTGAGCTCACCGCGCTGGGTGCGCCCGGTGACCCACACCCCGAACGCATCGAGCTTGCCCATGAAGGTGCGGTACGCCCGGGCGGCGTCGAACCAGGTAGGCACCTGGTCCTGGGCTGCGGATACCCTGTCGCGCAGCAGGAAGGCACCCAGGCCGAGGACCAGCATCACCCCGGACAGCAGCAGTGGCACATTGAACCCGTGCCAGAGCGCCAGGTAAGCGGGCTCGTCGTCGGGCTGGAGAGGCGCGGCGGTGGCGCCGAACGCGGTGGGTAGCGCGCCGGTCCATTCGGGCACGAACGGCAGCACCAGGCAGGCCAGTGAGAGCAGCAGCACGGGGCTGAGTCCCAGCCAGGACACGGTGCGGCTGAGCTCGGTATCGGGCATTTTCTGGTTCGGGGCCAGGGTGGCGACGTCGACGTCGGGGTCCAGTGCGGCCGGTTTGGTGGCGAAACCGCCCCAGATGAAACGCGCCGTGTAGGCCACGGTGAACACCGAACCGACGACGATAGCCACCAGCGGGGCCCACATCCAGGCGGCGTGCCAGAAGGAATCCCCGATAGCGCCGGTGTTCACCTCGGCCCAGTGGAGCGCCTGTTCCAGCACAGACTCTTTGGCCATGAAGCCGAACAGCGGCGGAATGCCCGCCATCGAGGCGGCGCCGACGAGCGCGCAGGCAAACAGCCACGGCTGGCTGCGCCACAGTCCGGAGAGCTTGGTGAGGTCGCGGGTGCCGGCTTTCTTGTCGATGGTGCCGACGATCATGAACAGCGGCGCCTTGAACAGTGAGTGCGCCAACAGCATGGCGAGACCGGCCATAGCGGCGTCGCGGTAGCCGAAACCATTGGCGATCATCAGGAAGCCCAGCTGGGAGACGGTGCCGTAGGCGAGCACCAACTTAATGTCGGTTTGGCGCAGGGCCCGCCAGCCGCCGACGAGCATAGTCCACATGCCGACGCCGAGCACGAGTCCCTGCCAGGTGGCCATTTCGGCGAAGCCCGGGGCCAGGCGGGCCACCAGGTAGATGCCGGCTTTCACCATCGCGGCGGCGTGCAGGTACGCAGACACCGGGGTGGGGGCGGCCATCGCGGCCGGGAGCCAGAAGTGGAAGGGGACCTGGGCGGATTTGGTGAGCGCGCCGATGAGCACCAGCGCGATGGCCCAGCCCATGAACGCCCCGGCGTAGGGCCCGGTGAGCATCTCGGGGGCCGCCAGCACGATGTCGGAGATGCGATAGGTTCCGGCGGCTTCGCCCAGCATGAGCAGGCCAATCAGCATGGCCAGGCCGCCGAAGGTGGTGACCACCAGCGCGGTCAGCGCGGAACGGCGGGCGAAAATGCGGTGACCGGCGTGGCCGATCAGCAGGAAGGAGAGCACCGAGGTGATCTCCCAGAAGATGTAGAGAATCAGCAGGTCATCGGTGGTCACCAGCCCGAACATGGCACCGGCGAAGGCCAGCAGCACCGCGCCGAAGGAACCGAGTTTGGGGTCGCCCGCGGAGAAATACCGGGCACAGTAGACGAGCACCAGCGCGCCCACGCCGAGCACGATGAGCCCCATGAACGCGGCCAGTGTGTCCATCCGGAAGCTGAGCTGCACTCCCAGGGAGGGCAGCCAGTCGAAGGTCTGGACCAGCGGATCCCCCGCGCCGTCGGCCCCGGATCCAGCAGCGAGCAGTTCTTCGGAAGCGAGAATGTGCGGCAGCTGGGTGCAGAGCCAGATGAACCCCGCCGCCGGAACCGCAGCCAGCACCAGAAAGCCGCTGCGGTCCATCACACGGAAAATGAGGGGGGCCACCATGGCGACCGCGAACAGTGCAATCAAGACAATGAGCACAGGCGGGCCTCCGTCGGGCTGGGGGCGGGGACCTGTTTATTCTACAGTCTCGTCACCCTCGCTCCGCGCGCTTAACATGAGCTTCATCACAGTCAGCCGGCGGCAACCTCTTCGTGCTGCACCGGATCCGTCACGCGCAATAACAGCATCGCCCCAGCCACCAGCACGAAGACGATGGCAACGATCATCCAGCGGGAGTCCCCGAAAATCCCCACCAGCACGGCAATGAGAGCAGGAGCCAGGAACGAGACCGAGCGTCCGGTGGTGGCGTAAAGACCGTAAATTTCGCCGGCCCGCTCCGGGGTGGTCAGCCGCCCCAAAAACGCACGCGACGCCGATTGCACGGGGCCGACAAAGAAGCACAGCACCAAACCGAAGATCCAGAATGCCTGAGGGCCTTCCAGGAAGAACAGGATGACCGCTACCGAAATCAGCCCCGCCAGGGACGCCATGATCACGGATTTCGGGCCGAAGCGGTCATCGAACCATCCACCGGCGAACGCACCGGCGGCGGCGATGACATTAGCCACGATCCCGAAGATCAGCACGTCCCCGGTGGCGATGCCGTACACGGTGGTTCCCAGGATTCCGCCATACGTGAACACGGCTCCCACGCCGTCACGAAACACCGCCGAGGACACCAGGAACCAGAAGGTATTGCGCTCTTCGCGCCACAGCAGGGCGATGGTGCGGAACAGTTCCCGGTAGGAATCCAGTAGGCTCGGGCGCGGTGCGTTCGCCTGCTCAGCGGAGGGCCGCGGGCTGGGCGCGGTGAGCATCAACGGCAGAGAGAAGATCAGGAACCACACGGCGGCGAACACGGCGACGATGCGGACGTTCATGGCGTCGTCGCCGGTGATGCCCAGCCAGTGGGTGTCGCCGGCGATGAATCCGACGTAGACGATGAGCAGCAGGAAGATCCCACCCAGGTAGCCCGCGCCCCAGCCGATGCCGGAGACCTTGCCCATGGTGGAGCGGGTGGCGATCTGCACCAGGATCGCGTTGTACTGGACTTCCGCGAACTCGAAGAACACGTTGCCGGCCGACAGCAGCATCACGCCGAGCAGCAGGTGGGATTCCTTCGGTTCGACGAAAAAGCAGGCCGCCATGGTCGCCACCACCGCGAGGGTGTTCAGGGCGAGCCAGAAGCGACGACGGCCGCCGCGATCGGCGCGCTGGCCCAGAATCGGCGCGCTGATCGCCACGATAACTCCGGCGATGGCGGTTCCGGTTGCCAGCCAGGAGGTGCCTCGATCGTCGGGACCAAAAGCACCGGAAGCGAGGTAGGTGCCGAATACGAAGGTCACCATCACCGCATTGAACGCAGCGGACCCCCAGTCCCAGAGCGCCCAGACGAGAATCTGGCGTTTGCCTCGGGAACGCGCGGGATTACTCTGAACAGTGGTGGTCATGAGCCGCATCGTAGTGCAGGTCGCTCCTTCAGCACCATGCCCAGGGTGACGCAGAGGTTAACGCAGAGGTTAACAGCGCCCGACCGCAGGCTCGCCCCCGAGTTAGTTCTCGATGCTGGTGCGGTGGAAATTTTGATGCGAACGTGACGCCGTCGGGCCGCGCTGCCCCTGATAGCGGTTCTTGTTCGGCCCGGTGCCATAGGGATGCTCGGAGGCCGAGGTGAGCCGGAAGAAGCACAGCTGGCCGATCTTCGAGCCGGGCCACAGCTTGATGGGCAACGTCGCCATATTCGACAATTCGAGGGTGACGTGGCCGGAGAAACCCGGATCAATGAACCCGGCGGTGGAATGGGTGAGCAGCCCCAGGCGCCCCAGCGAGGACTTACCCTCGAGGCGGGCGGCGACGTCGTGAGGGAGTGTGACCTGTTCATAGGTGGAGCCCAGCACGAACTCTCCCGGATGCAGAATAAACGGCTCGTCCGGATCGACCTCCACCAGTCGGGTCAGTTCGGGCTGCTCTTCGGCGGGATCGATGTGCGCGTAACGGTGATTGTCGAACAGGCGGAAGAACCGGTCAATGCGCACGTCGATGCTGGCGGGCTGGACCATCTCCAGCTCGAGCGGGTCCAACATGATGCGCCCGGAATCGAGTTCGGCACGGATGTCACGGTCTGAGAGAAGCACGACACCACGGTAGCGCATTCCGGCCCGGACCCCCGGATCGGTTCTGATAGTCTTGACCCGTTCGCGGGTGTAGCTCAATGGTAGAGCGCCAGCTTCCCAAGCTGGATACGCGGGTTCGATTCCCGTCACCCGCTCTGTTTCTGCCCTCGCGCACTCCGCGTGAAGCAGCGCACCACCGGGCCCGCCACGGACCCTCTGGATCCGCACCGAGCAGGAGGTTGCATCCGTGGTCGAGGTCCTCTCCGGGTTCACGATCGTCTGGGTCATCATCCTGGTGGGGTACGTGGTCGGCAAGACCGGCGTCCTCGGCGAACGCGGTCAACCGGTGCTCTCACGTCTGGCGTTCTTCGTCGCTTCCCCCGCGTTGCTCTTCGATACGCTCTCCCACGCCGATATTCAGGCGGTGCTGGGCCCGCAGCTGTGGGTGGCCGGAATTTCTGCGCTGCTGGCGGCGGTGATCTATCTCGGCCTAGCAGCCTGGGTGTTGCCGCGACGTCGGAACTCCGAGCGGGTGATTGCCGCACTGGGTGCCTCGATGGTGAACTCCGCAAACCTCGGGCTCCCGATCGCCGCTTATGTGTTGGGCAATGCCGCCTATGCCGCGCCCGTGATCATTTTCCAGCTGGCCCTCTATACCCCGGTGTATGCGTTCACCATGGACGTGCTGACCTCCCGGGAGCGCGCCGCCGCCGAGCCGAGCGAGGGACCGCGCAAGGTGGGACCGTCCACATTGCTGCGCGGCACCCAGCGGTTGTTCGGCACGATTCTGCGCAACCCGATGATTTTGGGTTCCGGTGCCGGGCTGCTGGTGTCGGTCACGGGCGTGCCACTGATCGATCCGCTGGCCGAGTCGATTCATCTCATTGGCGGCGCCGCCATTCCGGCCATGCTGATCGCGTTCGGTATGACCCTCGTGGGCTCCCGCCCCCTGGAGAAGTCCTCGGCCCGCCGGCTCGACGTCGCCGTCGCCTCCCTGATCAAACTGGTGGTGCACCCCGTGCTGGCCTGGGTGCTCGCGGCTTTCGTGTTCCAGCTGGAGGGATTCGATCTGCTGTCCGCTGTGGTTCTGGGGTCGCTGCCGACCGCGCAGAACGTGTTTGTGGCGGCGTCGCGCTATAACGCCGGGCTGGTGGTGGCCAAAGACACCGTGCTGGTGACCACCGTGGTGGCAATTCCGGGCATGATCGCGATTGCGGTGCTGTTCTCCTGATGTGGGTGCCTTACACTGCACAACAGACCAGATTCTCACTCAACACCGTTCGACACTGATGAACGACGCCGTGATCACACCAGGAGGGGACCATGACCGGTGACACCACAGCGCCCGCGCTCGGTCCGGACGCGTCCCGGCCGGGTGGCTTCCGCCGCCGCTGGGGATGGATCTGCGCCGGGGCGGCCGGGGTGACGCTGATCGCCGGTGCGGTGACCGTGGCGGTGCTCAACTCCACCGTATTTACCCCCGAGGCCGTGGTGGAGCGCTACCTGGATGCGGTGCGTGAGGGCGACGGCGCCACCGCGTTCGGTCTGGCACAGGCCCGGTTTGCCGATGCCGAGGCTCCCGGGGAGAACCCGGATGGGCTCTCAACTGCGTTACTGGACGGCGAGGCGCTGGTCTCCACCCTGACCGGGGTCGAGGACCTCCAGGTCACTGAAGTCTCCGCGGACGAGTCCGATCTCGCCGGCACTGACGAGGCTGACGACGCTGATGCCGTGGTGCGGGTGTCCTTCACCGTGGACGGCGCCAAGCACCACAGCGATTTCGGGGTGAACCGCACCGGCCGCGACTGGTTGGTGTTCCCGCGCTGGAGCATGCAGGAGGTGGCCCTGCAGGAGGTGGTACTGGAGCCGTCCGGGCTACCCGAGAACGCCGCAGCGGATGCTCCGGTCGCCGAGGTCAATGAGGTGCCGGTGCCGTTGACCGGGCGCGATGCCGAGTCGCAGTCACGGTTTGCGGTGTTGCCGCCGGCCGTCGTGACCGCCGAATACGAAGGTAGCTTCGTGGCCAGTGTGTCGCCGGGGCGCGCCGTCGTCGAGAATACTGGAGCAGCCGCGGGAGAAGACGCCGAGCAGGCGCACCGACTGGCGCTGACACTGGGCGCCACCGAGGCCCTCACCGCGGAGATCCAACGCCAGATTTCCGAGCACCTGACGTTTTGTACCGACCAGAAGGTACTCCAACCCACCGGCTGCCCCATGCGGTACTGGACCAGCAACCGGGTGACCCCCGACAGCATCGAATGGTCCATCCCGGAGGACCCGAAGATTTACCTGGAGCACGAGAACGACGCCTCACAGATCCGGATTGCCGGGGTGGACGCGGTCGCGCGGATCACCCTGGAGGAGATCGACCTGGTCACTGGTGAGGCCCGCACCGTTGAAGTGGATCTCCCCTTCGAGCTGCAGGCCGAGCTGACCGTGACCCCGGAGCGCGTCGTCGTCAGTCCTGATCTGAGCTGAACTGCACGACGCTGCAGGCCTGGAGCGTGCCCGAGGCACACCGGGGCACAGGGGGTGTGCGTGTCAGACGGCGCCGCGGGTGCCGACGTGCTTGGCCCATTCTTCGACGGCGTGCCAGTTGCGGAAATCTCCGTACTGGCCGCCCGCCACCTTGATCTGGAGCTTCTCGAGGAAACCCAGCTTCTCTTCAAACACCGCACCGCGCAGGTAGGTGACGTCGCGGGCACCGAGGGTGTCTAACTTGGCGCGGATGCCAGCGTCGAGCTCGGGGCTACCGCCGGAGGCCGCCAGGAACAGGGACTTCTTGTCGAGCTCGGCCTGGTGGGCGGTGACGAACGCGGTGGCGGGCTTATGCCAGGCGTTCCGGTACACCGGGGCGACCACGATGACGGCGTCCACGGAGTCCAGGATCTTCGAGGCGGCGGAGACGTCTTCCACGATGGCGTTGACCCCCTTGGCCTCCCGCAGGGTGGTGCAGATACGCTCGGCGATCTCGCGGGTGGATCCGTGCCGGGTGGAGGCGACAACCAGGGTGGTCATGAAGTTCTCTTCCGTCTCGTGTCTGTCTCGTCCGGGCGCCGCGCGGGCGATCGGCCCCGCAGGCGTGCGGGCACCTCACAGTCTAACCGCCACCGTTCGGCGACGTCAGCGGCTCGTCGGTCGCGGTTCTGGCGTCGGTCCCAGTGGCTCAGTGCATCCCGCGCAGGTCGAGGTCGAGGCGTATCTCACCGGCGGGCTCCACGGTGACCGGGATGCCCCAGTCCTGCTGGTACAGGTGGCACGCGGCGAAGTCCGGGATCGGCTGGCCGGGTTCGCCATCACACGCAGCAGCACGGGCGGTAATGTGCAGCACGCCCTCGGTGACCTCCGGGTTCAGCCGCAGGGTGCGGGTGAGTCCGGTGGTGGAGCCGTCGCCGTCGAGCAGCAGATTCTCCGGGGAAGAGGAGATCTTCAGCTGGGTGGGGTCCCCCCAGCGGTCGTCGAGCTTCTGGCCGGTGGGGGCGGCGAAGCCGATGCTGATCTCGAAATCGCCAGTCGCCACCGAGGTGCGGGGGCGTTGGGTTTGCAGGGCGCCCTCGTCAACCTGGAGGAACTCTTCCGGCACGGCCAGGCGTACGAGCTGATGCGCATTGGTTTCGACGACGATGATGCTCACAGGTTTGCCCTCGGCGTCGTGCTCGACGAGGACGTCCGAGGGTTCGGCCAGTCCGCGGGCCACGGTGGAGACGCTGGCCGGAACCGGGCGACCGTCGGCGCCGGTGGTTTCGGGGGCGTAGCGGCGGATCGCGCCGTTGTAGGTGTCGGCCACCAGCACGGAGCCATCGGGCAGGGCGGTGACGCCGAGGGGGTGCTGAAGGCGGGCCTGGGCCGGGTCGCCGTCGCGGAAACCGAAGTCGAAGAGTCCCTCGCCGATCACGGTGCCCACGGTGCGGGCGTTCTCGTCATCGGCCGTGTCAGTACCGGCAGCGTTGCCGGGGCGAACCCAGCGCAGCGCTGAGGTCTCAGAATCGGCCACCCACAGGGTGCCATCGGTGCCCACCGACAGCCCGGAGGACTGCGCGAACCAGGACGAATCGGCCGCGCCGTCGAGCAGGCCCTCCAGGCCGGTGCCGGCGTAAATGGCCACCGCGCCGGTGTGCGGGTCGAAGCTGAAGAGTTGATGCACGCCTGCCATGGCCACCACCACGGTCTGCTCAGCCTCGGACCACACCACGTCCCAGGGGCTGGACAGCGAGGTGTCCAGAGGGGCGGTGGCGAAGGGCTCCAGGGAGACGGAAACCTCGGCGTCAGCGGCGTCGGAGCCGGCGCTCTCCGGCCCCGGGGCGGCGGCTTCCTTGGCGCGCTCGGAGTCAATCAGGCGCTGCACGCCGTTGCCGGCCAGGGTGGTCACAGTGCCGTTGCCCAAGGAGACTCCGCGCAGCCGGTGGTTCACGGAATCGGCGACGACGAGGTCGTAGCCCACCTGCTCAGCCACCTCAGCTGGAAGCAGGGCGACACCCTGGGGCTCGTTGAACAGCGCGGTGTCCCGGCCGCCGTCGGCGTATCCCTTGGCGCCGATGTGGTCCGGGTGCTGGGCGTGTTCCGGGGCCACCGGGGCTCCGGTGCCATTGCCGCCGATCACCTGCAGCACCTCGGTCAGATCAGCGTCGACCTCCACCAGGCGGTGGTGGCCGGTGTCGGTGACCAGCAGCGAGCCCGGACGGCTGCCGCGACCGGACAAATCCAGCGCCTTGGCCGGGAACTTCAGGTCACGGGCCACCGGTTCGGGGGCCACGTAGGGTCCGTCGCCGCGATGCAGGGTGCCCTTGGCCTCATGCTCGGCCACCAGCTCGGTGACCAGGGAACGCAGTCCGGCCACATGACCTTCGCCGGAGAGGTGAGCCACAATGTAGCCCTCGGGGTCGACGACAACGAGAGTCGGCCACGCGCGTGCAGAGTACGCCTGCCAGGTGGTCAGCGCCGGGTCATTCACCACCGGGTGGGTAATGTCGTAACGCTCTACCGCGGCGGCCACGGATTCGGTCCGTCCCTCATGGTCGAATTTCGGCGAGTGCACGCCCACCGTGACCAATACATCGGAGAACTCTTCCTCGAGCGGGCGCAGTTCGTCGAGCACGTGCAGGCAGTTAATGCAGCAGAACGTCCAGAAATCCAGCAGCACAATCTTCCCGCGCAGGGCGGCCAAATCCAGGGCTTCCCCACCGGTGTTGAACCAGGTCTCCCCCACGAGTTCGGAGGCGCGCACCCGGGGGGCGCGTGGTGTGGTTCCTGCTGCTGAGGCTGAGGTCTCTGTGGTCATGTCTCCATTGTCCTCGAAGTCGCGTGGACGGCGGACGCGGTAACGTCACCGTCGGTCATCGACAGTCACAACAGGACCTTCGGCCCGGGCATTCCCACACCCGGTCCGCGCCGAACTCACCGTAGTGAACACCAGGTTAACTCGGCTTCCATCGTGTCATGGTGCGGATGTACCGGCGCCAGCCCGTCGGAACCGACGAGTAGCGGATTCTTGCTCAGCCAAACGTTCACCTTCCGGTGCTCCGCTCGTCAAACCCGCCCCCTAGGGTGATCCGTGGTCGTCGCCCCCGCGACGACAACCGGGGGCCTACCCCGGTTGACGCACGCTCTCTCACGAACCGCACAGAACGGAAGAGAAATGATGTCGAAGAAGACCACCACCCGCGCCGCCGCCGGCGTACTGGCCACCGCCGTGGTTGCCGGCGCCTCGCTGGCTCCGGCCTACGCCGATCAGGCTGACCAGAACGGCTCCGGTGACAACGGACCCAAAAACGTGATCGTGATGATCGGCGACGGCATGGGCTACAACCACGTCGTCAGCACGAACCTCTACGAGACCGGTCAGTCTCAGTTCATCACCGAGGGCGCTCCCGGCGCCGTGACCGAGCTCGACGGCGACCCGGTGCAGAGCTACGAGAGCTTCAACCTGCTGGGTATGTCCACCCACTCTCAGTCCAGCATCGACGCCGGCTACGACTACGATTCCGAGGATGCCTGGGGCAGCTTCGGCTGGGCGAACAACACCCCCACCGACTCGGCCGCCGCCGGCACCGCCATGGCCACCGGCACCAAGACCAACAACGGCATGCTCAACGTGGACCCCGAGGGCAATGAGCTGACGACCGTCTCCGAGGTCGCACACGAGACCGGCCGTTCTGCCGGTGTGGTCTCGTCCGTGGACTTCAACCACGCCACCCCGTCTGCCTACGCCGTCGCCAATGAAGACCGCAACGCGTTTCCGCAGATCGGTCACGACATGATCGAGGCGGAGTACTTGGACGTCATCATGGGTGCCGGTCACCCCGGTTACGACGACGACGGCGAAGCGCGCACCCCGAACTACGGCAAGTTCGCTCAGGCCGACTTCGAAGCGCTGTCCGCCGGCAACACCGGTTGGGACTACATCGAGTCCAAGACCGACTTCGAAGCGCTGGCACGCGGTGAGATCACCTCCGAGAAGCTCTTCGGCCTGGCTCAGGTGGCCTCCACCCTGCAGCAGAACCGCAGCGGCGACTCCGCGGGCACCTTGCCCGGCGAGGTGGCCTTCAACGACAACGTCCCGGATCTGCCCACCATGTCGGAAGGCGCACTGAACGTGCTCGGCCAAAACGACAAGGGTTTCCACCTCATGATTGAGAGCGGCGCCATCGATTGGACCGGCCACGCCAACCAGACCACTCGCAACATCGAGGAAACCCAGGATTTCAACGCCGCGGTCGACACGGTGATCGACTGGGTCGAGGAGAACTCTTCTTGGGACGACACCCTGCTCGTCGTCACCGCTGACCACGAGACCGGCTACCTCGGCGGCGCCGAAGATGACCCGGATTTCACCCAAATGTACGGCAACGCCGGCGAACTGCCCACCGTGAGCTGGTCCTCACCAAACCACACCAACCTCCTGGTGCCCTTCTTCTTCAAGGGTGCCGGCTCCGAGGCCCTGCAAAACGCTGTGGTCGGCACCGACTCGGTGCGCGGTGATTACATCGACAACACCACCCTGGCCACCCTGCTGAAGGGAGACCTCTGGGCCGATGAGACCACTCCGGTCGAGCCGGGCGAGGGCGATATCCCGGTCGAGGTCGAGATCCCCGGTCTGCCTGGTGACGATGACGACAACGCGCCCGGTTCGCTGGTACTCTCCATCGCTGACGGCACCGCCACCCTGGGCAACCAGCGCAACGCCGGTGACCGGCTGCGCGTGACCGGTGAACTACCCGCCGTGTCCGTGACCGACACCCGTCGTACCGGCGCCGGCTGGGCCGTGGCCGGCCAGTCCTCCGACCTGAGCATCGCCGGCGACAGCGGCGAGTCCGTCACGGCTGACCACCTCGGCTGGGCACCCTTCGTCACCGACACCACCAACAGCGCCACCCCGGGTGAAGTTTCCCGCGGCGTGCTCGCCGACGGCGAGGGCCTGGCCGCCCCGGCCACCCTGGGCTCGGCCACCGATCAGACCCGCCTGGGCACCTCGGACCTCGCAGCCGATCTGGTGCTCGAGGTTCCGGTCGACACCGAGGCCGGCACCTACACCGGCGCCCTGTCGGTCTCCCTGTTCCCGGTCGACTGACCAGGTGTGAACCACTGAAAACACTGATCAACCCCCGGTGACGACATCGGTCCCGCACCCCCCTGGTTCCTGGTTCAGGGGTGCGGGACCGGCGTCGTCTCGCCACTGCCGCTGAAATACCTGATCTTTCGACGTCCCTGGTATCTCGGTCGACGTCGACTTGACGAAAGAACACCACCCGATGACTCTGTTCTCCGCCGCCCGGCCCTCGCCGCGCACCGCTACCTCCGGCGCCCTACTGCTCACCCTGCTGCTCGCGCTGCTGGCGTTGCCTGCACTGTCTGCTCTGCTGGGAGCGGGTGCTGCCACGGCCGACACCACGGATGAGGCGGCCACCACTGAGGAGACCACCTCCGCCGAGCGCACCGTGTGGTCCCTGACTCCGGCCCACGACGCGGAAGAAGCCGACACCACCGAACCGCGGGTCTCTTTCCGCGCCACCGTGGACCCGGGTGCGACCTGGGAAGATGCGGTGACGCTGACGAATTTCTCCGCCGCCGAGGCAACCTTCACCCTGCAGGCCGCCGACGGGGTGGTCTCCGATTCCGGCGCCTTCGATATTCTGCGCCCCGGCGAGGAGAACACCGGGGCCGGGCAGTGGATCGAGCTGGAGCAGACCGAGGTCACGGTGCCCGCCGATGAGTCGGTGACGGTGCCCTTCACCCTGACCGTGCCCGAGAATGCCACCCCCGGTGACCACCCGGCCGGCATTGCGGCGTCGGTGTCCAGTGGCAGCGAGGACGACGTCTCCATGGTGTCCCGAGTGGGCACCCGCATCCACCTGCGCGTCACCGGCGATATCGCCCCGACCCTGGCCCTCGGCGGCCCGGAAGTCACCTACCAGCAGAACTGGAACCCCTTCGCCCCCGGAACCGCCACGGTGACCTGGCAGGTGGCCAATGAAGGCAACGTGCGCCTGGGGGCCGAACAGTCGCTGGGCTCCTCCGGACTGTTCGGGCTGGCCGGGGCCACCGCCGAGGTGGAACCGATTCGCGAGGTGCTGCCCGGCGGGCAGGCCCAGGTGAGCGTGGAGCAGCAGGTATGGCCCTTGTTCGAGCTGACCTCCGAGGTGACCGCACAGCCCGTGGTGGTGGGTGACGACGAGGTCGACGCCGAGCTGTCCACCGCCACCGGCGAAGCAACCACGATGGCGATCCCGATCCCGCAGCTGATGCTGGTGATGCTGCTGGCCCTGCTGATCTGGTGGTGGGTGACCCGCAAGGCCAGCCAGCGCAAGAAGTTCGACGCCGCCGTGGCCGCTGCCGCCGCGAAGGCCAGTCAGAATTCCGCCGCGACCGATCAGGCCAGCATAGATCAGACCAGCGCGGAAGAGCCGGCAGCAGAACCGGCTGCCGTAGTCGATGACACGGCGCCGTCGCGCAGCACCACCTGAGCGTCCGTGTAGTCCACCAGATCCCGGTCATGGGTGACGATCACCGAGGCCAGCTCGAAGCGTGCGGTGACCTCGGCCAGCAGCGCCATGATCTCGTGCGACCGGGACTCATCCAGGGCGGAGGTGGGCTCGTCGGCCAGCAGCAGGGTCGGCTGCCCCATCAACGCGCGGGCAATGTTAACTCGCTGCCGCTGACCACCCGAAAGCTGGTGGACCCGGCGCTGGCCCATGCCGGCGAGGCCGACGGTGTCCAACAGCTCCTGGGCGTAGTCCCGACGGGCCCGCAACCGGCGTCCGCGCACTCCCCGCACGTGGTCGGTGACCAACAGCTGTTCTTCTGCGGTGAGACCAGTGAGCAGGTTGGGCTGCTGGAAAATGATGCCGATGCGTTCGCGGCGCATCCGGGCCCGTTGCGCTTCCGAGAGGTCGGTGACCTCCACGCCGTCGAGACGCACGCTCCCCGAGCTCGGGGTGATCAGCGTGGCCAGTACCGACAGTAGCGAGGACTTACCGGAGCCCGATTCCCCCATCAGCGCGGTGACCTGCTTGCGCGCCGCGGTCAGGCTCACCGAATCCAGGGCGGTGACGGTGCGCGGCCGTCCCTGCTCGTCAGTGCCATCGGGGTAGCTCAGGCTCACGTGGTGAAGTTCGGCAACGCCAACGGTAGCCGCGGCAGTAGCAGAAGTGACAGGGGCGTGGGGGACGGTGGTGTTCGTCGTCGTAGGGTTCGTCATGATCGGTCCTTTCGGGGATCGGCAAGGAGGCGAAAGCGAGGTTAAGGCGGGGGCTTAGTTGCCGCCAAGGGCCAGCATCGGGTCGACGCGAGTCACCTTGCGCACGGCGAGTGCGGCACCGAGGACCCCGAGCACCCAGATGCCGAGCACCGGCAACCCCACCGTCCACGCGTCGAGGGTGAAGGGCACGGCGGAGCCGGCGAGCGCGCCGAGTCCGGTGCCGAGCGCACCGCCGAGAATCACGCCGACGGCGAGCACCACGCAGGCCTGGCCGAGCCCGTCGCGCAGCAGGTACCCCGGTGCGGCGCCGAGGGCGCGCAACACGGCCAGTTCGCGGGTGCGTTGGATGGTCCACACGGTGACGAAGGAGACGATCACCAGGGCGGAGATCCCGTAGAGGAAGCCCTGCATGGTCAGCAGCGAGCCCTGTTCCGAGGAGTAGGCGGGCAGTCCGTTGAACGACTCTTCGGTGGTCACCGCCAGCATGCCGTGCTCGGACGCGGCTGCCGACCAGTCCAGGTCGCTGCCCGCTGCCGTCTCGTCCGCGGTCAGCGCCAGCACGGTGCCCACGGTGGGCCGGTCCCCGGCGGCGGCATGGGTGAGGCTCACCCAGTCGGCTGTTTCTACCCACACCACCGGGGAGTGGGCGTAGAACTGATCCTCGGTGATCTCGGCGACGGTGAGCTGAACCTGTCCGACTTCCACCTCATCGCCGACGCTGAGCCCGGCTTCCTCCGCCACCGTGGCGGACACGGTGATCTCCCCCGCTTGCGGGTCGAAGAGGGTGTCGTCGTCGAGGGTGGTGGACACCATTCCGGAGCCTTCGGGTACGCCGACGACGGCGACGGGCGCGGAGCGATCCTCGGCGGCGAGCAGGGTCTGGGCGAAGCCGATCGGCACCGCGCCGGCCACGCCGTCGGTTTCCGCCCAAGCGTCCACTTGGTCTTGGGTGACCGCCGATTGCGGGAAGGACACCTCGTCCGGGACCTCGTCGTCGACGATGGATCCCACGGCAAAGCGGTCCGGGTCCAGGCCCTCCAGCACGGCAGTGTTCTGGTGACCCAGCCCGGAGGTGAGCCCGGTGAGCATCACCAGCAGCACGGTGATCATCCCGACCACCGCGCCCATCAGGGTGAAACGGCCGGCGGCCGCGCGGATTTCTCGAAGTCCAACAAACATGGTGCGTCCCTTCCTTCGGTTCTCGCCCGATGTTTTCGTCTGTATCCATCCCATCGCGGGCGCCCGGATGCGCACATCGTGAGGAGGGGTGAAACCGGAATCAACCGATCGGTGGATACCCAGGCTTCAGCGCCACCGGCTACCGTGGAGGAATGAGGACTGTGTCGGGCGAGATGCCGGTATTGCGCTGGCTGCGCGTCGGGGTGCACGTCCTCACTGCGGCCCTGCTGCTGATCGGGTTGGGACGCGCATTCACCGGGATCACCGTGGGGCTGGCGCTGGCTTTCGGTGCGGTCTATTTGTTCGGCACCGCCTGGGAGTACCGCCGGATGCGTGCGGGTGATCCCGCACCGTCACGCAGCATGACCCTGGGGTGGCTCACCGCCGTGCTGGTGATGTGGGCCGGTCTGCTCGCGGCCGACGCCGGATTCGTGTGGCTCGCGTTCCCGCTGATGTTCCTGGTGCTGCACCTGACCGGCGGCCCCACCCACCCGATCTCGCTGACCGGGGTGGCCCTGCTGTGGAGCGCGACCTGGGCGCTGCCCTGGTGGCATACCGGCAGCTCCCCCAGCCTGCCCGAGATGCTGGGTCCGGGTCTGGGCGCGGTGGTGGCGGTACTCATTTCTGCCGCCTACCGGTCGCTGCACGCCGAGGCGCTGCACCAGCAGCGTATCGCCGAGGCCCTGCGGGCAGCCCAGGCGGAATTGGCCGCCACCGAGCATCACGCCGGCCAGCTGGCCGAACGGGAACGGCTCTCCCGCGAGATTCACGACACCCTGGCCCAGGGGCTCTCATCCTTGGTGCTGCTCTCCCGGGCGGCACAGCGCCCGGGGCTGCCCGCCGACACCGCGGACGCCCTGGAGCTCATCGAGTCCACCGCCGCCGAGAACCTCACCGAGGCGCGCCGGTTTGTGCACCGGCTGGCCGCCGTCGACACCGTGTCGCTGCCCGAGACCCTGCAGCACCTGGTGGATCGCACCCGGGCCGAGCTGGTCCTGCTCGGACGGCCGGCTCATTGCTCCCTGAATTGGCAGGGCGACTCCGCGCTGCAGCTGCCCGAACCCCTGGCCGCCGTGGTGCTGCGTACCGTGCAGGTCGGGCTGGGCAACGTGGTGGCCCACGCTGCCCCCGCCCGCGTGGTGGTCACGGTGGGCGTGTTTGACGACGTCGTCACCGTGGATGTTTTCGACGACGGCGCCGGCTTCACCGTCTCCGACCTCGACGACGACGGCGCCCCCATCACCGCGCCGCGCCCCGATCACTCCGGTCGCGGTCTCGCCGGGCTGGCCCGCCGGGTGCGGGGCGTGCAGGGCCAGCTCGAGGTGGAGTCCTCACCCGGGGAAGGCACCGTGCTGGGCGTGCGCGTCCCCCGCGGCAGCCTGTCCGAGGAGGTTTCATGAGGGTGCTGTTGGTGGATGATCACCCGGTGGTGCGCGCCGGACTGCGCGCCCTGATCTCCGGGTTTGATCAGATGACGGTGGCCGCCGAAGCCAGCCACGGGGTCGAAGCGCTGGAGTTGCTGGATGCGGGGCTGGACGTCGACGTCGTGGTGATGGACCTGCAAATGCCCGAAATGGACGGGGTGCGCACCACCGCGGAGGTGCGCCGCCGGGGCGGGCCACCGGTGCTGGTGCTGACCACCTTCGACACCCAGGCCGACGTCGTGGTCGCCCTGCGGGCCGGGGCGGTGGGGTATCTGCTCAAGGATGCCCCCGCACCCACCCTGCGCCAGGCGCTGATCGATACGGCGCAGCGGCGGGCCACCCTGGCCCCGGAGGTAGCCTCGGCGGTGGTCGAGCAACTGCATCGGCCCCAGCCCACCCTCTCAGCCCGGGAAATCGAGTTGTTGGAGGCCCTAGCCACCGGTGCGTCGAACCGGGAGTTAGCGGCCACACTGTTCATTTCGCAGGCCACCGTGAAGACCCACCTGGTGCACATTTACGACAAGCTCGGCGTGACCAATCGCACCGCCGCCATCGCCGCGGCCCGCGAACAGCGCCTGATCTGACTACTCCGCGTCCGGGATCATGCTCAGCGCACTGGTGAGCACCTGGTCGGCGATCTGCTGGAACTCGGCGTCGCGCACCTGCTCGGGCCCGACGAACGAGACCATCGCCACGTAGCCGCCCTCTTCGCGCACCAGCACCAGGGCGGTGCGTTCGTCTCCCGCCCCGGAACCGGAGCCGGTGGTTTCGGGGATCCGCTGCCAGATCAGCCCAGTGCCTTCCTCGTCCTCGACCGACTCGGCGGTAAACCGATAGGAGGCAGACTCCTCGTAGCCTTCTGGCACGGTGGTGTCGCTGATCCGCATGGTCAGCTCCGCGCAATCGGTGGTGAGCTCACCGACGATATCGATGTAGTTCTGCACTTGGTCAGCCGCCTCGGCTCCCCCACCCACGTCTTCGGCGACGGCGGCGACCTCCACGGTGCCGGTGCCGTCGAAGGTCTCCGAGCTGAAGTCCACCCGGGAGGCGTACTCGCTGGTGGTCAGCAGCGGCGACCAGTCCAGGGCGGCCAACGGCGCGGTGCATTCGGCCGGGGTGATGCGGGTGCCGGACTGATTCACCGCACGGGACTGGGCCTGTTGGCGGAACGTGTCGATCTCCGCCTGGCTGGCGGCCCGCTGCTCGGTGAAGCCCAACTCTGCGGCGTGCGCTGCCGCTGCGCTGGAGGCCTGCTGGTCCACCCGTCCCGACGGCGACGCCGCCACCTCTCCCGGGCCCTCGCTCGCGTCCCCGTGATCCGCTTCTTCATCAGTCTCTGTGGTGTCGACCTCGGGGTGGCCGCCGGGCAGCTCCAGGGCCGACGCCGAAGCGTCCGCATCAGGGTCCGTGTCGTCGCCGGCTCCGCAGCCGGTGAGCACCAGGGCGGTCACCCCGAGGGCGGCCGTCAATTGCAGGGTTCGGATCATCGGGGTGTGCCTCCTGAAGGCGAATCGGGGGTGCCACCGCGGCGGGCGGCGTCTTCGTGGGCAGCGTCTTGGGCGGCCAGGCGGGCGAACATGTCGTTCCATTCGGCCAGCTCCTGGTTGCCGCTGGCGTCGGCACGGCGGTCTTCGTTTTTCTCGGTTTTCTTGTCGTGGCGCCACCATTGCCACACCGTGATGACCGCCATCACCACGGTCGGGAACTCGCCGATGCCCCACATGAAGGCGCCGCCGAGCTGTTGGTCCTCAATCGCGCTGGCTCCCCAGTCGCGGCCCAGCGACGAAAACCAAGCCGCCTCGAGCAACGATTCGGAGCCCATAATGGCCACCCCGATGAAGGCGTGGAACATCATGGTGGCCAGCAGCAGCACCAGCCGCAGCGGGTACATGGGCCGGTGCGGCAGCGGGTCGATGCCGATCATCACGGTGGCGAACAGGATCCCGGTGATCAAGAAGTGCACGTTCATCAGCTCGTGGCCGACGTGGGCGTCCAGGGCGAAACCGAAAATAGGGGTGTAGTAGAACAGCAGCAGCGAACCGGCAAAGTTCATGCCCACAAAAATCGGGTGCGTGACGAAACGTCCCCAGCCGGAGTGCAACAGCGCCAGCATCCATTCGCGGGGTCCCCGGGTGCCATCCTTGCGGGCGGTCAGCGAGCGCAGCGCCAAGGTGATCGGCGCACCGAGCACCAGGAACAGCGGAGCGATCATAGTCAGCGTCATATGCGCCACCATGTGCGCGGAAAACAGCACATTCGAATACACCGCCGGCGCACCCGAGGTGGTCCAGTGCAGCACCACCAGCCCGATCAGCCAGGAGATGCTGCGCAGCACCGGCCAACGGTCACCACGACGGCGCAATCGCACCGCGGACCGCACGTACCACAGGGCGAGGAACACGATGATGGCGACCCACAGCCAGTCCAGGCGCCAGGTGTCGACCCACCGGGCGGGGGTCAGCTCGGGCGGCATGTCGTAGCCGGTGAGCAACCGGGCCGGAGAAGCATTCGGCGGTTCTTCCTCGGGTTTGGGCGGGGCGGTGCGTCCCAGAATGGTGGCCACCGACATCACGGCCGTCATCACCAGAATCTCGACAGCGATCAGCCGCCACAGCAGCCGGTTCACCGGGGAGCCCGGGTCCCCCAGCCGCGGAATCAGCCACTGCCGGTGGGCCAGCCCGATGAATCCGAGCAACACGGTGCCCACGAATTTCGCCATCACCAGCACCCCGTAGGGGCTCAGCAATTGTTCCAGGTGCTCCATGCGCACGGTCGCGTTGACCACTCCGGAAATAGCTACGGTGAACAGGGCCAGCCCGGCCAACGCCGAATACCGCTGCAGTGTGACCTGCACCAGGGGCCGCTGCTGGTCAGCACTGCCCCGTTCGGCGGCCCGTACCTTGCCGGTGAGCACCGGCACCAGCAACATCAGCAGAACCAGGCCGCCCATCCACAGCAGCACGCCCAGCAGGTGCAGGCCGATGGAGTTCACGGCGGCGGTGTGGTCATCACCGGAGGCGGAGTGACCGATCAGCGCCATCGGCACCACCCCCATCAGCGCCAGCACCGCGGTGAAGCCCAGCGCGGTGGGCGAGCGCAGGGCGAACACCAGAGAGGTGACGACGGCGGCGATCACCGTCATCCAGAACCAGGCCTGGCCCACGGAGATCGACTGGACGTAATCCACCAGCCCGGAGGTGAACCCGGCCGAGGAGTTCAGCGGCATCCCGGCCAAATCCGAGTAGGTGAACACCGCTTGACCCAGCGCCGCCAGCGTCCACACCGCACCGGCAGCGGCAGCCACGGTCAGGGTGCGGCGGTAGGCCGGATGCTCATCGTCCAGGGTGCCGGCCGAATTCTTCTTGCTTGCGCCCTTCCGCGACCGCCCGGCCGACCACCTCGGAAGAATCCCGGCCGCAAAGACCAGGGCTCCCACGGTGATCGACCAGGTGATGTTGTGCACGGTTTTGGTCAGCGGCAGCCCCCACCGGGTGATCGCGCCGGGGTCAGCGAGCTGCTGCACTGCGGTCACCCCGGTATAGAACCCGGCCAGCACCAGCACGAGAATCCCGACGACGACGGCGCCGGGCCACACCCAGGTGGTAGTGCGGCGCAGCGCGGGGTCGATACCGCCGGGGCGGCTCGCGTCTCGAGAGGTCTTCGTGGTGCTCGGCATGGGTCCTTCAGGGGTTGCGGGGTTGTGCGGGGTCAGCCCTGTTCGGGGCCGGATCCGTTCGTGCTGGCTCCATCGTGCTGACGCACAGTACGGATCACCCAGACGGCACCGATGGCCATCACGACCACGGCGACCAGCACCGCGATCCAGATCCATCCTGGCACGGCCGGGGCCACCTCAGCTGCGTCCACCGACTCATCGGTGTCAGCAGCTTCGGCGCTCTCTACCGCACTCGCGCTGTCGCTGGGCTCAGCAGCCTCGCAACCCGCCCCGGGGGCAACGGCCTCCTCCGCGCTGGGCGCTTCCGGATCATCCAGGGTGAAGGAGAAGCTCTCCTCACCCACGTGCCCGTCGGAATACACCACCCGATAGCCCAGGGTGTAATCACCGTTGGGCATGCCCGCACAGGTGTCGGTGGTCAGATCGTAGCCGTCAATCGTCACCTCGCCGCTGGTCCAGGAGTTCCCCTCGGCGTCGGTGATGTCGATGAGATTGCTCAGCCCCTCCCCATCCAGCGGGGCGCCCGAAAACGTCAGGACGACGTCCTCCGGAGTGGTGGTGAGCGTCTCGCCCCTGGCCGGCGTGGATTCCAGCAGCTCATCGTGGGCCAGCGCGGTGGTGGCGGTGGCCAACAGCAGGGCGGTGCCTAGTGCTGCGGCGGTGCCGGTGGTACGGAAAAGTGTGTTCATGAAGTGTGGTCCTTGCGTCGCCGCCCCGTACTGAGGGGCGGATGAAAAATGACAGTGTTTAGGGCAAGGAGAGCACGGGCGGCCCGCGAGGAGTCGCCGAAGAAACCAACACCATCCGGCGCTGGGCCGGCCGCGGTGCGGTCGCCACCAGGCGCGGCGGTGTTGCGGAAGTTTGCTCGACCGCCCGCAGAATCCGTCGGGTGCCAGCGAGCAGCAGCAGATCGATCAGTCGGTAGGCGGTGGCTTCGCCGTGATGCACGACGGCGTAGGCGCCCACCGCAGCCAACAGGTGCGCTAGCACCATCAGCCCGGACGCCACCGATGAATATACCGCGCTCTGCGCGGTGACTTCGACCGGGTCGGAACTGAGCACGCTCAGCGATTCCACATGGTGGGCGTGCCCCGGGGTACTCACGGAATTCACCGCAGTCACGGTGGTGCCGGCGCTGCCGAACAAGGTGAAGAACAGGTGGAAGAGCAACTGGCTCAACCCGATCGCGCCCAGGGTCCGCATCCGGGACCAGCGCAATCCCGCCAGTGCGGTGCAGAGGGGCCCGGCCAGCACCAGGGTGAACACCCAGACCATGGGTGCCACACTCGTCTCGGTACCGTGCCCGGTGGCACTACCGAGGTGGGCCAGGGAGTGTCCTCCGGCAGCGAGGAGGGTGATGAGTCCGGCTGCCAGCCAGCCGCGTAGCAGCCGCTTCATGCCGACACCTCCCCGAACCAGTTCATGCGAGGGCGTCTTCGCCCTCACTATATTCTGTCACGACCCGACAGCCCGGGTTGAACTCGGGCGGAGGCAGAAGGTGGTTAAACAGATGGCGGGTGACTCACCGTGTGGTGAGTCACCCGCCATCAGGGGTGTTTCAGGAGCTCACTTGCCGGAAGCAGCGTTCTTCAGCTTGGAGCCAGCGGAGATCTTCACGCCGTAGCCCGCGGGGATCTCGATGGACTCACCGGTGCGGGGGTTGCGGCCGGTGCGAGCAGCACGCTCGGTGCGCTCCACGGAGAGCCAGCCCGGGATGGTGACCTTTTCACCCTTGGAGACCTGCGAAGAGAAGACCTCGAAGACGGCATCCAGCACGCCGTTAACGGCTGCCTGGGAGTTGCCGGACTTCTCAGCAACGGCGGCGACAAGTTCACTGCGGTTAATAGCCATGTGTCCTCCTGGACGTTGATTCGTGGCCCCGACTCGTGCCGGGTTCATTGGAAAACTACCATCATCTGCGCCGACATGCCTTATTTCACGCCGTTTTCCGGCCGAATTTCGCGGATTCCCGGGAAAATTCCAGCCCACGAGCCCCGCCAGCGCACTTTCGTCACACCGCGAAGCGGGGCGGAACAGTGGTGGATCCGTGGTTAAACGACGATGGCGGCAACGAGACATCTCGTTGCCGCCATCGTGCGGGTCTGTTCAGTGAATCGCCCTGGGAGATCCGTGGATCACCAGGAGGACTTGGTCACGCCGGGCAGCTCGCCACGGTGTGCCATGTCGCGGAAGCGCACACGGGAGACACCGAACTTCTGGAACGTGCCGCGGGGGCGGCCGTCGATCGAGTCGCGGTTACGCACGCGGATCGGGGACGCGTCGCGGGGCAGCTTCTGCAGGCCCACGCGAGCGGCTTCACGAGCCTCGTCGGTCGCGTTCGGGTCGATCAGGGTCTTCTTCAGCTGCTCGCGCTTTTCGGCGTAGCGAGCAACGATCACTTTACGCTGTTCGTTCTTAGCGATTTTGGACTTCTTCGCCATGCCTTAGCGCTCCTCTCGGAATTCAACGTGCTGTCGTGCCACCGGATCGTACTTCTTCAGCGTGATGCGATCCGGGTTGTTGCGGCGGTTCTTACGGGTCACATAGGTGTACCCGGTGCCGGCCGTGGACTTCAGCTTGATGATCGGGCGCAGGCCTTTGTCTTTTGCCATATCAGAGCTTCACTCCCTTGGCGATCAGTTCGGCGACCACGGCGTCGATACCGCGAGCATCAATGGTCTTGATGCCCTTGGTCGACAGGGTCAAGGTGACGTTGCGGCGCAACGACGGGACCCAGTAGGTCTTCTTCTGGATGTTTGGGTTGAACCGGCGCTTGGTGCGGCGGTGTGAGTGGGAGATGCTGTGGCCAAACCCTGGCCCAGCCCCGGTTACCTGGCAGTGCGCTGCCATGATCACTCCTCGTGTCAGTAGTAGTAAAAGAACGGGCGGAACCCGCTAACGAGCCCCGCCACCAGTTGTGACACCGCGCTCTTACTGCGACTTTCCGAAGGTGTACCAGGCTGGGTGAGAACCAACCGAAGTGCCCTTTTGATCGCTAGGGGAAGACGGTGAGCCCCGCGATACTGCCCACCGACAGAAGTCGGCAAGCCGAACGTGGGATCCGGTTTACGGGATCTGCGCTGTTTTCCGACGCCAGCTCCGACCGCTCGAGCACATGGCTCCATCGGCGCACACTGGCACAGCGCAGTTAACGCCCTATTATCTTAGGGCAGGTCGACGCAACGATCAAACCGCGCGGGCATCTGTTATTCACTGGGGGCCTTCGCGGCCTCCACGTCACGACTCAGTACTCGTCGTCCTCGGCAATCAACCAGTGCGACGGGTCAATGTTCGCCAGCAGCGCCTCGGCGAGCGTTTCCATGGCGTCCATGCCCTCGGGGGTCAAGGAGTCCAGCACGCGACGGCGAATCGATTCGGCGTAGCGACCCTCAACGCGGGTTACTTCGGACTTGCCCTGCTCGGTGAGCAGCGCCATCGTAACTCGCTTGTCATTGGTGGCCTGGCTACGATCAATGGCGCCGCGCTCTTCGAGCTTGCGGGCCACGTGCGACAGTCGCGACAGCGAGCAGTTGCAGCGCTCAGCCAGCTGCGACATCGTCAGTTCACCGTCGGCGTCCTTGAGCGAAGACAGCACTTGGAATTCGAAGAAGCTCAGCGATCCGGCCTTCTGAAGGTCGGCTTCCAACAACGGTGCGGTGAGCATCGTCGCAGCTACCACCTTCCGCCAGATTTCACTTTCCTTCTCCGACAGCCAGCGGTAGTCCGGCTTCTCCTTCTTGCGCGTCATCACCTGTGCCATGATGGGCACCCCTTCCTGAGAATTTCCCTTGCCAGACTATATATACGAGTTCACTTCAAACACACCGACCACGACCAACTTTTGCCGGTCGTGATGATGGCGTACCGTGATTGCCCCCTGCGGTGAATCCCGACACGGTCCTTCGCACCACACCCACGCACCTCTGGTGCCTTCGGGACGCGTGATGACTGCCTGAAACCCTTCGGATTCGTTGAGGCCCCAATTCCTCAACGTGTGACCCTCAATTGTAAAAGAGAAAACTGTGTCATCACCCCTGAGATACTGACGAGCCCCTGAAAGTTCTGCCGCAATTCCCCGGAATTCTGTCCAGTTCAACCTCTTGTTCCCTTAGAGTAATGCCCCTGACCAGGAAGTTCGAGAATTCGCGCACAGGTTTGGCCATTCCGTCGCATGATTGTCCAAATGTCCAATCTCACAGTTCTGAGTTGGTGGTCGCCGACGAAGAGCCCGCTGTCGGGCTGGCTTCCTTTGGAAAAGGTGCCTCACGACGTCGCTGGCGATGATCCAGCACCGCAAACACCAGAGCAAACGCGCACATCAGCATCAACACGACCATGGAGGCGTCGAATGCCGTTCGGTAGGTCTCCAGCGCGACAGGATCGTTCGGATCCACCAGTCCGCCGCTGGTGCGTGGCACGGACGACACCAGGGCGTAGAACACGGTGGTAGCCACCGCGATACCGATCGCGTTGCCGAGGCGCTGCCCGACCTGCTGGAATGACCCGGCGACTCCGGCCGAAGCCAACGGCACATGCATCAGGGTGCGCATCTGGTTGGCCGACATCACCAGGCCGGGGCCGACTCCGCATAGCGCCAGCGACGCCGCCATAGCCCAGGGGGTATGGGCGGGTTCGACAAACCGGGCGATCAACGCCAGCGCCACCAGCCCCACCAGGAATACCGAGATTCCGATGATGACCAGAACGGTGGCATGACTGAACGTATAGCGCCCCGACAGCCAGGCGATGATCGCGGAAATGATGGCGTACGGGATGGTGATCATCCCGACCACTACCGCGGGATGGCCCAGGCCCTGCTGGTTGTACAAAGTCATCACCAGGAAGGTGGCGGGCATGGCGGCAAACCACAGGCTCGTGATGATCACACCGTTGCGGTATGAGGGGTAGGAGAAGAGCCGGAAATCCAGTACGGGTGACCGGCCGCGATCCCGATACCGGCGCTCCCACCAGATGAAAACCGCCGCAAGCGCTGCCCCGGCCAGGAGCAAGAACCAGCGGGCTGGGGCGTCCTGGTCGGTTCCGGTGGTGAGCACGAAAGGTAGCATGACGAGCAGCACGGTGGCCGCCAGCAGTGAAACGCCCACCAGGTCCAGATCCCGTGCGCTATCCCGTGCGCTGCGGTCGCGGGCCTGCCGTCCGGGGAGCAGTCGGATGGCCAACGGCACGATGATCAGGGCCAGCGGCACATTCATCCCGAAGGTCCAACGCCAGCCCAGTTCCGGACCCAGGGTTCCGATGAATAGCCCACCGATGGTGGGGCCGAAGGCGGTGCCAAAGCCAATGGAAGCGCCAAAAATCCCGAAGGCCTGCCCACGCTGGCGGCCCTGGAAGAGGGTCTGGATCATGCCCAGCACCTGCGGCATCAGCACGCCGGCGGCCAGCCCCTGGATGATGCGAGCGACGACCAGGGCGTCGGCGGTGGGGGCGAGCGCCGAGGCCAAGGAGGCCACGGTGAACAGGGTGAGCCCCAGCAGGAACATCGCCTTGCGGTTCCACTGATCACCGAGCCTGCCGGCCGGTACGAGCGTGATACCGAAGGCCAACACGTAACCAGCCACGATGAGCTGGGTTTGCGTCGTCGTCGCCCCGAGTGTGGACTGCAGCGGGGTGAGGATGACGTTGACCTTGACCAGGTCGAGGATGGTGAGGATCGCTACCGAGGCGCAGACGGTGAAGCCCGCCCAGGGCGAGTGGGCACGCGAGGGTGCGGAAGACGTTTCGGACATCACCGGCCATGCTACGCCTCCACCCGATAGTCTGCTTGCATGCCCCGCGACGACGATCCCTGCCTGTGTGGCGCCGAAGCCGTGTGGACCGAATGTTGCGGTGCCGTGCTGGCCGGACGTCGGGATGCGGCCACGGCGGAGGCGCTGATGCGCAGCCGCTACTGCGCGTTCGTCGTCGGCGATGCTGAGTATCTGCTGGCCAGTTGGGCCTCGGCGACGCGTCCACAGCAGTTGAGCCTGGAGCCCGGGATCGACTGGAGGCGACTGCGGATTCTGGATACGGTGGCCGGCAGCCCAGAGGACGAGACCGGGGTGGTGGAGTTCGTGGCGCACTATCGCGAACCGGATGGGACCCGGGCGATGCAGCGGGAGCGCTCCCGGTTTCTGCGCGAGGGCGAGGCGCGTGCGTGGCGCTATCTGGATGCCGCGGAGCTGTCGACCGGCTGACAGCTTCCGGGCCCGGCCGGTATTCTGGAGACAGTGATCGAACTCACCGTTCGAGCCTCGGGCGCCGAGTTACGGCCACGTACCGACGAGGACGGTGAGTCTCTTGACACACGTACACCTCATCAGCACCGGCGGCACGATCAGGTACGCCGGCGCTCCCCGCTGCCGCTGCCGCATGAGGGGTTTCGCCAGTTCCGGGTGGATGTGGTGAATGCTTCAGTGGGGCGCACGCCGATCAGATTCCGGACGCGATCCGCCGTGTCGCCCACGGGGTGGTGATGACGACTCGGGCGACGCACGGACCGGTAGTGCCGATCTATGGTGACGGCGGTGGTGTGGATCTGGTGCGGGCCGGGGCGAAGCCAGCGGGGATGTTGAGCCCGGCTCATGCGCGGGTGCTGCAGATGTTACTGATCTCGCAGAAGCTGACCGGGCCGGAACCGCATTCGGCGTTTACGTCGTCGACGTTCTGAACAGTCCTCGCCTCTCGACCCACGAGCGCTTAGAGTGGTCCACACCACGCTATCGACCCTCGGAGATCACTCATGCGCCGTCGTCCATCCACCATGATCACTCTGCTCGGATGCGGCGGGTTCGTTATGGCACTCACCGGTTGTCAGTCCACTGCGGACGGTCCCGGTGACACCGACGCAACGGGTGAATCCTCCTCGGCTGCGGTGGCGTCGCCGGCGCTGGAAGACGGCGAACTGCAGATCTGCTTCACCGGAGACTACCGGCCCTTCAGCTACGTGGATCCCGAGACCGAGGAACTCGAAGGGATCGATGTGACGCTGATGTCCGATCTCGCGGAGACCCTCGAAGTAGACAGTATCGAGTGGGTGCAGACCACCTGGTCGGATTTGATGACGGACTTCCTGGATCGCTGCGACCTCGCCGTGGGCGGTATTTCGCTGACCGAGGAGCGGGCGGAGCAGGTCGCGTTCACAGAACCACTCATCGAGGGCGGCAAGGCTGCCATTACCACCTGTGGGCGCGAAGAGGAGTTCGACACGATCGAGGAGATCAATACCACCGACACCACCGTGATCACCCCCATCGGCGGCACGAACGAGGAGTTCGCCGACGAGAATTTCGCGCAGGCGGAGATCATCCGGTTCGGTGACAACAACACGATCTTCGATCAGATCGTCGCCGGCGATGCAGACGTGATGGTGACCGATGCCCCCGAGGTGGTGTGGGCCGCGCACGAGCACGAGACGCTGTGCCAGGTCAACGCAGACGAGCCCTTCTCCGAGGCGGCGCTCGCGTACATGCTGCCGCAGAACGACACCGCGCTGCAGGACGCGGTCGGAGCCTGGGTGGAGGAGATCTTCGCGGACGGCACCTGGGACGGGGCCGTCGAGGAGTGGTTCGGCGCGGACTCAGTGTTTGCCGCCGAGCACCATGACTGAGCACCGGGTGCGCGGTGACGAGGATTAGCGCGAGGGCGAATGCTGCGCCGCCCAGTCGCGGCGCAGCAGGGCGAGTTTGACCGAGTCCCAGCGGCGGCCGCGCCAGAAGCGGGCCTCCGGGATCCGGGCGCATTCGCGATAGCCCACCGCGTGGGAAGAGCGGATCATGCGCTCGTTGCCGGACCAGGTGGTCAGGGTGATGACGTGCACGCCAGTGCTGCGGGCGAAGGTTCGGTCCGTCCACAGGCGAAGCACGCGCCGGCCGATGCCCCGGCCCCACCACTGGGGGTCGAAGATGACGATGCCGAGCTCCCACCAGCCGCCGCCGACGGGGAATTCCTCATAGCGGGACACGAAGCCCACCGGGGCGCCGTCGATGAGGATCATCCGCTGGTGCGGGTGCTCGATGCGGTGGCGGTTCTGCGAGCGAAACTCGCTGAGTTTCAGGCGCGGACCGTGGGAGAAATAGGGGGCGTCCCAGAGCTGCCAGGCGGCGTCGTCGACCTCGTGATTCCAGTGCCACAACACGTCCAGATCAGCGACCGTCATGGGGCGCAGTTCGATCTCCGGGCCGGGCACGGGATGCGAACGTTGCATGACTAGCCCTGCGCGTCCACCAACGGGTTGTGCCCTGCGGTGACCCGCTCTTCCGCGCGCACCGGGCCCGGCGCAGTGCCGTCGCCGAAGGGGCTGCCGCCGAGGTCTTCGCGACGGTGGGCGGTCAGCCACTCGTTCAGCACGGGTCCTTTCGGCACGATGCCGGTGGGGTTCACATCGGCGTGGACGATGTAGTAGTGATCCTTGATCTGAGAGAAGTCCACGGTGTCGCCGAAGCCGGGAGTCTGGAACAGGTCGCGCGCATAAGCCCAGAGGGCCGGGAATTCGGAGAGCTTGTTGCGGTTGCATTTGAAGTGACCGTGGTAGACCGGATCGAATCGGACCAGGGTGGTGAACAGGCGCACGTCGACCTCGGTGATGGTCTCCCCCATCAGGTAGCGGCGGTCGGTGAGGCGCTCCTCGAGCCAGTCGAGTGCGGTGAACAGCCGGTCATATGCTGAGTCATATGCGTCCTGGGAGCCGGCAAATCCGCAGCGATACACCCCGTTATTGACCTCGGTGAAGATACGAGTGGTGACCTCGTGCATCTCCTCGCGTAACGGTTCGGGCAGCAGGTCGGGGGCGCCGTCGCGGTGGAACTGCGTCCACTCGGTGGAGAAGTCCAGGGTGATCTGCGGGTAGTCGTTGGTGACCACCGCGCCGGTGGGGACGTCCACGATGGCCGGCACAGTGATTCCGCGCGGGTAGCCGGGGAAGCGGCGCAGGTAGTTTTCCATCAGCCAGTGGGTGCGCAGCACGGGGTCTTTTTCGTCGTCGTCAAGATCAAAGGTCCAGGAGCGCATGTCGTGGGTGGGACCGGGGGTGCCCAGCGAGATCGCGTCCTCCAGGCCCAGCAGCCGGCGCACGATGATGGCGCGGTTGGCCCAGGGGCAGGCCCGGGCGGCCACGAGGCGGTAACGTCCGGCCTCCACCGGCCAGGCCTCGGCGCCGGCGGTGAGTCCGCCACCGATGTGGCCCACCTTGTCCGATTCCAGGGTGGGGGCGGAGCGGACGGCGTCGACGTCGGCAACAATACGATCGGCGATGTACTGGGTGTCGCGGGTGAATTCCTGACCCGCCGAGATGTAGCCGGTGGCTGACTGGGAGGCGCGTTGTTCCATAGACTCAACTGTATGAGCCTCACCGAGCAGATCACACCCTTGGTCACCGCGATCACCGCCGCCAATTCTTCCGGGATGACCCTGCAGGGCACCACCACGTATCTGGTGGCCGATCCGGAGTCGGACACGGTGGTGCTGGTGGACCCGGGGCCGCGGCAGGGCGCGGAAGCCCATGCGGATGCGGTAGAAGAAGCGTTGGACGGGCGTGCGGTGGAGCTGATTCTGGTGACGCATCGTCACGAGGACCACACCGGCGCCGTCGATGTGTTTGCGCGGCGATTTGCCGCGCCGGTGCGTGCCGGGGATCGGACTTGGTGCCGGGAGGCGGAGCCGCTGATTCCGAACCTGGTGTTGGAGGTGGCCGGCACGGTGATCTCGGTGGTGCACTCCCCGGGGCACACCTCGGATTCGTACTGTTTCTGGTTACCCGAGGACGACGGCGAGCGCGGCAGGCGCGAGCATGAAGACGGCGACGGTCCGGAGGCGGATGCTGCAGAGGCGAGCATGCTCACCGGCGACACGATTCTGGGGGAGGGCACCACGATGCTCGATCACCCGGACGGCACCCTGGCGGATTATCTGGCGAGCCTGGAGTTGCTGCGGCTGATCGGTGAGGACATTCCCACCCGGGTGCTGCCGGCTCACGGCCCGCTGCGCTGGGATCTGGCCAGTGCCGCCCAGGAGTACGTGGAGCACCGGGAAGGGCGGTTGGATCAGATCCGGAGCATGGTGGCTGAGCAGCGCCAGGATGCCACCGCCCTGGCTCGCGTGCTCGCCGTCGCCGATCAGGACGGAGCCACGGGCACTGCGCTGGAGGGCATGGAGTCGGCAGATGCGATGGACGTCCTGGAATCCCTGATGGCGCGGATCTATCCGCAGCTGCCGGAGGTGGTGCGGGGCCCGGCTCGGCGCACGCTGGCGGCGCATCTGCGCTACCTGGGTGAGGCGGCAGGCTCGGATGTGGGCGACGCGGGCGACGGTTCATCGCCCCGGTAGCGTTCAGCACGCACAATGGTGGAAAGACCCCCGACGAGATTTCTGAAGGAGCTGCCCCGTGCCGAAGCAGACCGCACCACCGCTGGCGCCCGTGGATCCGGGCACCGCACTGATCACCGGTGCCAGTTCCGGGCTGGGCGAGGCGTTCGCCCGGCACCTGGCGCAGCAGGGCTACCGATTGGTGCTCACCGGACGCTCGGTGGACGCGCTGGCGGAGTTGGCCCACACCCTGGAATCCGACTATGACGCCACGGTGGAGACTCTTCCAGCTGATCTCAGTGACGACGAGGACCTGCAACGGGTGGTGGACCGGTTGTGTTCCCCCACCCACCCGGTGGGGTTCCTGATCAACAATGCCGGCATCGGGGTGGCCGAAGAGCTGCACGCCTCGGAGCTTGACGACGAACTGGCTATGTTGCGGTTGAACGTGGAAGTGCCGTTGCGGCTCTGCCATGCGGTGTTGCCCGGGTTGTTGCGCCGCGGCGGGCGGATTCTGAACGTGTCGTCCGTGGCCGCGCTGATGCCACGCGGCACCTACGGGGCGTCGAAATCCTGGCTGCTGGCGTTCTCCGAGTGGGCGCACACCCGGTACCGGGCCGAGGGCGTGCACGTGACGGCCCTGTGTCCTGGCCCGATGCGCACCCAGTTCCACGACCGTGCCCGGATCAGCCTGAGGCGCCGACCGGGGTGGTCATTCACCGCCGTCGACCAGGTGGCGTTGGAGGGCATTGCCGCCTGTCAGGAGGGTCGGGCCGTACACATTCCGGGCCGGGCGGCGCGGGTGCTCTCCCGGGTGTCGCGGCTGGCGCCGTCGGGTGTGGTCGAACGTCTGGCCCGCACCGGCATCACCGCTACGGGTTCAGTGGACGCTGCTTCGACGAAAAGAACTGAGAGGACATCATGACGATCATCGTGGGGTACACCCCGTCCGAACAAGCACAGGCGGCCCTGGATCAGGGGTTGCGCCTGGCCCGGCTCTCCGGTGAGAACGTGGTGGTGGTCAATGCGGGCCCCGGTGGTGAAAACCGACACGCCTCGCAGTTGCGTGACAAGGACAAGGTGGCGCTGCAGGAGAAGCTACAGGCTGCGTCTGATGTGGAATCCGAGTACCGGGAGCTGCTGCGCGGGAAGTCCACGGTGGAGGAGTTTGTCACCCTGTGCGCGGAGCTGGACCCCTCGTATGTGGTGATCGGCAACCGCAAGCGTTCCGGATTCGGCCGGTTCATGATGGGGTCGGTGACCGATGAGCTGCTGCGCGCTCTGGAGCACCCGGTGCTGTGCGTGAAGCCCTCGGCCTCCCCGCGCCCGGAACACCTCCCCACGGTGGCCGACCCGGATGTGGAGCTCGCCCCCGAGACACAGCTCGAACAGCGCGAGCAGCTGGAGGATCTGGGCGAGCAACCCGAGCGCTGATCAGTCCTCGGTACGGCGCGGCTCGTCCTCGGTGCTCTGGTCGTGCTCGTCCTCGGCGGCCGCGTCGGAGGGCTCCACCACGTCGAGCTCGCCGGTGTTCTCGGCCTGCTGTCGCTTCCGGTCTTCGTAGACGTCGTCGCCGGGTCCGGCCAGGTCGCGGTTGCGCTCTATGGCGGAGATTGATCCGGTGAACACCGAGGAGTGCTCCGAAGAAACGGTCAACGGCACCGAACCGGTGGACTCACGGTGTACCTCGGTATCGGTGGACTCCGCACCGGGCACCGTGGGCTGAGGCTGGGTGGCCGGTGCCTGCCCGGGGCGCGGCACCTCGCCGGTGGTCCCGCTGGGAATGCGCGGCATCGAACGAGCATCGGTGGACTCGTCCCGGGGGTCGGAAGACGGTGCCGTAGCTGAGTCGGCCACGCCGCCGCCGTCGGTCCGGCTGGCCTCGACCAGCTCGTCTTCATCGTCGTTGTCGTTGTCGTTGTAGCGCACCGCGTAGAGAGCCTCGGGGTGATCGGCGTGAATGAACGCAACCAGGTCCTCGCGCACCAGGCAGCGCAGATCCCACAAATCGCCGGAGTTCCGGGCGGAGACCACCGCGCGGACGCGGGCCATACCGCCCACCGCGTCGGTGACCTGCATGGAGGCGTCGCGGCCATCCCACAAGTCCGTGGATTCCAGGAGCGCCAGGAGTCTGGCGCGCAATGGCTGCATCGGTACCTGCCAGTCCAGGTCAAACTCGATGGTGCCCGAGAGCGCCGAGCCGGTACGGGTCCAGTTCTCGAAGGGGGTGGTGGTGAAGTAGCTGGAGGGGTAGATCACCCGGCGCCCGTCCCAAATCTTGACCACCACGTACGACAGGGTGATGTCCTCGATATTGCCGAACACGTCGTCGACCTGCACCACGTCCCCGACGCGGGCGGCATCGGTGAAGGCCAGCTGCACACCGGCGAACACGTTGGTTAGGGTGGACTGCACGGCCAGGCCGGCCACCACCGAGATCAGACCGGCGGAGGCGAGAATACCGGCGCCGAGCGCGCGCACCGACGGGATGGAGAGCAGCACCGCGGAAATCGCAATCACGATGATGACCGCCACCAGGATCCGCTTGATCAGCCGCATCTGGGTCTGCACCTTGCGGTCACGTCGGTCATCAATGCCGTCGGACCCGTACTTGGACAACACCTGGCGCTCCACGATGCCCAGAATGCGCATGGCCAGCCACGCTACCGAGGTGGCCAGACCAATCAACATCGCGAAGCCGACCATCCACACCCAGCTCTCGGTCTGGTCGGAGATGCTGACGGCGATCCGGGCCGCTAGGAAACTGAGCACCGCGGCGATCGGCACCAGCAGGCGCAGCATGCGGGGGAAAGTCTCCGGGCGGCGGTGCAGCACCAGCCGCGCCACCAGGGCAATCACCATGACGACGGCGAGCGCGATACCTACCGCCACCAACACATTGATCACCAGCCCGAGCACCGGGCCCACCGCTTCGATGGTCTCCTCGCCGGTGGATTGCACCCCTTGGGGGACGGTCGGCCCAAGCGTCTCAGACGAGCTGGGCTCCCCGGCGGCCGCGGTGAGCAGTGTCGAGACGGTACCTGATGAGGGCAGCGCAGAAAGTCGGTCAACAAGCGTCATGGTTCTACAGTGCCAGATCGAACTGACATGATGCTGAACAGCACCCCACTGCGAGAGGATTCTCACGCACTGCCCACCCGAGGTTTAAACTGGACACAGCTCTGACCGACTCTGTTCCATCCCGCCGTCTGACAATTTTCCGGAGGACCCATGCTCACGATCACTGACCTACGCGGCACCGAGATCACCGCGGAGGTTTTGGAGTCTGTGTTGCCTCGCGCCGAGGTGGACGTCACCGCGGCCGTGGAGACGGTGCGCCCCCTGTTGGAGCGGGTGCGCGCCGAGGGTGCTTCCGCCGTGCTGGAGATCGGTGAAGGGTTCGACGGCGTGCGCCCGGCCTTGCTACGGGTGGCCCCGGACAAACTACAGCGGGCCCTCGACGACCTGGACCCCGACGTGCGGGCCGCCCTGGAAGAATCCATCCGCCGGGCCCGGCTGGTGCACGCCGCCCAGCGCCCGGCCGACTCCACGGTGGAACTCGGTGAGGGTGCCGTGGTGGAGAACCACTGGTTGCCGGTGGGACGCGTGGGCCTCTACGTGCCCGGCGGCCGAGCCGTATACCCGTCCTCAGTGGTGATGAATGTGGTGCCCGCCCAGGCTGCCGGGGTGTCTTCGCTGGCGGTGACCTCCCCGCCGCAGCGCGATCACCACGGTGACCCGCACCCGGTGGTGCTCGCTGCCTGTGCCCTGTTGGGAGTCGACGAAGTGTATGCCGCCGGCGGCGCCCAGGCCATCGCCATGCTCGCCTACGGTGTGGAAGGCTGCCCGGGCGTAGACATCATTACCGGGCCCGGCAATGTGTATGTGGCCGCCGCAAAACGGGCCGTGTTGGGCACGGTGGGCATCGACGCCGAGGCCGGTCCCTCCGAGATTGCGGTACTGGCCGATGATTCCGCGAACCCCGCTTGGGTGGCCGCGGACCTGATCAGCCAGTCCGAGCACGACCCGATGGCCGCTTCGGTCCTCATCACGAATTCCGCCGAACTGGCCGATCAGGTGGTCGCTGAAATCGAGGCCCAGGTGCCCGGCGCCACCCTCGAGCAGCAGATCCGGCAGGCACTCACCGGCCCGCAGTCCCGGGTGCTCATCGTGGACGATCTGGATACCGGCATCGCCGTCGCCAATGCCTATGCTTCCGAGCACCTGGAAATCCACACCCACGACAACGAGGCGGTGCTGGCGAACATCAGCAACGCCGGCGCCGTATTCGTCGGCCCGTACTCCCCGGTGCCTTTGGGGGACTATTCCTCCGGGTCCAACCACGTGCTGCCCACCTCCGGCTCAGCACGATTCTCCTCGGGCCTGAACACGGTCAGTTTCCTGCGGTTGCAGCAACGCATCCGGTATCAGGAGACCGGCCTGAAGGAGTTGCAGCGCGGAATTGTTGCGCTGGCTCACTCCGAGGGGCTGCACGCCCACGGCGACGCCATCGACATCCGCTTCGACTGATGTCTGCGCAAGCGTCCACGAACGTCGCCAGATGACGTTGCCCCGTCATCTAGGGACATAGTGGCGCAGACGACGTTGACCCTGTCGCCTCATCGCACCTATTCTGAACATCAGAATCACGAGTTCCAGTGCGTAGCCCTGGCTAACGGGACGGCAACCCTCTTCGCGTAGTGGGGTGCTCCAGGTGATGATTCGGCCACCGGGTCCACCGGCCGGCAAGTACCGCGTCTCCGCCGCCCACGGTTGCGGAAGCGCCTTCCAGAAAGGCTGATATGTCTGCTGTGACCTTTGCCCAGAAGAACGACACCACCGACTTCCCCGAGACCCGCGTCGGACTCTCTGATGACGTCTCCGCCCTGAGCCTGCGCCAGGCGTTCTCCCAGTTCCCCTCCGGGGTGGCCGCACTCGCCGGCTACGCGGGCGGAGTCAAGGAGGGCCTGGCCGCCTCGTCCTTCACTGTGGGCGTGTCCCTGGATCCGCCGCTGGTGGCCTTCGCCGTGCAGAACACCTCCCGCACCTGGCCGCGACTGCGTCACGCCGAGCGCATCGGCGTCTCGATTCTGGGCGAATCCCAGACCGGGGTGTGCACCCAGCTGGCCTCCAAGAACGGTGACCGCTTCGAGGGCCAGAACCTGCAGGTCTCCGAACAGGGTGCCGTGTTCTTCGATGACGCCGCCCTGTGGTTGGAAACCTCCGTGTACGCCGAGCTACCCGCTGGCGACCACCACATGGTGTTGCTCCAGGTGCACGGGGTCTCCGCCGGAACCGACGCCGCCGAGCCGCTGGTATTCCACCGCTCCGCGTTCCGAAACCTCCGCACAGCCGAAGGCAATGAGTAAGCGGGTACCCTGGATCGTATGACCCGCACCCGTCTCGACGCTTGGCTGTGGGCGGTGCGTATGTATAAGACCCGCTCCGCCGCCACGGCGGCAGTCAAAGGCGGTCACGTGAAGGTCAACGACGCTCCAGCCAAGCCCGCCCAACCGGTCAACATCGGCGATACGGTGCGGTTGCGTCAGCCCGGCCGAGAGCGGATTCTCGAGGTCACCGGTCTGATCGCCAAGCGGGTGGGAGCCCCGGTGGCCGTGCAGCATTATCGGGATCACTCGCCCGAGCCGATCCCGCGGCACCTGCTCGCTGTACCCCGTCGGGACCGCGGCGCCGGGCGTCCCACCAAGAAGGAGCGCCGTCAGCTCGACGAGCTCCGCGGACGCGACGCACACCAGTGAACGCCTACTGAAGGCCAGCTGGTAACCGAAGTAAAGTTCATCCCCGCCCGATCAGGTCTTTTTCTCTGAGAAGCCCGATTGTTACGATGTGATCAACGTGTTTGGCGCGCGCTCCCACCGTGTGCAAATCTCGCCGACGCGTCTACCCGCGTCGATCAGCCGAGACCACAGGAGGTGCTTTCGCATGTCGCGTCCACGCACCTTCTCCGCCACCTCATGCCGTCGTGCCGGTGTGAGCCTCGGTCTCGGGCTCCTCCTCGTTCTACCCGCCGGCACCGCTCTGGCCACCCCAGAGCAGCCGAGTCCCGAGCAGGAATCCAGCGAACAGCTCGATCAGGTTGAGTACAGCCAGCTGTCGGCGTCCCCTGATACCGGGGCCTCCACCGCGCTCGGCACCACCGCTCCCGTGACCCCCAGCGAGAACGAATCCGACGCCGCAGAAGAGTCCGACACCCAGTCTCCAAGCGTGGCGCCCTCCACGCCGTCGTTCGAACTGGTTTGTCCCGTGCATGATGGTGCCAGTCTGGAACCTGGCGAAGAAGTCACCATCAAAGTCCAAATCAATGGTGAAGCAGCCGAACCGGTCACCATGACGGTTGACACGCCTTCCGCAGGGGGAAGCGTTCAGGTTCAAGGCACCACCGCGGTGTATAGAGCACCGAGTTCCTACACGAGCAACCAGGACTACTTCAATCTGACGGTCACCGACGCCGACGGAACCCGGAAATCGTGCAACGTGACGGTGATCTTCGCCCCGACAACATCCCCGACGGCCACGGAAATTACCAGCCCCACACAGTCCCCGAGCCCCTCGCCCACGGAGCCGACCACCCGCACGCCCACCGCATCCCAGACCCAGACCGCCACGCAGACGGTGACCGTCCCGGCCCCCTTGCCCTCGGTGACCACGCGAACCCCCTGGTTCCCCGGTGGCGACAGCGGGAACAACTCCGGCGGACATTCGGGCGGCAACACCAGCTATCAGGGCCCCTTCGCTCCGGTGCCGCCGCACCAGAACGGCGATAATGGCACGGGCGACGACGGCGCCGAGGCCCCCACCGCGATCGATACCGCCACGGTGTCGGTCACCAGCGTCCCGCCCAGCCCGGAGCCAGAGAACACCAGCGTCACCGAGGACGCCGACGCCCAGCCGGACGCCTCCGATGCCGAGGCTGCGGGTCAGCAGGATCCGGCGCGCATGGCCGCCCCCGGGTGGCTGCTTCCGGTGGGTCTGATCGCCATCGTGCTGCTCATCGCCGCCGGGCTCCTCGCCTGGACCAACCGTCACCGCGGCGGCAGCAACCACCGCTAAACCGCGGTCCCACTGAGCTCCCGCTTAGTTCGAGTCGGCGTCTCGGTTCTCGTCGTTCGGTCCGGTGCGGTGATTGATCAACCGTTCCGTGCCGGAGACCGCCAGCATCGCGCAGGCGAACCACACGCCGCCGCCCGGCCCCCACGGCCCGGCCACCACACCTGCGGCCACCGGTAACACCACCTGGCCCACCCGGTTCGTCATCAGCCGCAGCGCCAACGCCGGGCTGCGCCACGCATACGGCACCGCCTGAGAGATCAGCGTCATCGACAACGGCTGACCCAACCCCAGGGTGAGACCGCCCAGCGAAATCAGCACCCCGGCCGCCCAGAATGCGCCTTCGAGTTGCAGAGTGAACGGCACCATAGCGATGGCCAGGGCCGAGACAAACAGCGACACCAACACCAGGTGGCTACGCCGGTAGCGGCGCACCAACATCGGCAGGAAAATACGCGACACCACCGAGGCCGCCCCGCGCAATGCGAGCAGCACACCCACCGCCAGCGGAGACACCCCGGCCGCCTCACCCACCAGCGGCAGGAACGCAATCAGGATGTCCAAAATAGCCAGCAGCGCCAGCGAGGCCAGCATGTTCGAGGCCACCCCGGGACGGCGCACAATACTGAGCATGGTCGGCTTTTCCGCACCCGCCGGCGGAACCTGCCGCAGCTGAGAGGTGGTCGGGTCCGGCAACGGGCGCAACACAAACAGCACCGGCGCCGAGAGCACCGCGGCCGCCGCGCCGATCCACAACGCCAGGGTGATGCTCTGCCCCAGCCCGGCCCCGGAAGATTGTGCCACCGCCAGCGACACATTGCCCAGCAGCAGCCCGGACAGCAAGGGCCCGGTCATCTGCCCCACCGAAAATGCTGCGGTGAACCAGCCAAAAGCGGCATCCATCTGGTGGGCCAGGGAACGCCGGGAAATCATCGACTGCCCGGCGATCGTGAACATCAGGTGCCCCACACCCAGTACGGCCGAGCCCACCATGATCAGCCACGCCTGGCCGGCCAGCGCCAGGATCGCCCCGCCGAGACCAATCAGCACACCACCGGCCGTCATCAACCCCCGCAGCGAACCCACCTTCGAGGTGAGCCGGCCAAACGGCATCGCCATGAAGAGCGGCAGCAGCGCGTACACCGCGGTCGCCAGGCCAATGGCGGTCTCCCCGAACCCCATCGACAGCAGTTTGTAAGACGTCACCGGGCGCAGCAGGTTGATGGAGGTCTGCGTCAGCACGGCCGCGCCCACGATGAGCCACAGCCACGCTAGCGAGTTCGGTGAGGACTTCGGTCGGGTCATTTCCCTGGTGCCACCTCAGGCGCCAGTATCCGCTTCACGCCGAGAACCAGGGCGGTCACCAGCAGCACGATCAGCAGCGCATCGGCCGCAATGTACGCGTAGTGCATGCCCGATCCGCCATCAGAAACACCGGCCAACACCGCATCGGTATGCGAGGCCAGCAGCGGGCGGATCACCGCCGACTTCACCGCCAGCACGGCCAGCGCGCCCAGGTACCACCAGCGCCCACGGGTGCTTGGCCACGCGGCCGCCCCGCGCCAGAGCACCACCAGTGCGGCGATCAATACGACGGCGAGCGCCAGCTCGGTCAGGTTCATCGCCAAAAACACCCGCCGGCCGATGCCCAGTCCCAGCGGGATGGTGATGCCCGGGGCGGTGAACTTCAGCGGCGCCTCGATCAGCGAAATCCCGATCATCAGTCCCAGCCACACGGCCGGAACCCACAGCAGTGCCGCCCGCGCCCACCGCGGTCCCACAGTCAGTCCAGGGGTCGACCCAGGATTCGAAGGAGCAGTCATCACGCATCACCTTTCGTGGAGTGGGTTGAACGCAGGCGCCGTCCGTGGGAGCGCAGGGCCAGGGCGAGGCCCACGCACACCAGGTACGCCGCCGTGACGAGCAGCCAACCGGAGTCGAAGCTGCCGGTCAGATCGTGCAGCCAGCCCATCAGCAGGGGCCCGAGCGCGAAGCCCAAGTACATGCCCATCGAGTTAATGCCGGAGGCCGCCCCGATGCGGTGGGCCGGAATGGTGCTCATCAGCCCGACATTGATCACCACATTCGCCCCGAGCACCGTCATCCCGTGCAGCGCGGCGCCCACCCAGACCAGGGCTGCGGTCCCCGTGGCCCCAGCCACCAAAAACGCGGTGACAGCGAGTAGCGCACCCAGGCAGATCAGTAGCAACAGGGTCGAGGGGCGCCAGCCGGCTTGCATACGGCGTCCCCACCAGATGCGGAAGACCACGCCCACCACGCCGGATACGGCCGCGGCTACCCCGCCGAGCACCAGCGAGAAACCGATCTCCTCCACAGCGAACAGGGGCAGGTACACGTTGGTGGCCTGCATGCCCAACCCGGAAAAGAGTGCAATGGCAGCGAAGTAGTAGACCACCCGGGGCAGCCGATCCTCGGTGGTGGTCGTCGATCGGCTGGTCACCGGAGTGGACGCGGAGCGAGAAGGGGACGACGACGGATCAGCGCCAGACCCAGCAGCCGTGTCGGCGGGGCGGCGTGAAGCCAGCGTGCGGGCCGAGGGCACCACCTTCAGGCTCAGCGCCCAGATCACCACGCACACCAGGGCTGCTCCCAGGGCGGCGCCTGTCCACCCTAGAGCCAACGCAACCGCGGGAAAAAACAGTCCGGCAAACAGCTGTGAGGCCTGAACACCGGACTGCTTCACGCCCACCCAACCGGTGCGCTGGGCGGCGGGGACCGCGCGGATGATGATCCGGTTCGTCGTCGGATTCGAGATCGCCTGTGCGGGGCCGGCCAGCACCGCCGCCACGATCAGCAGCCAGTACTGCGACGAAAACGCAGCCACCACGAGGGCCACCGCCGAGCCGCCGAAAATTAGCAACATCTGCGACCTGGCGCTCATCACGTCCGCGCGCCGGCCCAACCAGATACTCATCACGGCCGCGGAAGCGAACACCACTGTCACCACTCGGCCCAGCTCACCGGCGGTCATGCCGAAACGCTCAATAATCAGCGCGGACGAAACCGATACCCCGTAGTTGAACAGCGGGCCGGCGCCCATGGCGCACAGCAAAATGAGCAACAACCCCACCGACGGCCGGGAGGCCGGGGCTGGGGCGGGCTGCGCGGGGAGAGTCACTCCCCCAGCCTACGCCTGGGGACGGTTACCAGCGGTGTGGCGCAGGCTTTCGTGACGACGGCAGTGCCGCCTGCTCGCGCCAGGCCAGCAGCCATTCCGGGACCTTGCGGTCGGCCGGGATCGGCTGACCCTTCTCGGCAGCCACGGCCAGGATCTCTTCGTTGGGCACCGGGCCATTCGGGCCGCGCAATCGGCCGGCGATGTAGCCGCGGGCGTAGATCTCCCCGTCGACCACAAAACGCTGTTCGAAGTACATGGAGCGATCGTCCACCCCGAGGAACTTGGTTTCCAGGGTGTAGGACTGCCAGAGTTCCAGAGACTTGCGGAAGGTGATCATCTCCGACTGCACCACCGGCGTCCACTTGCGCTGGCGCATCTCATTCCACATATCGCAGCGCACCAGCAGGTCGAACCGGCCCAGATCCATCAGCGAGAGGTACATCCCGTTGTTGATGTGCAGGGCGATGTCGACGTCGGTCGGCAGCGCCTTCAGCGGCAGCGAGGAGGTGTCCCAGAGGGTGAGTTTCGAGCGACGACGCGAACGGATCAACAGCAGGAGAGTACGCAAGAGCAGATGCATACCCCCATGCTACCTGCGAGTATGCTCCCGGTCACACCGTGCCGTACTGCTTGCGCAGATCGGGCTTGCGGATCTTGCCCGACGCCGTGCGCGGCATCTCCTCGACGAAGATCACCGACTTCGGAATCTTGTAGCGGGCCAGCCGTCCCTGCAGGTGTTCCAGCACCTGAGCCTCGGTAAGCTCGTGGCCATCCCGAATCACGATGGCCGCGCGCGGCACTTCACCCCACTTTTCGTCCTCGACACCGAACACCGCGACTGCTGCGACGGCGTCGAGCTGGGCGATTTCCTGCTCGACCTGGGCCGGGTAGATGTTCTCACCACCGGAAATGATCATGTCCTTGATCCGGTCCGAGATAAAAAGGAAGCCGTCCTCATCGAAGTAGCCCATGTCCCCGGTCTTCAGCCACACACCGTCCTCGGCGTGCACGAAGGACGACTGGTTCGCTTCTTCGCGGTTCCAGTAGGAAGCAATGACGTTGGGGCCCTGCACCTGGATCTCGCCGACCTCACCAGCGGGCAGCACCTCGTTGAGCGGGTCCACCACGCGTACCTCGGTGTGGAAGTGCGGCAGACCGCCCGAGCCCTGCTTATCGCGCGAGTAGCGGCCGGGCAGGGTGGTGGCGCCGGGCGAGGTTTCGGTCATGCCGTACCCCATGGTGAAGCTCAGCCCGCGCTGTTCGTAGATGTCGAGCACGCGCAGCGGCACCGCAGAACCACCACAGGTCAGGTTGCGCAGCGAGGAGAGATCGGTGGAATCCCAATCCGGGTGCTCGGCGAGCATCTGGTAGGTGGTGGGCACTCCGGAGATGCCGGTCGCGCGATGCTTCTCAATGAGGTGCAGTACCCGGCCGGGCTCGAATTTCGGTTCGAGCACCACGGTGGCACCCTTGAGCAGGGTGGGCAGCACGCCCATACCCAGGGCGGCGACGTGGAACATCGGGGCGATCATCAACGAAACATCCTTCGAGGTGTAGTCGAAGTCGGTGATGACATTGAGCGCGTTCCAGGTCAGGTTTCCATGGGTGAGCATTGCACCCTTGGGGTTGCCGGTGGTTCCGGAGGTATAGAGAATCACGGCCAGGTCGTCCAGCCCAATCTGCACATCGGGGTGGACTGCCGCACCGGAGGCCAGCAACTCTTCGAAATCCATCGGCTGCAGGTCACCGTCGGCGGGCTCAAGGGCGGCGGCCGGCCCGTCGTCCACTAAGGCCAAGGTCTGCACAGGAGTCTTCCGCGCGGCGGCGAGCGCCAGCGGCGCCAATGTAGTTGAGGCAATCAGCACGGTAGAGCCCGAGTCGTTGAGCTGGAAGCCCACCTCGGGCGGAGCCAGTCGGGTGTTCAGCGGCACGAACACCGCACCGAGTGCGGTGGTGGCGAACAGGGTTTCCAGGAAAGACGGGTAGTTCTCGCCCAGATAGGCCACCCGGTCGCCCTGGCCGATCCCGCGATCGGCCAGGGCGGACGCCAGGCGGTTGATCCGCTCGTCGAGTTGATCGTAAGTGAGTTCACCGGCGGCAGAGACCAGGGCGATCCTGCCTGCGGACTTCACTCGACGACGGTGGATCCAGTCACCCAGACCTCGGTTGATCATGCTCTGCACTCCTTGGAAGCAGTTGGGAATCAGCGGCGTATGTGCCGCGCCTCACATCTGATTCCATTTTGCACTCTGTCGTTGAGAAAATCAACCATTGAGTTCAAGTATGACTTGCGCGGTGTTTAGGCGCCGTCGTAAATGAAGTCCTCCAGCGCTACTTCATTGTCGATCAGCCCGGTTTCCAGGGAGAGCTCGATGATGCGCTGTACCGAATCGGTGTTAATCTCCTGCGGGAAGCGGGAGATCGTCAGCTCCTCAATGATCTCTGGATCCAGGCTGGTGTACTCGGGCAGAATCTCGCGCACCGCGTCCGGGTTATCCTCGGCGAACTGCTGAGATTCCTTCATCGCCGTCACGAACGCGTCAACCAGCTCCGGATCCTCCTGAATGCGCTGCGAGGTGGTGAAGTAACCGGCCACGGTCAAGTCCTCAATGGGCTCAGCGTAGGGTGCGTAGATTTCGCGCGCCCCGGTCTGACTGACAATGGTCTTGAACGGCTCCACAGCCATCACCGCGTCGACATTGCCCGCCTCCAGCTGACCGGGCATCTCAGGGAAGGCCACCTCAGTGAGATCCATCGAATCGGGATCGCCACCAGCCTGACGCATACCCTCCTTGAGCACCGTGTCATTGATGTTATTCAGAGTATTGACAGCGATACTCTTCCCGGCCAAGTCCGCCATGGATTCGATATCCGAATCTTCGGGCACCAGCACTGCAGAGAAGTCGTCGTCAGCATTGCCGGTGGTCTGCGGGCCCGCGGCCACCAGCTCCATTTCCAGGCCCCGCGAGGTGGAAATCACCAGCGAGGTGATGTTGGAGAACCCGAAGTCCATATCCCCGGACTGTACGGCCGGCACAATGGCGGCGCCTCCCTGAGCCAGGGTCAGATTCACATCCAGACCATGCTCCTCAAAGATGCCCTCCTGGACACCCAGGTAGATCGGAGCGACATCGACGATCGGAATCACACCAACCTCAATGCTGGTGAGCTCCCCATCGGCCGCGGCCCCCGAGGCGCCCGAATCGTCCGCGTCGCTGCTGGGCGAACCTTCTCCACACGCAGTGAGCGCCAGGAGCGAGGCGGCTGCGATGGCCGTGAGGCCAGCCCGCCAACGGGCAGGGCGAGAGTGAGTGATGAACATGAGCAGTCTCCTCATAACTAATGTGTTAGGTAGCTCACACTTTAGAAGCGCGCGCAACGAACTTCAAGACCTGAAGCAATTTTGTTGAGAATCTTCACGATCTCCGGCCCCGCTCCCCGGAATCGAGGGCTTCGTCGGGGGTCTCACTCGTCGGCGCCGAAGGTGTGCGCCAGCACCCAAGAGGCGAACTTCGCGATCTTTGCGTCGATGACCAGCGGCGTGGTGCGCGGGCCGGCCACCCAGTCCGCAACAGGCGCCAGGTCCTCCACCGAACGCACCGTCAGGGCCTCGCAACCATAGCCGCGGGCAATGGCGGCAATATCGGTGGCGGGAAATACCACGGTATCGAGCTGATCGGTCTCGTGCTCGAAGTGGTGCACCTCTGCTCCATAGGCGTCGTCGTTGTACACGACCACCACCAGGGGGAGCTGTTCACGCACGGCCGTATCGAGTTCGACATGGGACATCATGAACCCGCCATCGCCGACCCCGGCGATCGCCACGCGTCCGGGCTGGGCGGTCGCCGCCCCGATCACCGAGGAGATCGCCAAACCAATGGACTGAAAAGCCAGCGGCACCGAGTACCCGCGGGTGTCCGGCACCCGGAAGTGCATGGCCGGGTAGGCGTTGAAGTTCCCCCCGTCCGGGGCCACCACGCGGTCCATGGGCAGCATCTCATCGAGGGCATTGGTCAGCATGCGCGGGTCGATCACCCCACCGTGCCCCTCGGCGGCCGGCTCGGAGCGATCCTCGAAGGGCTGATCCCGCCAGTGCAGTGAGTCGCGCAGTCGGCGGCCGACCTCCTCGGTGCGGTAGCCGGTCCGCGGCAACGAACCGACCTGCGGGTGCTCGGCGACCTGGGCCTCGAGAGCGGCACAGAGCGCTTCGGCTGCCAGCGCGGTATCGGAGAGCACCGAGCGTGTCACCGGATAGTGCAGACCAAAAGCCGAAACCGTATCGTCGATCTGGATCACCGTTTTGTTGGCCAGCAGCGCCCCGGAGCGGGTAGTCCAGCGGTTCAGTGCGGCGCCGAAGACCACCAACAGGTCCGCCTCGGCCACCAGCTGGGCGGCGCCGTCGGTGGCGAAGCCGCCCATCACATCGGTGTGCCAGGGATCGTCCACGAACAATCCGCGCCCGGCCGCCGAGGTGGTCAGCAGTGCCCCGCTGAGCTCACCCAGTCGCAGCAAGGGCTCCTCGGCATGGTGGGCACCGCGGCCGGCCAGCAGCACCGGCCGTTCGGAGGTCAGCAGGGTGTCGGCGATCTCCCGCGCGGCCTGATCATTCAGCCCCGCCGGGTCCGGGTGCACTGGCGGCGCCGCTGCCTGCACCTGCTCGATCTGGGCTTCGGAAATCTCCGCTTCCTGGATGTCCAACGGCATGGACAGCACCACGGCTCGTCGATCCACGAGGGCGCGCGTCACCGCCCGCACCGTATCCTCGACCGCACGGTTGGCACTGTGTAGCCGCTCGGCGACAGCCCCCATACCCTCGATGACTTTGTCCTGGTCGATCCAGAAGTTCGACCCAAATTGGCCCCCCGGGGTGTCGCCGGAGATCACCAGCAGCGGGGTGCGGGCCTTGGCAGCCTCCCCCAGCCCGGTCAGGGCATTCGACAGCCCGCACCCCTGGTGCACGGTGACCACCGCAAAGGTCCCGGTGACCCGCCCATAAGCATCGGCCATGCAGGCGGCCCCCATCTCATGGCGGGTTGCGGTGAAGCGCGGTGGGTGACCAGCGGGCCCCGCGGTAGCGAGTAGTGCGTTGGTGGCCCGGAAGTTTCCCGAGCCCACCACGCCGAAGACGTGCCCGGCGCCCATACGAGCGATGATCTGGCCAACGGCCTCACTGACTTTCATGGTTCTCCTTGTGTTCAACCCGGCAGGGTCGGTGCTGTGTAGTCGCTCTGCTCTTCCGGGGACGATCACTGCGGCGGCAGCAACTCGTCGAGGTTCGGCTCCTCGGAGATCACCCCATGCCGCGCTGCGGCCTCGCCGAGCACGGAGAGCCCTTCGCGGGAGAATTCGGAGCTAAATCGGGGCAACGTGATCCGCTCCAGCATCTCTTCGTCGATCGTGGTGTAGGTGCCGATCACCTCGCGCACTACCTCCGGGTTGTCCTGACTGAACTCCAAGGACCGCTCCATGGCACGTTGAAAGGCCTCTACGGTGTCGGGCCGATCAGCCAGGGTTTCTTCGGAGGTGAAGTATCCGCCGATGTCCAGGTCGGGGTGCGCCTCGGCATAGGGCCAGGCGATGGGCTTCAGCCCATGGTCGAGGGCGGCGGTGAGATAGGGCTCCAGCAGCAGGGCGGAGGACACGTTGCCATTGGTCACAGCTGCTTCAGCCTCACCGAAGGCCAGCTCCACGAACTCGATGTCTGCGCCATCAGCACCGGCTTCGTCCACAGCCAATCGGATGGCGGTGTCGCCGATGTTGTTGAGGTTGTTCGAGGAGGTTTGCTCCCCGGAGAGGTCGGCTGTTTCGTGGAGCTCAGAGTCTTCAGGGGCGACGACGGCGGCAAAGTCCGCACCGGGTTCACCGGTGGTGGTGGCCCCGTTGGAGACATAACGCAACGGTAGTCCCTGATCACGAGCGACCATCAAGGAGACCGTATTGCCAAAGGCGAAGTCGTAGTCGCCAGCCACCACACCCGGGACCGCGACGGCACCGCCGGTGGTGTTGACGATCTCCACCTCCAAGCCCTCTTCCTCGAAGAAGCCTTCGCTGATGGCCACATGCAGCGGAGCCACGTCACCGATCGGAATAGCCCCGACGGTAACTTGCTCCAGTTCGGCATCGTCGCCGTTGCCCGTGGCGTTGGTGGGTTCGTCGGAGCCGCACGCAGCCAGTCCAAGTGCCAGACTGGTAACGCCCAGCACCGCAATGAATCGACGGCGTGTACCGAGGCGAGTAGAGGGACGCGGGTCAGCGATGTGAGTAGTCATGCTCACACGCTATGACGCAGCTCACATCTCGTCTACGGATACTTCTGCATCGATTCCATCAGCCACACTGATGGGTTCGCGCAGCCCGGAATCTCGCAGCAACGATATCGCAAGATCTCCGAACCATGACGACGCCCGCGTGCGCGGAACCCGAGGCAGATGCGCCATCACTCGAACCCTGGCATGGTCAACGGGGGCGGGCCAGTGCTCAATATTCCACCGGGATCCCCAGCTGGCTCGCAGCGCATCGGGAACAAAGGCAATGAGATCAGCCGCGACCAGCAAGGCGGGGATGCCGGCGAAACTTTCGGTGAGCACGGACCCCGGGGGCGCGACCGGTAGATCACGCTCAACCAAGGTGTGGCCGGTAACGGAAGAAATGACCACCCGTGGACGACCGACCACTTCCTCACGGCCAGGGCCACGAGGACCGAAGGTGCCACGGCGTGCCACGCAGACGTAGTGGTCGTAGCGCAGCAATTCCGATCGCACAGCACCGTGCACTTCAGTGGACATCACGGCCAGATCGAGCTCCCCTTCAGAGAGCTGGGTAGCGGCTTCGTCCATCTTGGGTGAGCTCACCACGAGCCGGGCGTGGGGCGCTTGCGCATGCAGGCCCGCGACCAGGGTGGGCAGAAAGGTGTGCTGTCCGACGTCGGTCAGCGCCACTCTGAAGCTCGACGTTGTCGTACGGGGGTCGAAGTGCACCACCCGGTCGATCGCACTCTCGCCCGCTCGCACCAAGTCCGCAGTGTCTGCATAGAGCTGCAGCGCCACGCGGGTAGGCACCACACCCCGCCCCTGCTTGACGAAGATCTCGTCCCGGGTCAGTCGCCGCAACCGGTTCAGCCCGTGGGTGATGGCGGGCTGGCTGAGCTGGAGCCGCTCTGCGGCGGCCGTCACCGTCCCCTCCTCGATGACGGCCGCCAAAACCCTCAGCAGGTTTAGGTCGAACGTCATCGAGGCGGGCGGTGTCAGGGTGAATCAGTCGATGTACAGGTCATCATCGGCCGGTGCAGCACCGATGAATTCGTAGCGCACGGCAAGCTCGCTGATCTGGCTGATCTCGTCCTTCGGGATCTCGCCATCGAGGCGCTCCATACGCAAGTTCTGCGCGGCCTCGGGGCTGATTTCGATAAAGTCAGGCAGCAACTCGCGGGCGCCTTCCTGGTCGGCTTCAACACCGGCCAGCGACTCCTGCATGGCCGCAGCGAAGGCTTCGGCCACCTCCGGGTTCTCTTCGGCGAAGGATCCGGAGGTGAAGGTCACCATGGTGGGCATGCCCGGAATGGCGTCCTGGAAGCTGTAGCCGACCAGCCGGTTCGTCTCTTCGGCCAGGGCGTTGGACAGGAACGGCTCCGGGACCCAAATAGCGTCAGTGTTACCGGCCTCGAGCTGTGCCTGCATGTCTGGGAACGGCATTTCGGAGAAGTTCAGCGAGGTCGGGTCCGCGCCTTCTTCTTCGGCGTCAGCCATGATGGTCAGATCTCCCAGTGTGCGCAGGGCGTTCACTGAGGTGGTCTTGCCTTCAAGGTCCGCGTAGCTCTCGATGTCGGAATCGGCGAGGGTCACCACACCGGCGATGTCATCACCCTCACCGAGGGAGTTGGAGTAGCCAGCCACGATCCGCATATCCAGGCCCTGGTCCACCGCAGTCAACACGGACAGCGGGTTACCCACGCCGAAGTCGAGCTGGCCGGAGGTGACGGCCGGGAGCATCGCCGCTCCAGCATTGGAGGTGGAGATCTCCACATCCAGGCCATGCTCTTCGAAGATGCCCTGTTCGATGCCGTATTTCACGCCAATGGACGGGGCGATTGGCAGCACACCGACGGTGACTTGGGTCAGTTCGCCGGAATCAGCGCCGCCGCCACCGCTGGCAGCGTCGTCGCCTTCGGCGCCGGACGGGGAACCGGAGCCACAAGCGGTCAGGGCCAACAGACCGGTGGCAGCCAGTGCGGCGAGAGTGGCGCGAGCGCCTCGGGAGTGAGTTGAGATGAACGACATGGGAGGTCTCCATTCATGGTGAACGAAATAGACTCAAGCGCTAGCGAATGTTAGCTGGATCACACTCTATCTAGCTATGAAGTGAGCTACAAGAGGCATGCACTTATGTGACGAAGAAAATTGTTGAATTTCATCATCCTGGTCGTTCTCAAGGATTCTGAAGCGGCGTTCAGGGACGCTTCGGGCCCCGCAACATCGTGTGTTGCGGGGCCCGGCGGTCACTTCTGAGTGGGCGCTAGCCTCAGGCGTAGAAGCGCGAAAGGAAGGTAGCGACCACGGCCGGGCGCTCCTCGCCTTCGATTTCGATGGTTCCGTTGGTCACCAGGTGCAGACCGTTACCCTTGACCTCGGAAACCTCAGCGATCACACCGTGCATGCGCACACGGGAGCCGACCTTCACCGGCGAGGTGAAGCGGACTTTATCCAGCCCGTAATTCACCTTGGTGGAGACGCCGGTCACGTCGAAGAGGTCGGTCCAGAACGGGATGATCAGCGACAGGGTAAGGAAGCCGTGAGCGATCGGGGCGCCGAACGGGCCGTCCTTGGCGCGCTCGGGATCGACGTGGATCCACTGGTGATCGCCGGTGGCGTCGGCGAAGGTATTGACCATCTCCTGCGTCACCTCGATCCAATCTGAGTAGCCGAGGTCTTTGCCGGCCAGGCCGGAGACCTCGGAGAAGTCGACAACAGTCTTCGCGGTGCTTTCAGTCATGATGGGGGTTCCTTTCCAGAACTATGAGGGGGTTAGACGAAGGCGCTAGTGCCGGTAATGGAGCGTCCGACGATCAGCGCGTTGATTTCGTGGGTGCCTTCGTAGGAGTAGACGGCTTCGGCGTCCGCGTGGAACCGAGCAACGTCGGTGTCCAGGGTGATGCCGTTACCGCCGCAGACCTCGCGGGCCAGGGCTACGGTCTCGCGCAACTTGCTCGCCGAGACCATTTTCGCCAGGGCGGAATTCTCGTCCTTGTAGACGCCCGACGCCTGCTGTTCCGTCAGCTGCACGGCCAGGGCGAGCGACGAGGTCACGTTCCCCAGCATCCGGGCCAACTTTTCCTGGATCAGCTGGAATCCGGCCAGTGGACGACCGAACTGTTCACGTTGGGTCACGTAGCGCACCGCAGCCTCATAGGCTCCGGCCATGGCGCCGACAGCAATCCAGGTGACGTCTGAGCGCATCAGCCGCAGGCACGATGCCACGTCTTTGAACGAGTTGATATTGCGCAAGCGCGCATCGGCGTCGACCACGACATCGGTGTAGGTAATCTCCGCGTTCTGCATGATGCGCAAGGAGGCCTTGCGCTGGATCTTCTCCAAGGTGACCCCCTCAGCGGTGCGGGGCACCAGGAAGGCCTTGACCTGGCCGTCAGCAATATCTCGAGCAAAGGTGCACAGCACGTCGGCATCGAAGGCGCCGCCGATCCAGCGCTTGGCGCCGTTGATCTTCCAACTGCCGTCCTCCAATTGCTCCGCACGGGTGGCAAGCCCACCGGCCACGTCGGAGCCGTGGTCGGGTTCCGTGAGCGCGAAGACGCCGCGTAGCTGGTACGTGCGGATCTTCTCGTCCAGCTCACGTGCCTGCTGCTCGTCGCCGCCCACCACACAGGCGGTGCGGAACAGCCCGGCTTGAGCGTTGTAGAACGTCGCCATGTTGATGTCGCAGCGAGCCAACTCGAAGTTGCGGAAGGCCACCAGCAGATCGCGCACCGGTTCACCCGCGGCGGCCAGTGCAGGCGGGTCCATCAGCCCCAATGACTCCAGCGGCTCCACGACCTCGGTCGGGAATCGGTCCTCGCTCCACGCGTCATTGAGATAGGGATGAACCTTCGTCTCGAGCACGTGGCGTAGCTCGGCCAGCACCGACTTCTCGGTTTCGGTGAGCCGGTCAGCGAAGCCCAGAACATCCGAATCAATGGTGTAGGGCCTGCTCATGACGGGACTCCTTCCTGAGCAGCGACAGGGTCGGCGAGACCGAGCACCTTGACGGCGTTGTCCTTGAAAATCAGCGGACGGACTTCATCCTTGATCGGGAGGTCATTGAACGCCTTGACCCACTTTTCTGCAGGAATCAGCGGGTAGTCCGTACCGAACAGCAGCTTGCGCGAGAGCACGTTGGAGGCCTGGCGCACCAGCGACTCCGGGAAATATTTGGGTGACCAGCCGGAGAGGTCGATGTAGACATTCGCTTTGTGAGTGGCAATCGAGTTCGCTTCGTCCTGCCACGGCACCGAGGGGTGAGCCATGATGATGGTCAGCCCAGGGAAGTCCGCAGCGACGTCGTCAAGCAACAGCGGGTTCGAGTACTTCAGCTTGATGCCCCGGCCGCCAGGCAGCCCGGCCCCCATCCCGTTCTGGCCGGTGTGGGAGACGATCGGCAGACCGAGCTCTTCCAGGGTTTCCCAGAGCGGATAAAACTCCCGGTCAGAGGGATCGAAACCCTGCACCGAGGGGTGGAACTTGAAGCCGCGCACGCCGAGTTCGGTGGCCTGACGACGCGCCTCGGTGAGGGCGTCTGCGCCGGTGCGCGGGTCGACAGAGCCGAAGGGAATCAGCACGTCGTTGTGGCGCGCGCAGCCGGCCACGAGATCGTCTATGGAATTCGGCTTATGACCGAGCTGGGTGCGCGCGTCCACGGTGAACACCACGCCCGCCATGGACTGGCCACGGTAGACCTCGGCGATGCGATCCACCGAGGGGGTGCGCTCGTCGGCTTTGAAGTACTTCTCGGAAGCGGTGTAGAAGTCCTCCGGGAGCGATTTGTGGCCGCACTCGTCGATCTCAAGATGAACGTGCATGTCGATGGCGTCGACCGCGTCCACGTCCACCGCGCAGGTGTACAAGGTGCTGTTCGTCATGATGGATCGCCTCAGGCGTCAGGCTGCAGCTCGGCCGGCAACTCGGGGAAGCGCTCCCCCACCGACTGCTTGTTGCCCTCCAGGATGGCTTTGCCTTCCGACTGCATGGTGGCGTAGTCCCAGCCACCGTCGTGGAATTCCTGCACGACGGGTTCCGGATGGCTCCACACCTGCAGTCGGTCGCCACCCACCCCGACGGCCTGGCCGGTGATGCCCTCGGCTGCGTCGGAGGAGAGGAAGGCGATGACGCCGGCAACATCCGCGGCGGTACCGAAGCCAAGCTCCTTGCGGAAGAAGTCAGGCATGGCCTCGCCGCGCTCGTCGGCTTCCACAGCCTTCTGGAAGAAGGGCACGGTCTTAGTCATAGCGGTGGCGGCCACGGGGATGACGGCGTTGACAGAGACGCCCGCCTTCTTCATCTCCAGTGCCCACGTGCGGACCATGCCGACGATGCCGGCCTTGGCAGCCGCGTAGTTGGTCTGACCGAAGTTGCCGCGCTGGCCGGTGGGGGAACCGATGCAGACGATACGCCCAGCCACGCCATTGGTCTTGAAGTACTCGAACGCCGCGCGCACACAGGTGAAGGTGCCCCGCAGGTGCACACCGATGACGGCGTCGAAGTCGTCGTCGGTCATCTTCAGCAGTGACTTGTCGCGCAGGATGCCGGCGTTGTTGACCAGGATGTCCAGACCGCCGAATGTTTCGACCGCGGCGTCGACAAGCTGCTGCGCGGTTTCGGAGCTACCCACGGGAGCGACCACGGCAACGGCCTCGCCGCCAGCGGAAGTGATGGAAGCCACAGCCGCCTGGGCAACCTCTTCGTTGATGTCATTGATGACGATCTTCGCACCCTGACGGGCGAGTTCCTGGGCGTAAGCAAGGCCTAGCCCTGCGCCGGAGCCGGTAACGATCGCGACCTTACCTTCGAGTGACATGGCGAATCTCCTTCGTTTATGATGTGCTGTTATACATCACAACCGATATAGTTGAGTTTGTCAACGAAGAATCGTCGATCGGCATCAGAACGCGCTTTTCTGCGCGTCATGGTGCGTAGGATGGTGGACCGATTCGAGCCGTACCACCGCTGGTCAGACTGAAAGAAGCAGATGAGCACAGTATCCGAACCCATCGCCCCCGGCCTGGAACGATTCTTTGATTCCGACTTGGCTCAGGAAGTCCAGTTCTTGGCCGCCCGCGCCCGCGCCCGCGGCTCCGCCCACGCCAATGCGCAGTTGCAGGACCTCGGGATCAAAGTGCGGCAATATTCGGTGCTATCGCTGGCAGCCTCCGGCCTCAACCCTTCCCAGCGCGAGCTGGGGGTGTTTCTGGGGCTCGATCCGTCACAGGTAGTGGCACTGGTTGATCAGCTGCAAAACGATGGGCTGGTCGAGCGTCAGACCGACCCGAATGACCGTCGCTCCAAGATCGTCATCACCACGGATGACGGGCAGAAGCTCTACCAGCAAGCGCATGAAATCGTGACAGCGTCGTCCGACGTCACGCTGGGAACATTGTCCCCGCGCGAGCGCAAGCAGCTACGCGACCTGCTCATGAAGGTCGCCTTCTAATCAACGGGAACTCTAGAAAGCAACCGGGGGCGATGCAGATGATCTGCATCGCCCCCTTTTCATGCCCCGCACAGGCGAGACGCTTCTACCTCGCGATCAGAGTCCGCCACCGTGGGTGACACCGGGCTTGCCCTTGGACCGGGAGTCAGCCGAGGTCGCCGATAGCGTGTCCTCGGGACGGAAGCCCTTCTTGGCGAGCTGGATTTGCTCGTAGACGTGGTGGCGCAACTCGGTGAAGCGCTGTGAGGAACGGGTCTCCAGCTGATCACGCTCGTCGGGCAGATCAATCTTCACGTCCTGCTGCACCACGGTAGGCGAGGAGGACAGAATGATCACACGCTGACCGAGATACACCGACTCGTCGATGTCGTGGGTCACGAACAGCACCGAGACGCCGAGCTGCTTCCAGACCCGGCGTACCAGGTCCTCCAAGTCGGCGCGTGTCTGCGCGTCCACCGCGGCGAAGGGCTCATCCATGAGCAGGACTTCCGGCTGGTAGGCGACCGCACGGGCGATCGCCACGCGCTGCTGCATACCGCCGGAGAGCTGCCACGGATAGGAGCGCGGAACGTGCGCCAGGCCGACGGCTTCCAGCGCGTTATCGACGAGCTCCTTGCGGCGAGCCTTGTCCATGCCCTGATTCTTCAGCGGCAGTTCCACATTTTCGCGCACACGCATCCACGGGTACAGCGACCGACCGTATTCCTGGAAGACGACGGCCATGGACTTGGGCGGTCCGGTGACCTTCTTGCCGTGCAGGGTGACTTCGCCGTTGGTGGGCGCCAAGAGCCCGGAGATGCACTTGAGCAGTGTGGTCTTGCCAGACCCGGAGGGTCCCACCAGGCAGGCGAGCTCGCCCTTGGGCAGGTCGAAGGTGAGGTTCCGGACGGCCTCGATGTCGCCACCGTCGGTGTGGTAGACCTTCTTCAAGTTGCGCACCGAGAGCATGGCCTCGCCATCGGGCAGGGTCAAGCCCACCGGCAGTAGCCCGTCGGCGGTTTCTGCGGTGGTCCCTTGGTTCGGGACGAGAGTGGATTCGGTGGGGGTGGGTTCGGTCGTCATGGCCGGGGTCCCTTCAGCTGGTGCGGTCGATGCGGGCGCGGTGCGCCGGGATGCGGGGTCGGGGGCGGGGGTGGAATGAGGATCATGCGGCATTCTCGAGCTCCCGCTGACCGTGGTACCACTTGAGCAGTACGCGTTCGACCGCCTGGAAGATGAACGAGAGGATCACACCGATGAGGCCGAGCACCACGATGCCGGACCACATTTCCGGAATGGCGAACGAGCGCTGGAACTGAACGATCAGGTAGCCAAGGCCGGCCGAGGAAGCGAACATCTCCGAGATCACCATCAGGATCAGCGCGATCGACAGTGACTGGCGTACGCCCGCCATGATCTGTGGCAGCGCCGAGGGCAGGATCAGGTAGCGCACCAGGGCGAAGCCGGTGATGCCGTAGGTGTGGGAGGTGTCCGAGAGAACCTCATCCATGGAGCGCACACCTTCGATGGTGTTGAGCAGAATGGGCCACACGGCACCCAGCACGATCACCGCGACTTTCATATCGTCTCCGATGCCGATCAGGAGCATCATGACGGGGATGAGCACGGTCGGTGGGATCGCGCGGAAGAACTCCAGCGTCGGTTCCAACAGCTGGCGCAACCAGCGGAACGAGCCGATCAACAACCCGCCGATGATGCCGATGACGATGGAGAGAACAATGCCGATGAACAGGCGCCCCACGGAGGGCAGCAGGTCAGATTGGATGCGGTTCCACGTCCACACGTTGGAGAACGCATTGGTCATCTGTCCCCAGTCGGGGACGAAGAAGCTGGAGGACTGCGAGGACCAGATCACCCAGGCGACCAGCAGCAGAACGGGCAGCGTCACAATGAAGAACAGGTCTTTCAGGATTTTCAATTGACGACCTCCGAACGAACCGAGGTGTGCCAGGACAGCAGCTGCCGCTCCACCACACGCATCACGAGATTGATCAGCACGCCCAAGATGCCCGTCGCCAACACGAGCGAGTACATCGAGACGTAGGCGCCGCCGGACTGGGCCTTGGCAATTTCAGCACCAAGCCCCGGGGAGCCGATAATCAGCTGGGCGGTGATGGCCAGAATCAACGCGACCGCCGCCGCAAGACGAACGCCGGTCATCAGGTAGGGCAGCGCCGTTGGGAAGACGACATAGCGCAACCGGGCGATCGGGCCCAGACCATAGGAGCGGGCGGTGTTCATGGCCACGGTGTCCACATCCGCCACTCCGTAGAGCACCTGGATGAGGACCTGCCAGAAGCAGGCATAGACAATGAGCAGCAACGCCGATTCGATGCCGATGCCCAGCAACAGTACGGCCAGCGGGATCAAGGCCACCGAAGGCACCGGGCGCATGAACTCGATCGTCGAGTTAGTGAACTTCTTCAAGAATGGCGAGGAACCGATGATGAAGCCCAGAATGGCGGCCGCGCTCACCGCGATGAGCATGCCGATCAGCCAGGCTTTCAAGGTGTCCCAGACGGCCACCCAGAAAAGCGTCAACCCAAAGTTGCGGAACAAATCGACAATGGCCTCGGAAGCCGGCGGCATGAAGCGGGCGTTGACGATACCCAGAATCGGCATCAGCTCCCAGATCATGAGGAAGCCGAGGATACCGACTGCGCCCAACAGTCGTGACTTCCAGCCCCGGCGCTTCCGGCGCACCGCCCGAGCGGGTCCGGTTGCCGTTTTGCGACCCGTCGCGCCGGCCTGGGCGACGGAGCCGAACGGCGCGCCCGGGTCCGGGCGCGTGGAGATATCCAGCCCGGCACTTTTATAGCCGGCGGGGTATCGATCGGCCTTTCGTCCGGAGGCCGAGGACTCCAGCCTGTGGAGGCGATGGACGTCCTGTTCTTCACCCCCAGGTGATGGTTTTTCCGTCATGGTCACCCTGACTCTCTTCTGTGGCGAGTTCACTAATTTGTGAGTTATGACACACTAGAATCAGAGTAGACGCCTCAAGCGATCAATACAAGTCATCAATAGTTATGTTTCTTAACTACTTTGCTGGTGTTGACCCAGTCGAATTCAAGGGTCAGCGGACGACCCACAGATCAATGATCACGCGGTCTGGCTCGCGTTGGCCCGAACCGATCACAATCGACGTCGACAACCAGCCCCAGGCCCCCTCATCCGTGTCCGCCACCTCGAAATGCGGGGCACACCGGAAGTAGATCCGTTCCGGCGGCACCACCTCTCCGCGCACCAGTGCCTGGATGTCTTCTACGGCACCTGTGCGGTAGGCGGCGTTGGTGACGAAGAGTCGCGCGCCGTCTTCCATGGCCACCACGTAGCGGGCATCCAGGAATGCCTCGGAGGGCGTGCGCAGCAGCTGGAAATCTGCGCCAGCGGCCAAAATCTGCCCCCGACCACGCGGGCCAGCGAAGGTGCCACCGGTAATCGGGATCACGCGGCGCTGGCCGGCGTGGGTATGCCCCACCTCAACCGGCGCGGCAACGTGCACCTCGAGTCGCCCGAGGTAGTCGAGGGCAGGCGGGGCAGGAGAAAGCGTCTCGTTCATGCTCACACCTTCCTCGCCAGCAGTTGAGGATGTCAAGAATTCTGGTTGCTCAATTTTGCGACATCGGATGCACATTATTTGTCTTTGCGGGACTGAGAAGTCGGTCGCATAGTTGTGTCATGACTCACATCGACTCACTGACCGCGGCGCCACCCACCGGGGTGTCGCGCCGCAAGCGCCGCAAGGATCTCGTCGCCGTCAACCTGGGCAACGCCCTGGAATGGTTCGACTGGAACATTTACGCGATCTTCGCCCCGTTCTTCGCGGCCCAGTTCTTCCGCTCGGATGATCCTCTCTCTAGCCTGCTCTCGACCCTGGCCGTGTTCGCCGTTGGATTCTTGATGCGCCCCGTCGGCGGTTGGCTATTTGGACGTCTCGCCGATGAGAAGGGCCGACGGTTCAGCCTCACCCTGGCGATCCTGCTCGCCTCGGCCGGTTCCCTGATGATCGCCGTCGCCCCCACCTTCGACAGCATCGGGGTATTCGCCGGGGTGATCTTGCTGGTGGCTCGCCTGGTTCAGGGGCTGTCGCACGGTGGTGAGACGGGCAGCGCATTCACCTACCTCGCCGAAATCGCTCCGAGTCACCGGCGCGGCATGTGGGCGTCGACGCCGTGGCTGGGTGTCGCCGCGGGAACGATGCTCGCCACCGGGATGGGCGTGCTACTGACCGCGATCCTCGACGACGCGCAGATGGCGGAGTGGGGCTGGCGGGTGCCGTTCGCCGTCGCCGCAGTGCTTGGCCTGTACGCGCTGTACATCCGCCGCACCATGACGGAATCCGAGGTACACACCGCGGCGGTCACTGACGCGGCCCATGAAACGGGAGCTTCCGCACCGAAGACCCAGCCGCTGGGCGAGGTCATGCGCGAGCTGGCCCGGGAGTGGAAGCCGCTACTGCAGATCATCGGCCTGACCATTTCCGGCGTCGTCGCCTTCTACACGTGGTTTATTTTTGCCCCGGGGTATGCGGCGCAACAGTTTGGCATGGATGCGACGGCGTCGCTGGTCGCAGGATTGTTGGGGCAGGCGGTGTTCCTGGTGGCTATTCCGTTCATGGGGATGTTCTCGGATCGCATTGGACGCCGTCCGGTGTTGATGATTTTCGCGGCGGGCTTCGCGCTGTTGGCCTTTCCAATGGAATGGCTGCTGGGCCCGAGCCCACTGATGCTCTGGGTCACCATGGCCATGGGTTCTCTGTTGTTGGCCGCGAACTGTGCGCCGTTGGGCGCTGTGTTTGCAGAGCTGGTGCCTACCCGCCAGCGCGCCACATTGATCGGCATCGGGTATGCCACCTCTGGCGCCATCTTCGGCGGGACGGCACCGTACCTGAACACGTGGTTCTCCTCCCTCGGTCTTCACGAGTTGTTCGTGGGATATATGGTGTTGCTGTGCGTGATCAGCGTCCTTGTCATCTGGCGCATGCCCGAGACCGCGGGGCGTGCCTTCCGCTGAGGTCCCCTAAAGATCGGCGGTGGTCCTCGTGCGCATGACCTTGAGGCAGTTGGAGTGCTTCGCCTCGATTGCCCAGATGGGCAGCATCGCGGCCGCCGCCGAGAACCTGCACATCTCTCGGACCTCCGTAACGGACGCCTTGGATACATTGGAGAAAATCACCGGAACCCAACTATGCGTGCGCAGCCGCAGCACCGGGGTGGAGCTGACGGTAGCCGGCGAGGATTTTCTCACCCGGGCCGAGGAGATCCTCTCGGCTGCTGAACGACTGGAATCACCGGTATCGGATCAAGGACTCCAGGGGGCACTCTCGGTGGGGTGCTTTTCGTCACTGGCGCCCACCGTGTTGCCCGCGGTGTGGGCGGAGCTGTCGCAGGAGCACCCCGAGCTGGAGTTGACGGTGACGTCGACGCACCGCGACGACATGCTGGCCGGGTTGAACAGCGGTGTTTTCGACGTGATCCTTGGGTACAACCTCAATGTGCTACCGGGCATCTCCACGGCCACGCTGTACGACACCCAGATGTACGCGCTCCTACCAGCAGATCATCGCCTGGCGGCGGGGCCGATGGCGCGGATCGAGGATCTGGCCCAGGAACCACTGCTGCTAATGGATGTCTCCCCCAGCCGCGAAGACATCCTTTCGTATTTCGCCCACCACACGGTGACGCCCCAGGTACGGTTCCGAAGCCCGCATTTCGAGCTGATTCGGTCGCTCGTGGCGCGCGGTTTGGGCTATTCGTTATTCATTCAGCGCCCCGCCGGTGACCAGAGCTACGAGGGACTGCCCCTGGCGTGCTTGCCACTGGATCCACCCACCCATGTCGAGCGGACCTGTGTGGCGTGGTCGCGCAAGCGGGCACCGTCCGCACTGATCCGCGCGTTCGTTGCGGCTGCACAACGTCACGGTGAAGGGCTGCGCCCTTCCTCACACGGCACGGCCTGAGCCGCAGCCCGAATCACGCGCCGGTATTGCGGTCCCAGTGGAGGTTTCCTCGCGGAAGTGGAAGCCGCGGGTTCTTGGGCTACGAGCACGGCGGCTCCAGTCAGAGTGCAGGTCAAATCGTAGGCCACAGCAACGCCCCCAGCTCCAGAGCGTCGAGACGCAACGGAGCGTGAGGATCCGGGGAAGGAAACCATGTATTCAGCACCTGCTTCATCAGTAACACCGCATACCAGTGTCCGGAGTTTTCGGGCACACCAGTGACCACGATAGAAGATGGAGTGGGAAGCCACTTGTCATCTCGCGGGACCCGACAAAGAACACTCGAGATGTCACAGACATTTACGACGACGACACGGTTTCCATCGCTACTGAAACGTCACTTCGGTTAGCTATCCTCGCCCCACTGTGCCACAATGAGCACGTTCAGCCCGAGCTGAAGCTCATGAGATGTGAGCGACGCAGGCGCGCGCCGACCCCACAGGGTCGGGACTGTGCAGCCGGTCGACGATCCAGCATGAGCGCCCGACGCGGTCCGAGAGGGACCCCCGCTGGAAACGCAGCGACGGGACGAGCGTTCATTCACGCCTGAAGAGGGCGCTCGTCAGCGAGCCCGGGCCCTGCGGCGCCACCCGCGCCGCAGCCTGACCGACGAGCGAAAGGAAACGCGTGCCGCCAGCTACGGATGCACCAGAACTCAGTCAACTCTCCATTCCCGTGGTGATCCTGCTTATTGTGATCTTCTACGGGGGAACCCTGTTGATGTCCTTCATCATCGGGCGCAAGAAGGAGAATGCCGACGCGTACATGACCGCGGGAAACCGCATCGGCTTCGGCGTTTCAGCCGCTTCGATGACCGCCACCTGGATTTGGGCATCATCCATGTACGCCTCGGCGGAAGCCGGCTACAACTACGGCGTCTCCGGACCGATCCACTATGGTCTCTGGGGCGCGCTGATGATCCTGTTCATCTACCCGTTCGGACGGCGCATCCGAAAGGTCGCCCCACGCGCGCACACGCTTGCCGAGGTCATGTACGCCCGGCACGGCCGGTCCTCCCAGCTGATGCTGGCCGGCTCGAATGTGCTCGGTTCGGTCATCTCGCTGACCTCCAACTTCATTGCCGGTGGCGCACTGATCGCCATCCTCTCCCCGCTGAGCTTCGGCGCAGGCATTGTGATTGTCGCCGCGGGTGTGCTGCTCTACACCCTGTGGTCCGGATTCCGCGCCTCGGTGCTTACCGACTTCGCGCAGGTGATGGCCATGCTGGGTGCCGCCGCGATCATCATCCCGGTGATCTTCTTCGTGGCGGGTGGCCCGGGCATGTTCGAGGCCGGCGTATCCGCGGGCAACGTCACCGCCCAGCAGCAGAACTTCTTCTCCTCGGATGCGTTCATGAACCAGGGCGCACCCTACATCGCTGCCGTGCTGGCCTACGCCATCGGCAACCAGACCATTGCCCAGCGTCTCTTCGCGGTGCGTGAGGACCTGATCAAGCCGACCTTCATCACCGCGACGGTAGGGTATGGCGCCACCGTGATCGGTATCGGCATGCTCGGCGTGATGGCACTCTACCTGGGCGTCGAGCCGCTGCAGGGCGACACCAACAACCTGATCCCGCAGATGGCCGGCACCTACCTCGGCCCCGTGCTGCTGGCGCTGGCTTTCATCATGATCATCGGTTCGCTGTCGTCGACGGCGGACTCTGATCTGTCGGCGCTGTCCTCGATCGTCATGACCGACATCTACGGCCAAGGCAAGGGCCGCAAGAACGTGAACCCTCGGTTCATGCTCCTCGTCGGCCGCATCACGATGATCGTCGCGACCGCCGCAGCGTTGTATTTCGCCACCGCCCGGTTCAGCATCCTGGACCTGTTGGTGTTCGTGGGCGCACTCTGGGGCTGCCTGGTCTTCCCGGTGATCGCCTCGTTCTACTGGAAGAAGGTCACCAACGCCGCCTTCACCGTCTCAGTGTTGGCCGCTCTGGCGTTCTTCCTACCGGTGCGCTTCGACTGGATTCCGGCCGTGGGCGCCTGGGGCATCGTCGTCGAGGCCCTGGCGATCGTCGGAATCGGCGTGGTACTGGGCATCATGTCCTTCGGGTTCTTCGGGATGCGCCCGGCGATCATCGTCGGCACGGTGGCTGTCGTTGCGGTGCTGCCCTTCGGTTTCGGTTACCTGCGCGACTACCCGGTGCTCTCCGGTTCGCTCGTCGCCTACGCCGTGAGCTTCCTGGTCTGCTACTTCATGTCGTTCCGGTCCCAGCAGGACTACGACTTCAGCAAGATCGCCAAGGTGACCGGCAACTTCGATGAGTCCACCCCGGCCGCCACCGACGTCAACGGCTCCACCGACGAACTCACCGCATCCGCTTCAACCCAAGGAGAGAAGTAACCATGACAGTGGGACTGACCATCTATGTTCTGATGTGGCCGATCCTGGTCGCCATCATCATGTTCGTGATCGCCCGCGGATTCTTCGCTGACTGGCGCGAGGCACGCGAGGAGGGCCGGTCGATCATCTGATCCTCCGCCCGCTGATCGCAGCAGCGTTCTGCACCACGTCGGCCTCCGAGCTCACCGCTCGGAGGCCGACGTGTTTAACTGATTCAGCCCATGAAGTGCAGCAGCACCCCGAGCCCGAAGACGCCGGTGGCGAGAATGGCGCAGCCGCATTCGACCACCATGCCCCACCCCATGGCCCTCAGTGCTTGCAGGGAGGAGCGCAACGCCAGCTGCAGGTCGCGACGGCGGACGTATTCGGCGGCGAAAAGACCCAGGGCGAAGCCGATGAACAGCCCCACGAAGGGGATCAGGAAAATGCCGACGACGGCGCTGGCGGTAGCCACAAGAATCGGACCCTTGGGGATGGCTTCGCGCTTCATGGTGCGCCCAGTGAGGACCAGGGAGGCAGACATGCCCACCAGGGCGAGAGCGGCGCCGATGACCCCGGTGGACCAGGAGGCGGATGATCCCAGGATCCAGGCCCAGGCGATCAGGGTGACGACGGCGACGGGCGATCCAGGGATGATGGGAAAGATGGTTCCGGCCACCGCGACGAGCATGAGCAGGGCCGCGACGACGGTGACGATGATCTCCACGACAGTGAAGTCTACCGCCGAGGATCAGTTGGTGCTGGCGGTCTGAACGTCACTGTCTGACGAGTCAGTGGCGGTGCCGCGGCTTAGTGGCGGCAGGTAGAGCGCCGGGTCAACGGTTTCGCCATCGACGACGATTTCCAGGTGCACGTGCGGGCCGGTGGAGTTACCGGTCGAACCGGCAGCGGCCAGGGTCTCGCCTGCGCTGACGGCCTGGCCCACGGAGACGTGCAGCTGCGAGTTGTGGCTGTAGGCCGTGGTGACGCCGTTGCCATGGTCGATCTCCACGCGCCAGCCGCCGGTGACGTGCCAGCCGGCAAAGGTCACGGTGCCGTCGCCCGAAGCCTGCACGGGGGTTCCGGTGGGCACGGGGTAATCCTGGCCGATGTGGAACTGGTAGCCGTAGCCGGTGGGGTTGGAGCGCATGCCGTAGGGCGAGGAAATGCGGTTCGCGTTCACCGGGTGCGCCAGGCGCAGGTCACCGGGGAGCTCGAGCTCGCCGCCTGCCATCACGGCCTCAACAGCGGTCGAGGCGCTCCTCAGGCCCAGCTCTTCAACGGTCGGCGCTCCGGCCTCCGTGGTGGCTTCTTCATCCGAAGCGGCGGCTTCAGCAGCAACAGCAGTGTCGGCAACATCGCTTCCGGAGCCGCTGGCTTCAACAGTGCCCCCCTCGATCACGAAGCTCTCGCGCTCGGCGATGGAGTCGGATTCCTGGGCGGTCACCGAGGTGCGCTCGACGTCGAGGTTTTCCGGCTGAGCAACGAGTCCAGCAGTGAGGACCGAAAGTCCGGTGGCGCAAACAGCGGCAGAGGTGAATGCGAGACGTCGAATGGAACGACGTACCGGACGAATTTCGGACACTCTGCACCCCCGGTGCGCTGTACTGGAAAGCTGATCTAAAAGATCACCGTTTGATAACTTTTCGGATGATCCTGGATCAGCTTAGGGGAGATTCGAGGGAAATTCCACCGGCAAAGTGGCCGATCTAGCGCCACAAACGGCGAAAAACCGCCAAGATCCGCATGATCTCAACGGTTTATCACTTCGTGATCATTTTGTGACCTTCAGGGCATTCACAGCCCCGGCGAGAGCCGCATCACGAATTCCACTCCACCAGCGCCGAGTAGTTCGTGCCGTTATGACTACAGTCACGCTCGGCCAGCACGAACGGCTTCAATCCCTGGCTGCGCAGGTCACGCAACACGCTCGCCTTCTCCGCGTTGCACGCAGCCCAGGTCGATCCTGACACCACGACATTGTGATAGGCGGCAGATGCTGGGGTGGCAGCGACAGTGACCCCGGCGGCCAACATGGCGGCAGCACCGGCCGCGGACATCATTTTCGTCATGCGCTTCATCGTCGCTCCTTTGTTCACGTTTGTTCACGGACGGCGCGCTCTCGTTCCATACGATCGCGTCCGCCCATTTTCTCTAGTGACTCGCCACACGTTACGCAGGCACGCAAACAGCCTCAAGACGTGGATCTCTGCAAAAATCCAGGGAATCACCTGGTTGCCACCTTTGATGAATGTGGCCTGACTCACTAGGCTGAACTCATGAAGATCGGTGTACCCCGCGAAATCAAGAACAGCGAGAATCGCGTCGCGCTGACCGACGTCGGCGTCAATGAACTCACGCGCGACGGACACGAGATCTTCGTGGAACGCGGGGCCGGCGTGGGCTCGGGCATCACCGATGAGCATTACGAGCAGGCAGGCGGCATCCTGATCGACTCCCCCGATGATCTTTGGGCAGATGTCGAGATGGTCGTCAAGGTCAAAGAGCCGGTCAACGAAGAGCTCTCCCGCATGCGCCGTGGCCAGATCCTGTTCACCTTCCTGCACCTGGCCGCCTCCGCGGAGTGCACCCGTGCTGTGCTGGACTCGGGCACGACGGCGATCGCCTACGAGACGGTCCACCGTGACGGCACCTTGCCGCTGCTCGCACCAATGAGCCAGATCGCCGGCCGTATCGCCCCGATGGCCGGGGCTTACCACCTCACCCAAGCCCAGGGCGGCTCGGGCATCTTGCTCAGTGGCGCCACCGGCACCCGGCGCGCGAATGTGGTGGTGATCGGCGGCGGCGCCGCCGGGGAATCCGCCGCGGTAGTGGCGGCCGGCATGGGTGCGAACGTCTCCGTCATCGACGTCAACCTCACCCGCCTGGCCCACCTCGAGCACACCCACCAGCAGCGCTTCGCCACGCTGGCTTCCTCGGCCATGACGATTGGCTCCGCCGTCGCTGATGCCGACCTGGTGATCGGCTCCGTGCTGATCCCCGGCGCGGCCGCCCCGAAACTCGTCACCCAGGACATGGTGGCGGCCATGCGCCCCGGATCCGTGCTGGTCGACATTGCCATCGATCAGGGCGGTTGCTTCGAGGGCTCCCGCCCCACCACGCATGACAATCCGACGTATCTCGTGCACGACGCACTGTATTACTGCGTGGCGAACATGCCCGGCGCAGTCCCCCAGACGTCGACAGCAGCTCTCAGCCAGGCCACACTCCCCTATCTGCGCCGCGTAGCTGGTCAGGGATGGCAGGATGCCCTCCGCGCAGATCGGGGACTGGCAGAGGGCCTCAACGCCCACGACGGCGTGCTCACCCAGCGTGGAGTCTTCGACGCCGTCGCCGCGGAACTGCAGCTGAACGAGCAGAACCACCTGCGCACCATCGACGAGGTCCTCGCCAGATAACGCGCCCCGCACCACATCAGCCGCACCAAAAAAGACGAACGGCCCGGACACCCGGGCCGTTCGTCGCGTTCAGGCCACCGATATCAGCACACCCTTGACTGACTGTGATCCAGGTCATAGTCTGCATGCAACGCTGTTGCGTTGAACGCACCCCCATGTCAAGGATCTGCCCATCATGTCTTCAGACCGCCCCACCATGACCTCCGCCGAACACCGGATATCAGAACCTGAACCCAACACCGCTGGACTCGTCCCCATCACCCCGGGCACACGGCGTCGCGTCGTCGGCGCCACTTTTATCGGAAACTTCGTCGAGTGGTTCGACTACGCCGTCTACGGCTACCTCGCTTCGACCATCGCCGTCACCTTCTTCCCACCGGGCAACGAGACGGCCCAGCTACTCAGCGCCTGGGGCGTCTTCGCCGTATCGTTCCTCATCCGCCCGATCGGCGGCTTCGTGTGGGGCTGGATCGGCGACCGTTACGGCCGCAAGACCGCCCTGTCCTGGTCGATCCTGATCATGTCACTGGCGACCTTGTGCATCGGGTTGCTGCCCACCTACGAAGCCATCGGGATGATTGCTCCCCTGCTCCTGCTGCTGATTCGCGTGATTCAGGGATTCTCTGCCGCGGGTGAGTACGCGGGCGCCTCGGCCTTCCTCGTGGAGTACGCACCGCGGGGAAAGCGCGGCCGCTACGCCAGCGTGGTGCCAGCCTCGACCGCCAGCGGCTTGCTGTTCGGCCTGCTCTTCGTCACGGTGCTGACCGGCGTCCTCGGTCAGCCCACGATCTCTGAGTGGGCTTGGCGCATCCCCTTCTGGCTAGCCGGACCCCTGGGCATCATCGGCCTGTACATCCGGATGCGGCTGGAAGATACCCCCGCTTTCGCGGAGCTCGCGGAAAAGGACGATGTCGTGCGCGCACCATGGCGCGAGCTATTCGTGGACAACTGGCGCGTGCTGCTGCAGACATTCGGGGCCGCGCTGCTGAACGCCGTCGCCTTCTATGTGCTGCTGAGTTACATGCCGAATTATCTGGAGACGCAGCTGAACCTTTCGGTTACGGAAGCCAATGTGATGACGTCGATCTCGCTGATCACCTACATCGGGTTCATCGTGATCACCGGCGGCCTCTCGGACCGACTGGGTCGCAAGAAGGTGCTGCTCTCGGCCTCCGTCACGATGTTTGTGCTGGCGATCCCGGCATTCATGTTGCTCGACGAGGGCTTCTTCATCGGCACCTTCGTCCTGGTCATCATGGGCGCCACGCTCACCCTGAATGACGGCGTGCTGCCGAGCTACCTCTCCGAGCAGTTCCCCACGAAGATCCGCTATTCGGGATTCGCGGTGTCCTTCAATACCGCCAACGCCCTGTTCGGCGGGTCTGCGGCTTTCGTCGCCACGCTGCTGATCTCCTGGACCGGATCGACGCTCGCCCCGGCATGGATGCTCATGGTCGCAGCTGCTATTGCATTCGTATCCGTCATGATGTCGAAGGAGACTTCGCACCAGGCACTGCGCACCTGATCTGAAGACACAGACGGCGGTCCGCCACGCGGAATGAACCGTGGGGCGGACCGCCGTCGTTCAAGCAGCCGGAGCTAGCCGGCACAGACCGTCTTGATCAGACGCGAGCCTTGGTGGGCACCTTGCGTGAGGAGCCTTCCTCGGTCACCAGCGGGTAGACGCCGTTCTCATCGTGGGTCTCACGACCGGTGACGGGAGGGTTGAACACGCAGGCCATCCGCAGCTCGGTTTCGGCGCGCACAGTGTGCTTCTCGTGGCCGTCGAGCAGGTACAGGGTGCCGTCCTTCAGCTCGTGTACCTCACCGGTCTCCTCGTTGGTGAGGGTGCCGGTGCCCTGCACGCAGTACACGGCCTCGATGTGGTTCTGGTAGTGGAACGTCGAGGTGGTGCCGGCGTAGATCACGGTGTCGTGCATGGAGAAGCCCACGCCCTCGCGAGCCAGCACGATCCGGCGCGAACGCCAGGTCTCGGACTGCACATCGCGCTCGGTGTCGTTCAGGTCGTTCAGGTTCGTCACGATCATGGAAGATCCTTTCTCGAAAAGTCAGCTCAGGGGTGAGACGGCGCAAAGCCGTCCGGATCAGGAGGTCACCAGGGTGTTGCCGGTGGTGTCTTCGACGGCGATCTCCACACCGGTCACGGCGCTCACGGCCTCGGTAATGATGTTGAGGCCACGCTGTAGCTCCTCCAACGGGGTGGTCAGCGGGGGCATGACCTTCAGCACCTCGTCCTGAGGGCCGGAGGTCTCCACCAGCAGTCCGCGCTGGAACGCCTCGGCGGCCACCTTGCCGGCCACCTCCGGGTCCTCGAAGCAGACGCCAGTGAGCAGTCCGCGGCCACGCACCGAGGAGCCGTCTACGGCAGCGGCGATCTTCATCAGCTTGTCCTGGGTGAGATCAATGGCCTCAGCGAGCTGGCCCTTCTCGAAGGAGTCATCGCTCCAGAATTCCTTGAATGCGGTGGTCGCGGTGACAAACGCCAGGTTGTTCCCGCGGAAGGTGCCGTTGTGCTCGCCGGGCTCCCAGACGTCCAGCTCGGGCTTGAACAGGGTCAGAGCCAGCGGCAGGCCGGAGCCGGAGATCGACTTGGACACGCACACGATGTCCGGGGTGATGCCCGCTTCCTCGAAGGAGAAGAACGAGCCGGAGCGGCCACAGCCGGCCTGAACGTCGTCGACAATCAGCAGAATGTCGTGGCGCTGGCACAGATCGGCCAGGCCGCGCAGCCATTCGGCGCGAGCGGCACGCAGGCCGCCTTCACCCTGAATGGTCTCGACGATGATGGCGGCGGGCTTGTCCACGCCGGAACCGGAGTCTTCCAGCACGCGCTCGAGCCAGATGAAGTCCTCGGTTTCGCCGTTGAGGTAGTCGTCGTAGGGGATCTTGGAGCTGTTGGTCAGCGGGATGCCGGCGCCCTTGCGCTTCATCGAGTTACCGGTGACCGACAGCGACCCCAGGGTCATGCCGTGGAAAGCGTTGGTGAAGGAGAGCACGTGCTGACGGCCGGTCACCTTACGGGCCAGCTTCAGCGCAGCCTCCACGGTGTTGGTGCCCGTCGGGCCGGGGAACATCACCTTGTAGTCCAGATTGCGGGGCTCCAGGATGAGCTCGCGGAAGGTGGTGAGGAATTCGCGCTTGGCCGGGGTCATCATGTCGAGCGAGTGCAGCGGGCCACCGCCAGCAATGTACTCGGAAATGGCAGCCACCAGCTTCGGGTGGTTATGGCCGTAGTTCAGCGCGCCAGCGCCGGCGAAGAAGTCGAGGTACTCGGTGCCATCCTCGGAGACCTGCTTCGATCCGGATGCCTTCTCGAAGACGGCGGGCCAGCTGCGGCTGTAGCTGCGGACGGCGGATTCGGTGGTTTCAAAGATCTCGTTGTTCATCATTGGTCCTTCCTGAAGGCCATGTTGAGGTGAGGTGTTCGAGTAGTGGTGAGTGGGGGTTTATGGGAGGGGGATCGAGATGGACAGCTAGCGGATGCCTGCGTCGTGATGCGCATCATCAGAGCCAAACAGCGGCTCGATGCGGTGGAGGAACTCGGTGTCGTGTCCGTCCGGGTACATCTCGGGGGTGAACAGAGCCGTGACCACATGGTCGGCTCCGCGACGACGGGCCAGCGAGGCAAACAAGGCTTTGGAGCCCTCGTTGTCGTCGGTGATGGTGGTTTCCAGGGCGTCAGCCCCGGTGCGCTCGACCAGTTCGTCCAGCATGAGGGAAGCCAGGCCGACTCCGCGGGCGGATTCGCTGACTGCCACCTGCCAGATCATCAGGGTCCGCGGCTCATCGGGGCGCAGGTACCCGGTCACGAAGCCAATGGGGGCTCCGTTGCGCTCGGCCAGCAGCGAGGTGCTGCCGAAATCCCTGCTCCAGAGCAGGTAGTAGTACGAGGAGTTCAGGTCCAGGACCTGGCTGTCTCGTGTGAGCGTCCACAGGGCGGCACCGTCATTCACCGTCAGCGGGCGAAGAACGACGTCCTGGGAGTCAGGTGAAGTGCTATCTCTCGTTTCAAGGTTGGTTGTGGTGCTGTCTGTTCCGGTGGTGTCACTTTCATCAGGCATCGCTCTTCACGATAGCGACCTGAGAAATGCTTTCAACCGCGCCAGGAGCGCGATCCGGGCTTATTCGTGACCGTTCGACCCCGGCGCATCGGCAAGGGCACAACGATTTCCACGGGGACGGTCAGGTCCTCACACGCCGAATCGATTTGTTACCAAGTTGTGACCTTTACTGTGACCTGGCTCTCTAAAATGGCAGCAGAAGCGTTTCGCTTCCCCGACGTGACCGGAATCTCCGCGCCGACGCGCGCCGATGTCCTTATATAACGGCATATAACGGCGCATGACGCCCGCGTCGCAGTTCTTCATATACTTGATCCGCCTGTCTATCACTAGCAATTACCAAGGAGCCACCCATGCTTACTTCGTCAACGCGACGCCACGCGCGTCTACTCTCCGTCTCCGGAATCGTCCTGGCTGGCGCCTTGGCACTGTCCGCTTGCGGTGGCGACAGCGACGCCGAACTCGGCACCGAGGAGAACCCTGTGCAGCTGGGCGTCGTCGGCGCTTCCGAGCCGTACTGGGCCACCTTTGAAGAAGCCGTCGAGGCAGACGGCATCAGCATCGACATCGTGGACTTCACCGAATACACGCAGCCCAACCCGGCCCTGTCTGAAGGCGAGCTGGACATCAACCAGTTCCAGCACATTCAGTACCTGGCCGACTACAACGTCTCCGCCGGTGACGATATCCAGCCGATCGGCGCCACCGCCATCTACCCGCTGGGCTTCTACTCCGAAAAGTACGACTCCATTGACGAGATTCCGGACGGAGAAGAGGTCGTCGTCCCCAATGACTCCGTCAACCGTGCGCGCGGCCTGCTGGTGCTGCAGTCTGCCGGGCTGATCACCCTGCGCGACGGCGGCAATGCCTCGTCGAACCTCGAAGACGTCATTGCCGAGGAGTCCCGCGTGACCGTCACCGAGCTCGACGCCGCAGTCACCGTGACCTCGCTGCCCGACGTTGCGGGCGCCATTGTCAACAACGACTTCATCAACGATGCCGGCCTGAGCCCAGAGGACGCTCTGGCCGAAGATGATCCGAACGACGAGGCCGCTCTGCCTTACGTCAACATCTTCGCCACGAAGGCCGAAGACGTCGACAACGAGGTGTTGAACCGCATCGTCGAGATCTACCAGACCGACCAGGCCGTGCTGGACGGCGCTCAGGAGTCCGCTGGTGGCACCGCCGTCTTCCTACAGACTCCGGCATCCGAATTGCAGGAATCGCTGACAACCACCGAGGACGCACTGCGCGCCGAGTAGAATCGTCTGTCCCAGCCTGTCGTCGGTCGGCGTCCTCCTCGAGAGGACGCCGGCCGACGTCGGGCATCACAGGAAGGACCATCCACTTATGGCCCATATTTCGCTGAAGGGCGTCTCCAAGGTCTACCCCGCACCACGCCGCGGATTTGCAGAGACCGTGGCCGTGGATGATGTCACGCTCGACATTGAACGGGGCGATGTCTTCGGAATCATCGGCTACTCCGGTGCCGGGAAATCGACCCTCGTCCGGCTGATCAATGCACTCGAGCCGGTGACCGCAGGCTCCATCACTATCGACGGCGTCGACATCACCGCCCAGTCCGCGTCAAAACAGCGTGCCATGCGCACCGGAATCGGCATGATTTTCCAGCGGTTCAATCTGCTGTCGTCTCGTTCGGTGCGTCGCAACGTGGAGTATTCACTCGAGGTCGCCGGAATGGGGCGGAGCGAACGCAAAAAGCGTGCTCTGGAACTGCTCGATTTCGTCGGTCTTGCAGACAAAGCCGGTGCATTCCCGGAGCAACTCTCGGGTGGGCAACAGCAGCGCGTTGGCATCGCCCGCGCGCTCGCTGCGGATCCGCCGATCCTGCTCGCAGATGAGGCCACCTCCGCGCTGGACCCGGAGACGACGGACGAGGTCCTCGATCTGCTGGCGCGCGTCAACCGCGAGCTCGGTATCACCATCGTGGTGATCACCCACGAGATGGACGTCATCGCCCGGATCGCCAACAAGGTCGCGGTCATGGAGCGCGGCCAGGTCGTCGAGACCGGCAACACCTACGATGTCTTCACCAATCCGCAGACCGCCACGGCGAAGCGCTTCGTGCGCACCGTGGTGCGCAACCTGCCCTCCGGCGACGAGCTCACCGAGCTGCGCTCCCACCACGAGGGCCGGCTCTTCACCATCTCCTTCACGGACGAGGGTGTCTCCGAGGCCCGCGTGTTCGGCGCCCTGGCCCGAGCAGGAGTGGACTTCAACCTCGTCTACGGCGGGGTGGATTCCATTCAGGGCCGCGTCTATGGCCTGCTGACCATCGCCGTGCGCGGTGATGCGACCGCCGTCGACCAAGCGGTCGGCTCCATCGGTTCCAGCGTGAAAGTGGAGGAGGTCTTCGCATGAGCGACATCATCACCGAAGTCAGCGCGCTGATGCCAACCCTGCTCGACCAGGCCGGCATCATGCTCTGGATCGTCGCACTGTCCCTTCTCTTTGGCGGAATCGCGGGGCTCATTCTGGGACTGTTGCTCTATGTCACCCGCAAGGGCGGCATCCTGCAGCAGCCAATCATCTTCTGGGTGATCAACATCCTGGTGAACACCTTCCGCCCGGTGCCCTTCATCATCTTCATCGCCGCCGTGCAGCCTTTGGCACGTGTGGTGGTCGGCCGAGGAATTGGTGCCGAAGCCGTCGTTTTCGGCATCTCGATCGCGGCCAGCTTCTTCATTGCCCGCCTCGTGGAACAGAACCTGATGTCTGTTGACCCCGGCGTCATTGAGGCAGCTCGCGCCATGGGCGCAGGCCCTTGGCGCATCATTTGGACGGTTATTCTTCCCGAAGCACTCGGACCGCTGGTGCTGGGCTACACCTTCGCCATCATCGCCCTGATCGATATGTCCGCGGTGGCCGGCATTATCGGCGGCGAAGGCTTGGGCAACTACGCCGTCGCCTACGGCTACCGGCAGTTCAACCCGGTGGTCACCTGGTCCGCGTTGTTCCTCATCGTGATCGTGGTTCAAGTGATTCAGGCGCTGGGCAATATTCTGGCCCGCAAGATCCTGCGTCGATAACAACCGACAACGCGAACGAAGGCGTTCCAGGAGTTCTGGCTCCCGGGACGCCTTCGCCGTTTTTCGGGTGCCCGACCCCTAGGAAACCATTGAAACTGGGAGTAGCCTGGAAGGACACTTCGGTCCGATAGAGTTCATCCGCAGTCGAACAAAGGAGTTGGCCATGGATCGCCCCGACCTATCCCCCTCATCCCATGACCCGCTGGGAGTTCTCGTCGGTTTCGACGGCTCCCGTCACGCCACCGCCGCGCTGCATTGGGGAGCCGCCGCTGCCCAGCGCCGCGGCACGACCTTGAGCGTCGTCGCAGCGTTCACCGCTCCGATGCTGATCACCGGTCACGTGGACGCCGCAGGCGGCAGCGTCGGAGTCGATGCCGCACGCCGCGCCACCGAGCAGGTGCTGCAGCTGGCCCGTGACACCCTCGACGGTGCGGGATTCACCTCAGAGAGCCTGCCGACCCGGTTCTTCACCGTCAACGAAGACGCCACCGGTGCCCTGGCCCGGCTGTCAGAGAATGCCGATCTGATCGTGATCGGCCGGCGCGGCCACGGCCGATTCTGGTCACGCGTGCTCGGGTCCGTCTCCGCCGCACTGCCGGCCCACGCCCAATGCCCGACGGTGATTGTGGGCGCCAGCGACGAAGACGTCGAGGACATCACCCGGGTCACCGAGGACACCCGCCCGGTGACGGTCGGCGTCGACACCTCACCCACCGCGCGGAAGGCAGCCCTGGCAGCAGCGGATGAGGCTATTGCCGCCGGGGTTCCGCTACGCGTGGTGCTGGTGCTACCGTCCTTCACCGGCCCGCCGTCGACCTACACCGACGCGGCTGCCCAGCTCGAGACCCAGTCCAAAGATGCCGCCCAACGCGGTCTTGACGCCGAGCTGAACTGGATCCGCGAGCAGCGCCCGGAGGTGGAACTGCAGGGAACCATCATGCGTGGCGTTCCCGCCGAGGCGATGATCGAGGCCTCGGGTTCGTCGCAGCTGACCGTGGTCGGCTCCCGCGGACGCGGTGGCTTCGCCTCACTGCTCCTCGGTTCGGTCTCCCGAACCACGCTGTCGAACGCGAAAGGCACCATAATGGTGGTGCCGAAAGACCGGAAACGGTAAATTTCCGCCACACAACGATGATGCGGGGCGCTCCATTTCCGGGGCGCCCCGCGTTCCTGTTGTCTAAGAAATCAGCTCGTCAGTGGCGATCAGATGTCGCTCCGGAGATGCGACGAGCTTCGATAACATCAATGCCCTGGCGATGAGTGCGCCCACCATAGCCAGGACACTGGCAAGCGCAGACTCTCCCCAACTGACGCTCAGCACTACCGCGAGCGTCATCAACAGCGCTGTGCTGATCCCCAGTACTGCATAGTTGGGTTTGCCGTGGCGAGTAGGCATGCGATGGCTCCTTTCAGATCGCTGCGAGATTCAGACTAACCGGACGAGGATGACGCCGAGGGCCATCACCACCAGGGCGAGCAGTTGGGCGGGGACCACCGGTTTGCGCTGAACGTGGACCAGTCCGAAGTGGTCCACCAGCAGGCTGCCCGCCATCATGCCGAGCAACACCGCGACGACAGTGGCACCGGCGCCGATCTGCGGCACCAGGAACGCGTTGCCCGCCACGTAGAGCGAGCCGAGCACGCCACCGAGCCACATCCACCAGGGGTTGCGCCCTGCAGTTGGTCGCGTCAGCTGGAGGCGAGGCCGGGTGACTAGCAGAATCATCAGTAGCACGACGACGCCGGTGGCGAAGGACACGGTGGAGGCCTTCAGCGAGGAGCCCAGCTCCTGACCGAGGTGTCCGTTGATCGCAGCCTGGGTGGCGAACATCGCCCCGGCGATCACCCCGGCACCGCGCCACCACCACAGGCTCCGGCCCTGCGACTCCGACGTCGTGTTGACTGGCTGAGACGTCGCCGAGCGCAGTCTGCGGGCGGTCCGTTGGCCTACCAGCACCACGGCGAGCACACCGGCGAGCATGAGTAGCGCCCCGGCCACCCTGGTCAGCGTCAGGGGTGCTTCCGTGACTCCGAACCAGGCGAACTGGTCAACTAACAAACCCATCAGGATTTGCCCGGCCAGCGGAATGATCGCGGTCTGAACGGCGCCAATTTTGGGGACCAGCAGCACGGACGTCGTCATCGCCACCACGCCCAGCGGTCCGCCCAGCCACGACCACCAGTCGAATCCGGCCGCCTCCGCGGGGTCGAAGAAGAGGCTCCGTTCCACGGACAGGGTCAGCACCGTCAGGAAGCTCAGGCCCACGGTGAACGACACCAGCGACATCACCCAAGGGCTGACCACCGCGGCGCGCAGGCGCGCGTTGATCCCGCCCTGGATGGGCAATAGGAAACCGGTGACGACACCGAGCAACAGCAGATTCACACCAGCTACCGTATACCGCCGACCGCAGAGTTCGCGGATCAGGCGTCGTCGGGAATCATCTCCAGGATCCGCTGAGACAGCACGGCCCGCTGCTCCTCGCTCAGAGCCGGGGTGTGCACGTAGTCGTGGAGCCAGAGCCCGTCGGCAAGGAGTTGAACGAGGTAGGCCTGCTGGCGCAGGTCGTCGTCCTCGATCCCCTCAATGTCCGGGGACCAACGGCGTTCGACCTCGAGCCAGTATTCGTCGAACTCGGGGTGGCTGCGGGCGTCGATTTCTAACAGCAGCTCGGCTTTGGTGGCCGGGCGGGTCAGAGAGATCACCATTGCCCGCAACCGGCGCGCCTGAGACACCTCGTGCGCCGGTCCACCGGCGGCGGCGATGAGCTCGGCTTCCCAGTTCGCAGCCATGTACTCGTGCAGTGCTCGCAAGATCGCGTCGCGGGAGGGGAAGTGGTAGATGATGCCGGATTTCGACATGCCGGAGGCTTCCGCCAGCGACTCATAGGAGATCGCCTCCAGTCCTTCGGCCTCGATCAGCTCAATGGCTCGTTGCAGAATGCTCTCGCGCTTGCTCGTCCTCAACAGCGACGGCTCCCTTCGGGTTGTCTCGGAAACAGTATGCCGTGATGGCGGCGGAGAGCACAGCCACCGCGGCAACGATGATGAGCACCGTCAGGTACGCGGTATCGTAGGCTCCCACCGCCGCAGCACCGTGCACGGCATGATCCACCCCGTGGTCGACGTCGTGCGCCACCGCCTCCGGGGCGTTCAGCGCATAGACCAGCGGCATCAGACTGCCCAGCACCGCCACCGAGATCAGGGTGCCGAACTCATAGGAAACCTCCTCGACGGACGCGGCCATGCCGGCGCGGCTGCGCGGAGCCGAACCCATGATGGCGGTCGAGGCCACGGAAGCAGCCAGCCCGCCGCCCATGCCCACAAGCATCAGCGACACCACGAACATCCACAGCGGGGCGGACGCGATGAAGGCCAGAATCGCTCCGGTCAGCCCCAGCGCCATCAGGGTGAACCCTCCGGAGATCAACGGGAGGAAGCCCAACCGGTGCAGGTTCGCCCCGCCCAACACCGCCATCGGAATGGCGGGCACGGCCACGGATGCAACGAGCAGCCCGGCCTCGAGCGGGGAGAAATCCGCCACCGTCTGGAAACGCTGGGTGGTCATCAGCTCGGTGCCGGACATGATGACCATCATCAGCCCAGCCGCCAGCACGCCGCCGGTGAAAATGCGGTTCTTGAAGATACCGAACACCAGCAGCGGCTCGGTGAGGCGCTGCTGCCGGCGGACAAAGAGGACCGCGCCGACGACGCCAAGCACCAGCCCGGCGGCCAGCACGATTCCGGAGCGGTTGGCGTTGGCGACCTCCTTGATGCTCAGCACCAGGCCGACCATCGCCGCCATGGCCCACACCGAGGAGACGGCGTCCCAGTGCTTGGCCGGGTTGGCGAGATTCGGCGGGGCAATCAGCGCGGTGAAGATCAGGATGAGCACCACCACCGGCACGTTGATCAGAAACACCGAGCCCCACCAGAAGAACTCGAGCAGTAGTCCGCCCATCACCGGTCCCATCGCGGCGCCCACTACAGCCACGGAACCCCAGATGCCGATGGCGGTGTTGCGCTCTCGCTCGTCGGTGAAGGTAATACGAATCAGCGCCAGGGTGGCCGGCATCATGGTGGCCGCGCCCACTCCGAGCAGGGCGCGGGCGGCCACCAGGAACCAGGCGCTGGGCGAGAACGCCGCGGCCAGCGAGCCGAGCCCGAAGAGAATCACTCCGAGGGTGAAAATGCGCCGGTGCCCGATGCGGTCACCCAGGGTGCCGGTGCCCAGCAGCAGCCCGGAGAGCACCAGCGGGTAGGCGTTGATGATCCACAGCGACTGGGTGGCGGTGGTATCGAGCTGATCGCGTAGCTCGGGCAGGGCGGTGTAGAGGATCGAGTTGTCGGCGCCGACCAAGAAGAGTCCGGCACTGATCACGACGAGGAACGTCCAGCGCTGAGCCGCACTCGTGGGCGCGGTGGCGTGCGGTGAAAGAGCTTGCATGCCCATAACTGTACCAAACGTTCGGTACAGTTATGAGCTCGAGGAAGGAGACGTTCGCCACCTGGAACGGCTTAGCTGGGTGCGGATTTTTCGCGCTTCCAGTAGCCGCAGAAGGTGACATGCGACTTCGGAATCCCGCAGCCCTGGTCGATCATGGCGACCTCGGTACCGGGCTGCACCGCGACGGCCCAGGGGCCGGCCACGCCGTCGTCGCCGTGCACCAGGAAGTCCACGTCCGTTTCGGCCGGCAAACCCGGCGCGGCCTGGCGGAAGGCACGCACCGTGTAGCTCCGGATCACCGGACGCGTTCCTTGAGGCAGGGTGAGGTACTTGAGGTAGCCGCCCATGCCGAACCGCTGCGACATCCGCTCGAAACTGGAATTCTCGGACACCTGGGTGGTCACCAGCCCGGAGTCGGCGTGGGCGACGGTGATGTTGCTCATGGGACAGTCCTGTCTGATCGCTGGCCTCACGGATCACGCGGCGCGGTCATGACAGGACGTAGACCATCGGGCTCCCCTCCGCGATGGGCGTTGTCGTTGATGGTGCTCCTCCAGGGCGCCTTGAACAAGCCTCAGCGGCAAGCTAGTAGCGCGCTCAGGCGTCAGGACAGGTCATGGCGCAGCCCGTGGTAGATGGCGACGCCAAGGAACAAAACGATGGCGAGCCAGACGTTACCGGCGGCCTCCAGGAAGGGGCGGTCGAACATCCAGGCAACCAGGCCCACCATTCCGGCCACCGCCACGGCGTACAGACCTAGCACCAGGGCCAGGTAGGCGATTCGGTTCAGCATCGTCACTCGTCCTCCCACCCACAGGGAAACTCATGCCAGGGTCAGCACCGACACCAGGGCCGCACCCAGGCCCAGTCCGACATCGAAGATGATGTTCCAGGCCGCACTCATGCGGTCGGTTTGTAGCCGGGTGTGGGCCCGGCGCATCAGCACGGTGAGCACGGTAGTCTGCACGATGCCCGAGGCCGCACCGATCAGGGCAGCGGCGATCATCACGGTGGCGGGGCCGGAGCCGACCATAAACCACGCGGACCCAACGGCGAGCACCGCCAGCGCGGCACCGGCCAGCACGCGGGCCGAGACGTGGTCGATGACGGCGCCGGTGGCCAGCCTGCCCAGCGCCACCGAGAACTGGGTGGTGGCGGTCGCGAGCACGACCACCCAGGCGGCCGAGGTCAGAGCGAGCACGCTCATCGACGACAGCGCCACCGCGTAACAGGTGACGGCAATCAGGTGCCCGGTCAGCGCCACACTGCTCAGCCACAACAGTGGACTCCGCGATACAGGCCTCCCACGGCGTTCCGTCGAAGATGCTGCGTCGTCGGTATCACCGACATCCGCCGCCTGCAGCGCCTCGCCGGCGTCGTGCCCCGAACCGACCTGTAGTTCCGCCGTACCGGCAGGGACCCTCACCAGCGTGGTCGCGGCCAGCCCGAGCCCGGACGCAATGCCGGCCATGGTCAGGGTGCCGCCGGGGCCCACCTGGGTGACCAGCAGCATGCCCAGCGGACCGCCGATCAGCCCGCCCACGGCGTTGGCGAACCCGAATAGCGCCAGGGCGGGGGCGATGCGCTCCGGCGCCACCACCTCTTTCGCCCAGGAGGTACAGGAGATCACGAACACCCCGAATCCAGCACCGAACAGCACGATGCCGGGCCAGTGGTCCAGCCAGGGCAACGCCACCGCCCCGGCCACCATCAACGCCAGCCCCAGCCGCACCGCACGCACCCGAGGCGTCAACCAGCGCCCGGCCCACACGATCACCGGCTGAATGAGCACCACCACGGCCATCAGCACCGCCACCAGGGTTCCCGGCGCCACCGAACCGCTCGAGAGAATCAGGGCCGCGCTCGGGTACACCCCAAAGAAGCAGGCGAATGCCGCCGCAGCGGTGAACGCGACTCCCACCTCGGGCCGCAGCGGTGCTCGCCTCATCAGCGCCCGTACCGGTATGGGTGGCTCCAGGGCCAGGCCACCGCAATCCAGTCCACTAACGCGAGCGCCAGCACTTCATCCAGGTGCGCGTGATCAGCGCGCACCCAGGACTGCACCGATACGTCGCGCTCGGGCCGCCGGGCAGCCTCCGGAATCTCCGCGGCCGGGTACAGGTATACGCACCCCACCACCTCATCGGCCGGGTTCAGCACGGTGAAGGTGAATCCGCGCCGGGCCTCGAAGTCGCTCGCATGCCGTTCCAGGTCCGCCCGGTTCCGTTCCGGCGTCATCCCCTCCACCGGCGGCCACGACCCATCGGGATATCCCGGGGTGGCCCGAATGTGTTCCACGCTCGAGCTCCACGCCGCCAGGTCCGCCTCGTTGTGCTGCGGCCCCAGCGGCTCGAGCCGGAACTGCTCGGTGACCAGCGAGCGCGGCGGGTCGAAATCTGCGGGGAGGAACTCCTGCGGTGCCATGAACCGAGCATAGCCCCGAGGCCATCTGATAAACAGGAGGCATGACGACGAACGCCACCGCCCTGATTGCCCCCTCCACCGGCGCCGCTTTCGAGCGCGGCCAGATCCCCCGTCGCGACCTCGGTGCCGACGATGTACGCATCGCCATCGCCTACGCCGGAATCTGCCACTCCGATATTCACCAGGTTCGCAGCGAATGGGGCCCGGGCACCTTCCCCATGGTGCCCGGCCACGAGATCGCCGGTGTTGTCACCGAGGTCGGCCCGGAGGTCACCGACTTCCAGCCCGGCGACCGGGTGGGTGTCGGTTGTTTCGTGGACTCCTGCGGTGAGTGCGAACCGTGCCAGGCCAGCGAAGAGCAGTTCTGCACCCGCGGCACCGTGATGACCTACAACTCACAGGAGTATTCGGGTGAGCCCACCTACGGCGGCTACTCCACCGAAGTGGTGGTCCGCGCCGGCTACGTGCTGCGCATCCCCGAAGAGCTCAGCCTCGACGCCGCCGCTCCCCTGCTCTGCGCCGGCATCACCACCTACTCCCCGCTGCGGCACTGGAATGCCGGACCGGGCAAGCGCGTCGCCGTGGTAGGCATGGGTGGACTCGGCCACATGGCGGTCAAGTACGCTCACGCCCTGGGCGCCCACGTCACCGTGCTCTCGCAGACCCGCTCCAAAGAAGACGACGGTCGCCGCTTCGGCGCCGATGACTACCGCGCTACCTCCGAAGACGGCACCCTGGAGTCGTTGCGAGGCAGCTTCGATTTGATCATCAACACCGTCTCCGCCGACGTCGATCTGGACGCCCTGCTCGCTACTCTCACCCTGGACGGGGTCCTGGTGTTCGTGGGCCTGCCCGAGAACCCGCAGTCGCTCTCCGTGTTCTCACTGACCTCCGCCCGGCGCGTGGTGACCGGGTCGAATATCGGTGGCATCCGTGAGACCCAGGAAATGCTGGACTTCTCCGCCGAGCACGGCATCGCTGCCGAGGTGGAAGTGATCTCCGCTGACGACGTCGACGCCGCCTACGAGCGGGTGCTGCGCTCCGATGTGCGCTACCGGTTCGTCATCGACGTCGACACCCTCTAACTAAGCGCGGTCAGCCGTCCAGGTAGCGGAGACGCAGAGCGCGCCCGGTGCTGGCCAGCAGGGCGGCCAGCACCAGGGTTCAGTTCCCACCAGCGGAATCGCGGCATCGGATGACCGTCACCTGGCTCGATCTTGCGCGCCGCGCGGCGTCGTCGCCATTCGGCGAAAACACTGGCGAGCGTAGCAAACCGAGATGACGCCTGCCTCGGGGATCAGGCGCCGTCGTTGAGCAGGTCTTCGATGGCAATCGGCTCGTCGATCAGACCAATCCGGTCGGAAATGTCAATGATCTGCTGCAGCGACTCCCGGTGATGCTCCTGCGGGAAGAGCGGGATGGTGGTCTTCTCCAGCGTCTCCGGCGAGGAGGTCGTGTACTCGGCGATCACCTCGCGTACGATCTCCGGGTTCTCCTCGGAGAACTGCTGCGACTCCTTCATGGCGGCAGCAAAAGCCTCAACCAGATCCGGGTCACTCTCAATCAGGCCCTCGGTAGCGAAGTACCCGCCGATGGAGAGATCCTCCACGGGCTGCGAGAACGGCCCGAAAATGCGCTCCAGGCCGGCCTCGTCGCCGATCACGGCGAACGGATCGACCGCGGTGATCGCATCCACATTCCCGGCCTCCAGCTGCGGAACCATGTCCGGGAACGCCACTTCCACGAAGTTGATGGAGTCAGCATCGCCACCCTCCTGCTCCATGCCCTCAGAGATCACGGAGTCGAAGATGTTGTTCAGCGTGTTGACGGCAACGGTCTTGCCTTCAAGGTCCGTGATGGACTCAATGCCGGAATCCGGGTTGACCATCACGGCAGCGAAGTCTTCCAGCTCGCTGCCGGTGGTCTGCGGACCGGTGGCGACAATCTTAATCGGCAGACCACGGTCGCGCGCCACCACCAGGGAGGTCACGTTCGAGTAGCCAAAATCGAGGTCCCCGGACTGCACACCGGGCACGATGGCGGCGCCACCCTGGGCCTGAGTCAGCGTGAGGTCCAGGCCATGCTCCTCGAAGATTCCTTCGCGCTGACCCACGTAGATGGAGGCGACGTCACCGATCGGGATCACACCCACCTCCACCGGAGTCAGCTCACCCTGTGCCTCGGCGGAAGCCTCTTCCTCGCCGCCGGAGGGAGAACCCTCACCACAAGCGGTCAGCAACAGTGCCCCGGCGCAGGTCAGGGCGGCGAATCCAGCGGTGCGTCGTTTCGACGTCGTCAACGTGAACATAGAGAGACTCTCCTTCAGTGGCTCCGGCCGGGCCGAAGTGATGCGAGTAGATGAGTGGTGAACGTTCTATTGTGAGCATGAACACATCGTGGCTTGAGTGTAAATCATTGAATATTCGGCGGCAATCACCCGTCTTCATAAATAGTTCGCATACCCCTGAATTGGGCACCCGGCTCGCCAGGATGGTTCGTCCCTCAGCGGACAACTAGCCCACGACATTGCGCCGGGTTCACGGCAGTGCCATCGTCAAATCCATGTCCGAGAACATCAGCACCCAGGTCCAACTCGTGTCCCGCCCGCAGGGGTGGCCGACTCAGGAAAACTTCCGCACCGTCCAGGTGACCCTGGACGAGCTGGCCCCCGGGGAGGTGCGCGTTCGCAACAGCTACCTCTCAGTGGACCCGTACATGCGCGGCCGCATGAGTAACGCGAAGAGCTATGTAGCGCCGTTCGGGCTCGAGGAGACCATGACCGGCGGCGCCGTGGGTGTCGTCACTGAGTCACATGACGAGTCGCTGCCTGTGGGCACGCTGGTGCTGCATCAGCTCGGCTGGCGTGACATGGCCCAAGCCCCGGCGTCTCAGTTCCGCGCGGTGCCGGAGATCCCGGGCGTGGAGCCCTCGGTGTACCTCGGCATTCTGGGAATGACCGGGCTCACGGCTTATGTTGGGCTGACCACCATTGCCCCGGTGGCCGAGGGCGACACCGTATTCGTTTCCGGTGCAGCCGGTGCGGTGGGTACCGCCGTCGGCCAGATCGCACGCCTGCTGGGCGCCTCCCGGGTGATCGGTTCTGCCGGGTCCGCGGAAAAGATCGCACTGCTCACCGAAAAGTACGGCTTCGACGCCGCCCTGAACTACAAGGACGCCCCGGTCCGCGAGCAGCTGGCAGAGCTGGCGCCCGAGGGGATCGACGTGTTCTTCGACAACGTCGGCGGTGACCATCTGGAGGCGGCCCTGGATGTGTTCAACGACGGCGGCCGCGGCGCGCTGTGCGGGGCGATCTCGACCTATAACAGCACCGAAACCCCATCCGGGCCGGACAACATGGTGAACATGATCAAGCGGAGCCTGCGGCTGCGTGGCTTCACCGTGGGTCACCACCTCGACCAGTCCGCCGAGTTCCAGGAACGGATGGCGCAGTGGTTCAGCGCCGGAAAGATCACCTACGACGAGACCGTGGTGGAGGGCATCGAAAACTCCGTGGATGCGTTCCTCGACATGATGCGCGGAGCCAACACCGGCAAGATGGTCGTCCGCATCCCTCAGGGTTGACCGTATTGTGAGAAGCTGGATGGGTACGTATCCGGCGGGACGACCCGCACGGTAACCCTCACGAGCTGGGACGACCCTGCAGAATCGGTCGAACATCGTGACCTCTGTGACCTTCTCCTCCACCCTGCGCACCGTGCTCACCCGCGGCGCCCTCGCTCGTCTCGCCCTCGGCTGGGGCGCTTTCGCTCTCCTGCTGTTCGCCGGCCCGCTGCTCGGTGACGCGGCTGGACTCTCCACGCTGGCGCTCTTCACCGTGTTACTGGCGATCATCGGCGTCATCGTGGTCTGCGCCTTCGGGGTGGTCACCCAGGCGGAGCATCTGGCGCACCGGCTGGGCGACCCCTACGGCACCCTGGTGTTGACCCTGTCCATCGTGCTGATCGAGGTCATCCTGATCTCGGCGGTGATGCTCGGCCCCGGCGATCATGCCACCATTGCGCGCGACTCCGTGATGGCCGTGTCGATGATCATCCTCAACCTGGTGGTCGGGGTGGCCCTGCTGGTGGGCGGATCCCGCCACGCGAACCTGCAACCGAATAGCACCGGGGTGTCCGCGTATCTGTCACTGCTGGTGGTGTTGGGGACCGTGGCTTTTGCGCTACCGCAGCTGATCGGGGAACAGGGCGCGTACACGGCGGGCCAGGCCGTGCCGGTCGCGGTGCTGACCGTGCTGCTGTACGGATTCTTCCTGTACCGACAAATGGGGCCGCAGCGCCGCGATTTCCAGGAGGTCGACCTCGCTCACCCTTCGGGTCGGGCGCCGGGCTCCGACGGTTCCCATGCGGCGAGTGTCACCGAGGTGCTGCGCATGCACCGAGCGGAGATTCTCAGCCGGGCGGTGGTGCTGGTGCTCACGGTGATCCCCATTGTGCTGCTCTCCCACGACATGGCGGCTCTGCTCGACGTCGGTTTGGACCGCTTGGGGGCTCCCGTGGCCCTCTCCGGGGTGTTGATCGCGATGATCGTGTTCTTGCCGGAGACGATCACGACGTTCCGCGCGGCCTGGGGTGGTGAGATCCAGCGCGTGAGCAACCTCTGCCACGGCGCCCTGGTGTCCACGGTGGGGCTGACGATCCCCGCGGTGCTGACGATCGGGCTGCTCACCGGCCAGTCGGTGATACTCGGCGATGATCCGACCGGGCTGGCCCTGTTCGCCGTCACCCTGTTGCTGACACTCACGAGTTTCGCGGGCAAGAAGGTCAGTGCGCTACATGGTGCTGCTCATGTGCTGCTGTTCCTGCTCTACGGAATCACCCTGTTCACCTAGGGTGGCCGCACGGCCCGTTACTCTGAGGCGGACTCGGCCGCGGAGCGACCTGCCTGGTTGAGGTGGTCGTCCACGTGGTCCACGGCGGCCTGGATGCCCTGACCCGATTCGAGCTTCGTGAGCCCCTGTTCCAATACGGCGCGTAGATCGGCGGAACGCAGGTCCTCGTATTCGTGGTTTGTGAGCTCGGAGATCAATTCCTGAGCGACGGCAGCACGCTCAGCCCGGGTCAACGACCGGGCTGCGTTGAGCACCTCAGGAAGATTTGATTCCACACCACTAGTCTACGCAGTGTTTCAAGGGGTCGAAACTGTCACGGCGTCCTGGGCGAGCTGCTTCTCGATGGCGCGCACGGCGTCGCGGCCGGCCCGGTTGGCACCGACCGTCGACTGCGATGGGCCGAAGCCGATGAGGTGCAGACGCGGCTCAGCGTCGGCCTGGGTGCCACGCAGTTTCACCCCACCCAGATCGGTGCGCAGCTGCAGGTCTTCCAGGTGGCGCAGGTCCCCCTTGAAGCCGGTGGCCCAGAGGATGGCGTCGACCGAGGTGAAGGACCCATCCGCCTCGCGCACCCCGTGTGGCTCGATAGCAGCGAACATGGGACGCCGGTTCAGGGCGCCGCGTTCGCGGGCGGCTCGGGTGTAGGCGGCGTCCGGTGGCAGACCGGTGTAGGAGACCACACTGCCGGTGGGACGTCCGGCTTCGACGTCGGCGGTCACGCGGCGGATCACATCGCGTCCATATTCCATGTCGAATTCGTCGGTCATCCACCGCAACGGTGTGCGGGTGTACCAGACGGTGTCGGTGACCCGCGAGATCTCCTCGAGTTGTTGCAGCGCCGAGATGCCGCCGCCAACGATCGCGGTGCGCAGCCCTCGGAACTGCTCCAGGCTCGTGTAGTCCCGGGTGTGTAGCTGCAGGCCTTCGAAGGTGTCGGCTCCGGGGTAGGCCGGCAGGGTCGGATTGTTCCAGGTGCCGGTCGCGTTGATCAGGTACTCGGCGCGCCAGGTGCCCTGCGAGGTCTCCACGAGGAAACCGTGCCGGCCGGAGGCGTCGTCGCGCGTGACCCGCTCGACCGTGACCGGGCGCAGAATCGGCAGATTGAACTGAGTTTCAAACTCCCCGAAGTACCGTGGCACCGCCTGATTGCTGGGTTCCTGTGGGTTCATCTGCGGCTTCGGCGTCCTGGGCAAATCGAAGATGGCGTTGAGGGTGCCGACGCGCAGCGACTCCCAACGGTGCTGCCAGGCACCGCCGGGGCCCGGGTTCGCATCAAGCAACACAAAAGTGTGCGCGCCGTCGGGGTGCTCGAGGGCACTGTCGAAGCCCGAGCGCTGCAGGTGGAAGCCCGCCGAAAGCCCCGCCTGACCGGCGCCGATCACCAGCACCGTCACATCCCGGACGCCCGACTCTGTGTGTACTGAGTTTTCCGCCATCACACTGAATATCAACGGCTGGTGGTGGCCCGGTATTCCGCCGTGGGAGCCACCGTGAGCAGGGCCAGCACCAACGCCATCAGGGCCAGCCCGATCCAGCCCAGCGGGGTCAACCGCTCCCCTACAATCAGCACCGCGAGCAGGGTGGCGATGGCCGGTTCCGTGAGCGTCACTGTCGTGGCAGTACTCGCCGACACGCGGGTGAGTCCGAAGCCGAAGAGCAGGTACCCGAGGAACATCGGCACCAGAGAAATGTAGGCCGCCACCGCCAGGGCTTCCGATGACGCCACCAGCGGCGCACCCGTGATGAAGAGCACCGGTAAAAGCAGGGCACCGCCGAGACCGAACACTGACCCCATCGAGGCCGCTCGGCTCACCCCGGAACTCATGAGTCGGTGAGTGGTCCAGGAGTACAGGGCGTAGGTGGTGCCGGCGACCAGCCCGAGAGCCACCCCCAGCAGGGTCGGGGCCAGCCCGCGGGTAGAGTCGTTCATGGTCGAGACGCAGAGCATCACGCTGCCGGTGATGCCGAGTCCGGCGGCGAGCATCCACCACCGGCTCAGGGCGCGGCCTTCCACCACGCGCTCCAACACCCCGGAAGCCAGTGGCGCGGAGGCAAGCGACACCACAGAACCAATGGCCACCCCGGCCGTGTGCATGGAGCTGTAGAACGCCAGCGGATACAAGAAGACGGCGAGCGCGCCGATCAGCACCAGACTGCGTTGCTGTTGCAGTTGAGGCCGCGCCGTACGAAGCGCCGGAATGGCAATGAGCGCCTGCAGAAGCCCGCCCACGCCGAGTGCGGCAGCGCCGATGGCCAGCGGGCCGGCGCTCGGTGCGAAAGTCGCGGCGGTACCGGTGGTTCCCCAGAGCAGGGAGGTGACCGTGATGGCGGCGAGTCCGGCTCCGCGCCCGGTGTTCACCGCAGTCCTGCCAGCAGTCCGACGGCCAGTTCGCGGGCCCGGTAGAGTCGCACTGTCTGGCCCTCGAGTCCGGCGCGGATCATCGCCCCCTCCAACAGGAAAGCACAGTGTTCTGCCAAGATGGCCGCACGTTCGTCGTCGACGATCTCCCGCAGGTGCTCGAGCAGAATCTGCTCCACCTGTTCCTTGTGCGCACGCACCGCTTCACGCCCCTCGGACCCGGCGGTGAGTTCTGCCGCGGCGTTGAGCAACCCGCACCCGCGAAAACCCAGCTCCGCTTCGCGTTCGCCATGGTCGATGTAGGCATCGAAGACGGCGAGCACCGCCTCCGACGGTGTCGAGGCAGCATCGACGCGCTGCTGATAAAGGACCAGCCATTCCTGGTGGCGCTCGTCGATGTAGGCACCCACCAGCTCCCCCTTGGAGGAAAAGTTGTTGTACAGACTCTTCTTCGCCACCTGCGCCTCGGCGGTGATGGTGTCGATTCCGGTGGCCGTGAGTCCGTCCGTGTAGAACAGCCGCGATGCCGCACCGAGCAGCTTCGTGCGGGCAGAAATTCGCTCCGAGGTCATGTGGTCCTCTTCTGTGGTCGCGCATCAAGAATGCAAGTAGGTAGATCAGTATACCTACCGCGATGACGTCATGCCTCGCGGGAGAAATGCCCGCACCGAAGAGCAGAAATTGGTCATGGCAGCCCCTGGGCGACGAGGCGGACGTGCTCGAGCGCATGCATCACGAGTTCATCCCCACCCAAGGGCTGCGCCTGAGCAACACCCACCATGAGGTGTACTTCAGCGACGTCAGACGCACCGCCCCGAGTGGATGCGCACGCTACTGCGGCAGTCGGTCACACCGACCTGACCGCGTCCGCGCACCCGGCGAATCCACCAAATCTGCCCGGCGAATCCACAATGAGCGAGGGGTTACAGCCCCTTGCCCGACGGCGACACCAGAATCTTCACCGCCGTCTCGTTGCGGTTGATCAAGGTGTCGAACCCTTCGTCGATCAACCCGTCCAACCCGATCTTGCCGGTAATGAACGGCTTGAGGTCGATCTTGCCCTCTTCCACCAGCTTGATGGTGGCCGCATGGTCGAAGGAGTAGCCGATGGTGCCGCGCAGATCGAGTTCCTTGAGCACCAGGGTGGCCAGGTCCGCCTCCGGACGGTGACCCCAGATCGACTCGTTGACGATGACGCCGCCGGGACGCACGGCGTCGAAAAGCATGTTCAACACCACGTCCACCGAGGTGGCTTCGAAGCCGACGTCGGCACCCTTACCGTCGGTCAGCTTCCGCACTTCTTCGGCCACATCCACGTCGCGCGGGTCGAAGGCGTAGTCGGCCACGCCGGTCTCCAACGCCTTCTGACGCCGCAGTTCGGACAGTTCGGACACGATCACGGTGATGTCCAGCGCCTTCAGCACCGCCGCCGTCAGCACACCAATCGGCCCGGCACCGCCGATGATGGCGACGTCGCCCGCTGCGGCCTCGGAACGGCTCACCGCGTGGTGGGCCACCGAGAGCGGTTCGATCAGTGCGGCCTCATCCAGACCCACCTTCTCGGAAATGGGGTGCACCCAGTGCCGGTCCACGGCGATCTGCTCGGCGAGCCCGCCACCACGGCCGCCCAGGCCGATGAAGTTCATATCGGGCGAGAGCTGGTAATTCTCTTTTCCGTAATACTCCTCGTGGATGATGTAGGGCTCGACCACCACGTGCTGGCCGACCTCCAGATCGGTGACGCCTTCACCGAGTGCGGCCACGGTGCCGGACATCTCGTGGCCAAGCGTCACCGGCGCGGATTCGCCCGAGATGGGGTGCGGGTGGCCTGCCGGCGGCACGAAGATCGGGCCGTCGAGGTATTCGTGCAGGTCGGTGCCGCAGATCCCGCACCAAGCGACGTCGATCAGCACCTCGCCGGCGCCGGCCACGGGGGCCTCAATGTCTTCAATGCGGATGTCTTTGCGGTCGTAGTAGCGTGCAGCACGCATGACGTGATCCTCCTAAAAATCTCGACGGAAGCATTCTTGCTTCCCCACCATGGTGGCCCCGGACACCCGGCGAAGGTAAGGGTCCATGGACGAGATCACCCCGGTTCCTCCCCGGTGATCCGGGGGTTTTCCCCATGGCGTCGCCGCCCGGCACCGCGTACCGTCGTCAGTATGCAGAAATTCTTCACGTCCATCCGCCGTCTCGGATTCCGCCGCGGCCCGGCCCGCCTGGCCGGGGGCATCGCCGGCGGCATCGCCCAGCATGTGGGCATCAACGTCTGGCTCGCCCGACTGTTGGTGCTCGTCTCGTTCCTACTGCCGGTGGTCGGCGTCGGGTTCTACCTCGTGATGTGGGCGCTGACCCCGTGGCAGGACGGATCCATCCCGCTGGAGCGCGCCCTCGGCGGCAACCCCGAGATCCGCTGATTCTTATGCCTCCGGCCGGACTGCGCGGCTCACCGTTCTGATCTGGACGAGCGCAAGGTCCAGCAGCGGGGTGTCCGACCCGAGCTCCCGGGCCCGGCGGGCGAGGTCGCCCAACAGGTGCTCGGCCTCGGTGCGGTAGCCGGCGACCAGATCCCGGTATAAGGATGAGGTGAACTCCGACCCGGGCTCGGTGAGCATCGCTCGACTTGCCTGTTGCGCCGCCTCCGACACCGGATATCCTGCGTGCGCCGCCACGGCTTCCAGCTCCTGGACCGTGGCGTGGATGTGCGGGAGTCCGCCAGCATCAATGATGTCCCCGATGGGCCCGCGAAACAGGCAGGTGGTCACGCCCGCCGCAGCAATGAACATCCACTTCTCCCACAGCGCGGAGCGGATGTCGTCGCGGACCGCGAAATCGATGCCCGGCACATCCAGTGCCTCCACCACCGCAGCGGGTAGCGGCTCTTCGGTGAGCGACCCCACCGTGAGCCCGCACAGCGGCGTCAGCTGGTGAACGGTGTCCCCGTCCAGGGTGGCGACGATGCGCACGAACCCGCCGAGCGTGCGCCCCGGGTAGCGCTGCTCCACGAGATCCAAATGCGCCATCCCGTTCAGGATCGGCAGAATGAGGGTGTCCGGACCCACATACGGCGCGATGTCGTCCAGCGCGGAATCCAATGCCGTGGCCTTCACCGCCAGCACCACCAGGTCGAAGGGTGCTGTTTCTTCACCCCGCACGAGCAAGTTCACCGGGTGGGTCCGGTCCAGCCCCGAGGAGACGAAGCGCAGGCCATCACGGCGCAGACGCTCCGCGCGCTCGGAGCGCACCAGGAAGGTCACCTCGCGTCCGGCCTCGTGTAAGTACGTGCCGAATGCGCCGCCGGTGCCACCGGCGCCCACCATCAGAATCCTCATGGACTGCATGCTACCGTCGCCCCATGCAGCACTCGATCACCCTCACCCACGGCCCGGTACGATTACGCCCGCTCACACTCGACGACGCCGAGGCGCTACATCGCACCCTGTCCCCGGAGATGTGGGCCGGAATGGCCGACCCCTTCCCCGAGACCCCGGCCGCGCTCAACGAGTTGCACGCCCCCATGCTGGCATCGGAGACCGTGCTCGCTTTCACGGTGGAGTTCGAGGGCAACATCGTCGGACGCACCGTGTTCTACGACCTGGTGCCGGGGCTGCGGGTGGAGGTCGGCTCCACGTTCCTCGCCCCTGAGGTGTGGGGCACGCTCGTGAATCCGACCATGAAGTACCTGATGTTCCGCCACGCCTTCGACGAGCTCGAGCTGCAGCGGGTGGCGCTGCGCTGCGACTCCCGCAACACTCGTTCCCACCGCGCCATCGCGAAACTGGGTGCACACTGTGAGGGCACGCTGCGGAACTTCCGGGGATCGGCAGACGGGTCTATCGTCGACGTCGACTATTTCAGCATCGTGCCAGAAGAGTGGCCCGCCGTCCGCGAGGGGCTACTGGCGCGGCTCGGTGTCTGATGGGAGTACCCGGGCGATGAGTGCGTCCGGGCTGATGCCTTCACGCCGGGCCGCCGTCTCAATGTGGTGCACCGCTGCGGGCGACAGCCGCGGCCCCGCTGCATCAGCGGGCAGGGGCTGAGCGTTCTTGAGCGCGAAGCTCAGCACGGGCAACACCACAATGCCCAGCGCGGCGAGAATCCAGATCACTCCTGCGGTCCGGAGATACCAGTCGAAGTCATCCAGTTCCAGACCCCAGACCGGCATCAGGACCATCACCACCCCGACTCCGATAAGCCCGAGGGTGGCGAACAGCCCGGTGCGCACCGCCCGGATGCGGTGCTCGGCGAGCAACAGCAGGAGCGAGGCGACCGACAGGGCCGCGGTCACCACGCAGGCGGTCGCCGTCACCTCGACGGTTGGTTCGTCCCAGCTCGGCTCGCCCCACACCAGTCTGAGACACCAGAGCAGCGTGAGGAGTGCAACGGTGACCGTGACCCACCCGAACGTCTGCCAGCGTTTTCCCACCAGCACCACACCGCAGAACACGGCGACGCTAAAAACGCCGATGAGCGCTGTGCTCGCCAGCACCTGGTAGGCGGGGTCGGAGTTAACGTCGCCGAACAGCACGATGATGCCCGCGATCGCGGCGATCGAGAAGGAGGCGATGATCATGATCACCACCCACCGCCGGACACGCTGAGCGAACGACTTTGCGACCGTCGATGTGACGCTACTGCTCTCCATAGTGACCTCTCAGACGTTCTCGGCAGACGATGTGTGCCGCGTTAGGGCAGGTGGTGCCCAGCGGCGCGGAACAATCCGTACCATTCTCCACGGGTCAGGGGCAGCGTGGACCCGGCGGCGGCGTCGGCTACCCGCTGCGGTGTCGTCGTGCCTAGCACCACCTGCATGGTCGCCGGATGCCGGGTGATCCAGGCGGTGGCGATCGCGATCGGGGCGACGCCGTACTTCTCGGCCAGCCGGTTCAGCTCGGCATTAAGCCCCGGATAGTCCGGCGAGTCCAGGAACACCCCGCCGGGCCCCTGGAAGGGAGACCATGCCTGCAGGGTGATTCCGTGGATCCGTGAGTACTCCAGCAGCCCACCGCCGTCGAGGGTCACGGCATCGGGCGTGGCCAGCATATTGGCGGTGAGCCCCTGGGCGATGATCGGTGCGTGCACGAGTGACAGCTGCACCTGATTCACCACCAGCGGCTGGGTGACCGCCGTCTTCAGCAGGTCGATCTGCCGCGGGGTGTGATTGGAGACGCCGAAGGCGCGCACCTTGCCGGCCGCCTCCAGTTCGTCGAAGGCCCGCGCCACCTCCTCGGGCTCCACCAGCGCGTCCGGGCGGTGCAGCAGCAGCACGTCCAGATAGTCGGTGCGCAGTGCCGCCAGGGATCGGTCGACCGAGGCGATGATGTGCTCGTAGGACTGGTCGTATCCCCACGGCTCGTCCACAATGCCGGTTTTCGACTGCAGGACGATCTCCTCGCGCTGCGCTCCGCTCAGTTGCAGGGCTTCGGCGAAACGTCGCTCACAGTGGTGGTAGCCGCCGGGGTGGTTGAAGCCGTACAGGTCGGCATGGTCGAACTGGGTGACCCCGGCCTCGCGCGCGGCCGTGTACACGGCGCGGATCTCGGCATCGGTTCGGTCGGCGATGCGCATCATGCCGGCGATGATGTTCGGGACGGTGGACACTGCGTTCTGCTCGGTCATGAGGCTCAGCCTAGCGCTCCGGGCCCCTTTCCGGCAGCGCGAAGCGCAGGCAGAATCGCTCGCACACCACGGGCATGTCTGGGGTGTACCCCCGAGGATCAAGGAGCCCACTGACGTGGTCGAAGCGACATCAGACTTTAATGCGGTAGCCGCGCTTGACGACAGTTTGAATCAGATCGGCAGGAATGGCCCTTCGAAGACGGGACACCCACATTTCGAGAGCGTGGCCGGAGTCGCAGTAGCGGACTTTCTCCAGTAGATGTTCGCGCGAGAGTACCGACCCCTCGGCTTCCACGAGGGCGCGCAGCAAGGCGAGCGGGCCAGGAGCCAGACGGACCGGCGCCTCGCTGACCTCCGGGATGGTCAGCTGAACCCCACGTAGCTCCACCGGACCATACTGGGTCTGCAGACGTAACGCGTGGTGCCGTTCGAGATGGTCGCAAACCTTCTTGATCATTGCGCCCAGCCGCCAGCGATCGGGGATCACCGTTTCGATACCGATCTCGGTCAGCGGCGCGACGGTCACGCCTCCGACTCCCGCGCAGATCACGTCGGTTTTCAACGCCTCCACCAGCTCCTCGTGTTTGCGGTACTGTCGGGCCACACCCAGGAACGCCTCAACAGCGGGCGCGGCGGTGAAGGTAAGTACGTCTAGCTGGCGCTCGATGACGGCGTCGATCATGCGCAGCAGGGCATTATCCTCGGCGGGCCGCGCCCAGGTGTAGGGCATCACGGTGACCACGCGCGCACCAGCGTCTTCCAAACGGCGAATGTGCCCGTGATCCGCCATGCCGTGCAGCTGGAGGACCACTGTTTTGCCGGCGATGTCACGCTGAATCAGCATGTCCAGCACCGTGTCGGTGCGCTCGTCTTCGGCCGCGCCGTCGTCATCGAGACCGGAGGCTCGCACGGCACCACGGGCTTTGGGACCGCGCACCAGGATCGTCGCCCTCTCCAGGACGTCACGCAACTCAGACCAGACCCCATAGGTGTCAGCAGCCTCGACCCAGCGTCGCATGCCGTATGCGGTGGTGATGATGGCGTAATCGGGCTTCACGTCGATGACCTTGTACGTGTCTTGCTGCAGGCTCACCGACTCGGTCAACGGGGCGATGCGCAGCGCCGGTGCATGCATCACTTCGGCGCCGCGACGCCGGAAAGCGGAGATGAGCTCCTCACTGCGCCGGTCCGAGGTCACCCCGATACGAAACCCCGCGAGCGTCTGCGGTAGAGCAGACCCTGCTCTGAGGTCGGGCTCGGAGCATGCAGGCTGATGTGCTGCGCTCATCTCCACGCGCCCGCCTGCAAGGCCGCTTCCCGAACGACTGCCACAGCCGATTCACCGGTTCCGGGCCCGTTGGCCGCGAGCCGGACGACGTCACCGATGACTAACACCGCAGGTGAGGTGATTCGCTGGGACGCGGACGCGAAGAGGATGTCGCCCAACGAGGCAAGACACACACGCTGAGAGGGGCTGTACCCCTTCTCGATGATGCCGACCGGAGTCGACGAGCCCAGCCCGTGACGACGCAGTCCCTCCACGGTGTGGGCAAGCGTACCTACACCCATCAGCACCACAATGGTCCCGCCCAGACTGGCGAGCCCCGAGAGTTCCTCTTCCGACAGCGGGTCATGACCGGAAATGACGGTGAAGGCCCGGGTCACCCCGCGTGCGGTCACCGGAATGCCGGCCGCGGCCGGAACCGCGACGGCGGACGTCACCCCCGGAACCACGGTGACGGGAATACCGGCCTCCCTGCAGGCGGCGACCTCCTCGCAACCGCGGCCGAAGACAAATGGGTCACCCCCTTTGAACCGGACGACATGTTTTCCGGTACGTGCCGCGTCGATCATCATCCGATGGATGCTCTCCTGGATGACCCGATGATGTCCCGGACGTTTGCCCACGTCGAAGAGCTCGGCGCGAGGCGCCCAGGACCGCAGATCGTCGGAGGGCGCCAGCCGGTCGTAGTACACGACATCGGCCTCAGCAAGAGTGTCACGGGCACGCACGGTCATCAGGTCTGCGGCTCCTGGCCCGCCGCCGACCAGTGTCACACGCCCAGGTGTCGTGGTGGTTCCTGCCGTCGTCATCATCAGGCTCATACCGCACCAACCTTCTGGCCGACGAGCACCGGAAGCTGCTCGTGAACGCCCTCCTCCGTCGCCTCGACCGAGGCGCAGGCGTCAGTCGCAGTGGACCGGACGGGGATGACCGGACCGATCAAGACGGGACCATTCCCGGCCACGGATGAGGCCTTCTCCTGCTCGGAGGCCGGACGGGGCTGATCACGCTCCATGACGTATTTCAGGTCCGTGTCGGGCGCATCCGGGGCGTTCACGAAGCTGCGGAACCGACGCAGCTTATCCGGGTCCCTCAGCGTGGCCGCCCATTCGTCCTCGTAGCGATCCACATGTTCAGCCATTGCCCTCTCGAGGTCTTCAGCGATGCCCAGGGTGTCCTTCACGACGACGTCGTAGATATGATCTACCCCTCCGGGTAGTTCCTCGATCCACCGGGCGGTACGTTGCATCCGGTCAGCGGTGCGCACGTAGTACATGATGTAACGGTCCAGGTACTTGATGAGCGTCTCATCATCGAGGTCCTTTACCAGCAGCTGGGCGTGGACCGGAGTGGCACCGCCGTTGCCTCCGACGTAGAGGTTCCACCCATCTGGAGTGGCGATGATGCCGGCATCCTTGCCGCGAGCCTCGGCGCATTCCCGAGCGCAGCCGGAGACACCGAACTTCATCTTGTGCGGCGAGCGCAGCCCTTTATACCGCATCTCCAGACGAATGCCCATGGCCACCGAGTCCTGCAAGCCGTAACGGCACCAGGTGGCACCCACGCAGGACTTCACGTTGCGCAGCGCCTTGCCGTAGGCCTGACCGGATTCGAACCCGGCGTCAACCAGTCGCTGCCAGATAGCCGGGAGCTGCTCCAGCCGCGCGCCGAACATATCGATACGCTGGGCCGCAGAAATCTTGGTGTACAGGCCGAATTCTTGGGCCACCTGAGCGATGACACCCAGCTTTTCCGGGGTGATTTCTCCGGCCGGGATGCGCGGCATCACCGAATAGGTGCCGTTGCGCTGCATGTTCGCTAGCGCGCGGTCGTTGGTGTCCTGCAGGGCTCCGCGGCCGCTGTCCAGAATGTATTCGTCGTGGAGGGCCGCCAACATGGATGCCACCGCTGGCTTGCAGAGGTCGCATCCAAAGTTGATGGACGAATCCGCCGGTGTGCCGAAGCGGTCAACGATGTCCGTGAATGAGGTCAGGTGAGTCGCCCGCACCGCTTCAAAGAGATCAGCGCGAGCGTAATCGAAGTGCTCGCACATGGACTTGGAGATCTCCATGCCCTGCGTGAGCATCTCCTTCTCCATGGTTTTCTTCGCCAACGGCACGCAGGATCCGCATTGGGTTCCAACCTTGGTGCACTTCTTCAGCGCTCCCATCTCGGTGATGGGCTCGCCTGTGGTCTCACCCTTGACCGCATGCCGGATATCTCCCGCGCAAACGGACTTGCACGAGCACACTTCGGCATCGTCGGGAAGGTCCATATCCACGTCCCCGCCGGCGGCAGACAGGAACGCCCCCGGCTCAGCCGGCAACGCACGGCCCAGCAACGGACGCAGGGACGAGTACGGGGTTGCGTCGCCCACGAAAACGCCGCCCAACAGGGTGGAAGCATCGTTGGTGACCACCAATTTCTGATAGACGCCACCAACGGCGTCGGCATACACCACTTCCAGCGACCCTTCTGTCTCGCCGAAGGTGTCCCCGAAACTGGCCACGTCCATGCCCGCCAGCTTCAGTTTGGCGGCGGTGTCGAAGCCATCGAAGCTAGCTTCTCCGCCGAGCAGCCGGTCAGCGACCACCTCGGCCATCGCATTCGCCGGCGCGACCAAGCCCATGCACGTGCCCTCGAAGCTGGCAACCTCGCCAATAGCCCAGACGTTCTCCGCAGAGGTGGCACAGGTCTGGTCGATGACCAGTCCTCCACGCGGGTCGGTCTCCAGTCCGGCATCACGGCCCAGCTCGTCCCGGGCCGTGATGCCGATGGCGGCGACGACCAGATCCGCGGCGACGTCGCCGGTCTCGTTGAAGTTCAGCATGTATTTGAACAAGCCTGCCCCGTTGACAGTCAGGGCGCAGGGCCGCTCGCCCAAGTGCAAGTCATAGCCTGCCTTCGCCAGCAGCCGGTTGAGCGCTCGGCCTCCGCCCTCATCCAGCTGCGCGTTCATCAGATAGTCGCGGGAGTGGACGATGGTCACCGTCGCACCGCGGCCCTTTAGCCCGCCGGCAGCTTCAATCCCCAGCAGTCCGCCGCCGATCACCACGCAGTGCGGGGTGCGTCCCAGTTCTTCGCGGAGCTCTTCGATGCGCTGCGTTAACCAGTCGACGTCGTCGAGTGTTCGGTAGACGGCGATGTGTTCGCGGCCTTCAATGGGCGGTGTCGGAGCGGTGGAGCCAGTGGCGAGCACCACCTCGTCGTAGGTGTATGTGCTGGTGCCCCCGTCGGGGGTGCTCGTCGTCAGAGTCTTCAACGCCGGGGCCAGCTCGACGACCGGGGTGGAGGTATGCAGGGAGACCAGAGGATTGTCCCAGAGGTCAGGGTCGCCGAGAAGGAGATCGTTGGCCGGGTCCTCGAACCTCTTGGACAGGCCGACGCGGTCATAGGGAGGCGTCGCTTCCTCGGTGAAGAGACTGATCTGCACCTCCTCAGGATCCCTGGAGAGCAAAGCCTCGACCAGCCGGTGCGCGGCAGGTCCGCCGCCAACGACGGCGATGTGACGTGGATTCTTAGCAGACATCGGTCCCTCACCTTCTGCTCGATTAGAGTGTTTTCACGCTACAAAGAGTCGATTTCCCTGGCATGTCTCCTTTGTAAAGCCGATGTGACATGGTCTTCAGCCATTGCGTTGAGAGGCCTGCAAGGTGCTTGATCTTCGGTTAACACGAGCGAAAACCCTCTGAAATCACCCGCACCTACCATGGTGAGCGTGAGCAAAGAACACGCGACAGACACCGAATCTTGGCACCGCATCTGCGCCTTCGAAGAACTTGAGCCCATGTGGGGCGAGGCGGCCTTGGTGAACGGCGTACAGGTCGCCCTGATCCGCCTGACCGACAATCGGCTCTTCGCCGTGGATCACTGGGATCCGGTGGCCAAGGCCAACGTCATGGCCCGCGGGATTGTCGGTTCCAGAGGAGGTACGCCCACGCTGGCCTCCCCCATCCACAAACAGGTCTACAGCCTCGAATACGGGGAATGTCTCTCCGAAGAGGGGGTGGCCCTACGGTCCTACGAGGTCCGTGTGGAGAACGGCCAGATCGAAGTGAAGCTCTGATGGGCTCATCACCAGCGGCCACGACACCGACCGACGCGGGGCCTGCTGCACTTGCCGCGATCTCCCACGGCACCTCTTCCTCCGCCGGGCAGGCCGTGGTGCAAGCCCTCACCGATGAGATCAGCCGGTTGGCCGCGTCGGACGATGCGATCGGTCCGGTCAGGACCGGCCATGTGGACGTTCAGCAGCCCGATATCGCCACGACCCTCGGCGCCCTCGACGAGGGCCAGGGCGCGGTGCTGGTACCGCTGCTGCTCTCAGCCGGGTTCCATGTCAATGTGGATATGAGGGACGCCGTGGCCGAGGCCGACCGGCCCACAGTCATCGCCGGGGCACTGGGACCCGACGAACGCCTGGCCGCGGTACTCGAGCGACGCCTGACCGAGGCTGGGGCCGACCCCCAGAAGGACACCGTGATCCTCGCGGCCGCCGGTTCTTCCGACTCCTCCGCTGTCGACGACGTTGAAGCAACAGCTCGACTGCTTTCTGATCGTCTGGGAAATCCCGTGCGGGCGGCCTATCTCTCGTTCGCCCATCCCACCGTGCCGGAAGCGATCCACGAGGCACAAAAGAGAGCACCGGAGCGACGCGTGGCCATCGTCAGTTATCTGTTGGCGCCCGGTTACTTCCAAGGGTTGTTGGAATCACGTGCTGCACAGGCCGGGGCCGTGCTGGTGTCGCAGCCCCTGATGCATCTCGCCGGCGGGACGCCTCGCGTGCCGGAAGAACTCCCGCAGATCGTTCTGGACCGCTACCACGCTTGCGTATAAGTTTCGTTTATTCATTATCGGTGACCCTGCCACGCCCGCTCGGCGTACGGATCATGGTGCTCGGTTCAGACGGGGGCGGTCATCGAGGCGGCAGCGGCGAGAATCTTCTCGATGTTCTTGTGACAGGTTCCGCAGCCGGTCCCAGCCCGAGTCTCGGCGCTGATCTCCTTGACCGTGCGGCAACACGTCGATGCTGCCTCCATGACCGTCCCCGCAGTAATGCCCGCGCAGCGACAGAGGACGTCGTCGGGACCGAGCTCAACTTCTCTGGTGGCGTGCTCGGCCGCCAGCAAAGCTGTGCGATCGGCCACCGGAATGGTGCCACGCGTAGCGTGCATCGCTAATTCTGCCGCGGCGCGGGGTAAGCCCACGGAGACAAATCCCAACAGTCGCTCTCCCGTAGGAGCATCCGCGCACGACTCAACCGCGCTGGGATTCGGCCCGGTGACAATGCGAAGATACTGACCGCGCTTGGTATCCGACCAGTTGGAGACGGTGGGCGCCGCCGGATCCCAGAGATCGCTACCCCATGGGTCGTGGGAGGTCTCTCCAGCACACGCGACGTTGAGCGTCTTGGACTTCAAGAGAAACACTTCCAGACCGACCGAGTCCTGTGTTCCATCGCCGTAAGCGGCGTCGAACTCCACTGGAGCTCCGGAGGCATCGAGCTCGATCGCCACCCCCAGATTGAGCTGCTGACGGAGCGCTGCAGCAGCGGCCTCTGCCTGCGCCCAGCCCGCACCGATCAGTCCGGAGGGGTCTCGGCCGTCGACAGCGGCGCAGTCTCCCACGGCGTATACATCGGCGTGGCCTTCGGCGGTTCCCGTGCTGCGGGCGTCCCACCCGGTGACGATGCCACGCTTCACCGGCAAGCCCGCGGCTGCGGCTAGTTCGTCACGCGGCTTCACCCCGGTGCACGTAATCAAGAGGGAAGCCGGAAGTATCTCGTCCCGTGAGGTCCGTACCGCGGTGAGCTCACCGTCGTCGACGACAACGGTCGTCACATCACTGCCGGCGCGGACGTCGACACCAGCCAACATCAATTCGCGGCGGAGCAGCATGCCTGCATCAGTGCCCAACTGACGGCCCATCGGTACCTCACCTCGGTGCAGCAACGTCACGGGGACGCCCACTTCGGCAACCGCGAGCGCTGCCTCCACACCCAGCACCCCTCCGCCGAGCACGACGACGGGCCTGCCGTACTTCAGACGGGAGCGGATATGCAGCGCATCCGTCATGTCTCGCAGTGCGGTCACGCCATCGGGGTATCTCGAGTGCGTGACTTCGGCGTCGACGTTGCCGCTGTGCCGCGATTCCACGGACATCGCGGGCATGATGGGTTCGGCGCCGGTGGCCAGCACGATCTTGGTGTACGTGAGCTTCCGTTCGCCACCGGGACCGTTGAGGGTGACGATCCTGGCGGCTGGGTCCAGCCCGGTCGCCGTCGTATTGAGGAGGACGTCGACCCCTTGGGCGCGCAGGTCCTCTTCATTGTCCGTGGACAGCTCTTCCGGCGCGATCCTGCCGACGCTGACGTCACCGAGACGAATTCGCTGGTAGGCCGCGCGGGACTCGGAGCCGGCGATAGTCAGCCGTAACGCCCCCGCAGTGACGTCCGGCAGCAGCTCCTCCACCAGACGCGACGCCACGGGCCCGAATCCGATGATCACCACGTGGGGCTTGCCCTCCATCACTGTGCTCCTTCCGTTGAGGCCAGGTTCTCTCTTGGGGTGAGAGCACCGGGCGTACTCTCACCGGCAGGCACTTCCTCCGCGGTGGCGGCCCGGATCGAGGCCGGGGTGTTCTTGAACTCCGGCATGAAGCTCTGCGGGTCGGTCAGCCCGCGCGTCAGGAGGTTCGCCGTGCCTTGGCCGGGAAAGTGGAAGGGAGCGAAAATCGTGTCCGAGCGGATTCCGGCTGCGAACTCCACCTTGGCGACCATCGACCCCTGAGCATTTTCAACGACGGCGTAGCCGCCCTCGTCCAGACCGTGTTCGGCAGCGGTGGCCGGGTGAATCTGGACAACCGCTTCGGGATGAACCTGGCGCAGGGCATCCACCCGCCGGGTCTGGGCACCGGACTGGTAGTGCTCCATCACCCGTCCAGTGGTGAAGGTGAGTTGTCCTGCCACGGGAACAGGCTGACGTCGCGGACGCAGGGCGGTCAGCCGAGCTTTCCCATTCGCATGGGCGAAGCGCTCCTCGAACATGCGCGACGTCCCGACCACAGGTTCCCCTGTCAGCGATTCCTCCCCCGACAGCGTGGAAGACGGCACCGGCCAGTAAGGAGCGTGGCCAGCGTCGATGAGGTCCCAGTCGAGGCCGGAGTAGTCGGCTGCCGCGCCGCTGGTGGCTTCGCGGATTTCCGCGAAGACTGCGCGTGGGTCAACGGGGAACTCCGCCGGGCTGCCCAGGCGTCGAGCAAGCTCGTGCCAGATCCACAGTTCTGAACGGGGACCGACGTCTGTCGCAGGGCTGGCATGGGACCTACCCGATGGCGGATCCACCGCCTTCCGACGGCGAAGTACCCTGCCTTCCAGATTGGTCATGGTGCCGTCTTCCTCGGCCCATTGGAGCACCGGAAGCACGACGTCGGCTTCGGATGCCGTCTCGGACATGAAGAAGTCCGCGACCACCAACAGTTCCAGAGATCGGAGGTTGCGGATCACCCGTCCCGTGTCAGGGGCGGAGACCGCAATGTTCGAGCCGTGGACGAACAGGGCGCTCACTCCTTTGGGTTCGCCCCACTCGTCCACGGTGCCCATGGTGTGGAGCAGCTGGGTGGCCGGAGTCCCGGGGCCAGGGATCTCTGTCTCCGCCACTCCCCAGACCTGCGCCATATGCGCGCGGTCCTCGGGATCCGTGATCCTCCGGTTGCCAGGCAGCTGGTCCGACTTCTGCCCCATCTCGCGGCCACCTTGGCCGTTGCCCTGGCCGGTGAGCGTCCCGTAACCACCGCGGGAACGTCCGTCCGTACGGGCGCCGGGAAGGCCCAGTACCAGGGCCAAGCTGATCGCGGCACAGGCGGTATCGGTGCCGTCACGGTGCTGCTCCACCCCGCGACCGGTGAGAATATAAACAGGGTCCCCACCGTGGCGTGCGGCATGAGCGGCGTGCCCCAGCTTGCGCGCGACCGCGCGGATCTGATCGGCCCCGACCCCGGTCGTCGCTTGGGCTCGCTCAGGCCACCAGTGGGAGACAGACCGGCGGAATTCGGCATACCCTTCAACACGCGAGTCCAGGTATGACTGCGCCGCGAATCCTTCCTCGATGATCACGTTCGCCAGGGCCAGCAGCAGAACCAGGTCACCTCCCGGTGCAGGCGCGATATGCAGGCCGCCGCCGTCCGCTGTGAGCTCGGCTGTGGTGGAGCGCCGCGGATCCACGACGATCAGCCCTCCCTTCTCGCGGGCGCCGTCGAGATGCTGGACAAAGGGCGGCATGGTGTCGGCCACGTTGGAGCCCAACAGCAAGATGGTGCAGGCATCGTCCAGATCCGTCAGCGGAAAGGGCATGCCGCGGTCCAACCCGAAGACCAGGGTGGAGGCTTTGGACGCCGAAGACATACAGAACCGGCCGTTGTAGTCGATGTGGGACGTGCCCAGCCCGACTCGAGCGAACTTCCCAAGAGCATATGCCTTCTCATTGGTCAGCCCGCCCGAGCCGAAGACGCCGACGGCGTCACGGCCGTGTGCTTCCTGAATGTTCCGGACCCGATCGGCGATGACGTTCAGCGCGTGGTCCCACGTGGTTTCCCGGAACGCCCCGGTTCGTGCTCCGTCAGCAGCCCTCTCCTGAACCAGGGGAGCCATGATTCGATCTCCGGTGCGTTTCAGCAGCTCGTGAGCGGTGTTGCCCTTGCGGCAGAGACGGCCCCGGTTGGTCGGGAAGGAAGCCCCCTCGATTTCGTAGTCGGTGGCAGCGCCGTCTCGCTCGGTGACCGTGAGGGTCATGGCGCATTGCAGCGCGCAGTATGGACAGTGCGTCTTCACCGTCCGGGTGCTTTGTTCAGGGATCGACGTCGTCTCGGTCATGATGAGTCCTTCAGACCCGGTTGCGGGCGTAGACGGTCCCCGAGCGCAGGTAGACCGCCCAGGTGAAGAAGGCAAAGCCCAGGTAAGCAGCAGCGAAGCACCAGAAGGCCGTGTCGAAGGAGCCGGTGATGTTCTGTGAAGCACTGAGCACCTGTGGAATGGCGAAACCGCCGAAACCGCCAATCGCGCCGATGAAACCGAGCGCGGCGGAAGCTTTCCTCTCATGACCGATCCGGTCGTTCGCGTCTACAGAAAGCCGGAAGACCAAGGGAATCATCCGATAGCTGGCTCCATTGGCGAATCCAGTCAAGGTGAACAGCACCAGGAATAACACCAGGTACAGCCAGAAGCTGGACAGCGACAGAGTCACCACGAGCACCACGGTCACCGCGGCCATCGCGATAAAGCAGAGGGCCGTGACCCGAGCACCGCCCACGCGGTCGGCGAGTTTACCGCCATAGGGTCGGGCCAGAGAACCGACCAGCGGCCCCATGAAGGCCAGGGAGAGAGCCGCACCGAGTACCTGGAAGCTCGAGAACTCGGGGAACTGGATGCTGACCAGTGTCGGGAAGACGGACCCGAATCCCATGAAGGAGCCGAAGGTGCCGACGTAGATCACCGCGATAATCCACAAGTGCTTTTCCTTCAGCGCTGAGAGCGAACCCTTCACGTCGTTTTTGGCGTGTGAGAGGTTGTGCATATGCTTGCGCGCGCCCCAGGCGGCCAGCAGGATCAGCGGAATCCAGATGAGCCCGGCCACGGGGAGAGCCGGGCCGTACTGCCCGAAAGCCAGGATGGTCACGGCGACCGGCACAATGAATTGGGCGACGGCGACGCCGAGGTTGCCACCCGCGGCGTTAATACCCAGCGCCGCCCCCTTCTCCTTCGCCGGGTAAAAGAAGGTGATGTTCGCCATCGAGCTGGCGAAGTTCCCTCCGCCAAAGCCAGCTGTGGCAGCGACGACGAACAACACCCACACCGGGGTCTCAGGGGTAGCCAGTGCGATCGCCATGGCCGCGGTCGGGATCAGCAGAAGCAGTGCGGACACCACCGTCCAGTTCCTTCCGCCAAACATCGCCACGGTGAAGCTGTACGGGATGCGCATGGTCGCACCCACCAACGGCGGCAGCGAGACCAACCAGAACTGCTGGGATGTTGTCAGATCGAAACCAGCGGCGGGGAGGAACACCACCGTCACTGACCAGAGCTGCCAAACCGCGAAGCCCAGAAACTCACAGAAGACGGACCAGATCAGGTTGACGCGCGCCGTCCGCCGCCCCGGCCCTTCCCAGAATTGCTCATCCTCAGGGCGCCAGTTGGTGATCCAGCGCCCTCGCGCCATCACCAGCCGATCCGTGGGGACGTCCTGGGTCTCCACGACATGTTGGACTACGCCCTCTGATCCCGGTGCCTGCCGAACCTCTGTCTTCATGGTTCTACGTTCGCAAGGCGATGTTTCCGCTAGCGAGGGCGTTTGTTTCAACCAGGAAAAACGGGCCTCACGCGTCCTTCAGACCACAGTGAAGACCACCGACAAGGCGCCATGGATCAGCCCGAAGCCATCACGGTCCTGCTAAGTCTGTAGCCGACAGCGGGTAGCGCACCCGGAAGCGCTCGCACACCACCGGCATGTCCGGGGCATAGCCGCGCGGGTTCTCGGAATGCTCGCGCCAGAACCGCTCGTGGATGGCACGCCAGGCGGCCAGAGTGCGATCATGCTCGCCTTCCGCATGAGCGTGCTCCTCACTCACCTCCGCGAAGGGGACGACGGCGATCTCGGTGGTCTCCAGCAGCGCCCGGGGTGCCCCGCGCCCATCGAGAATGATACTGAGCTCCCCCACCGCTGGCACCGGTTCGCCGGTGTGCTCGTAGTCCCACAGCGGTGACGACGTCGCCGTCTTCACCCCGGCGAGCACCAGCTCCAACAGCCCGTCGGCGTGCTCCGGGGTCGCCCCGAACGCCCATGCTTCGGGTAGCTCCTCCGGCAATTCCGGCAACTCTGTACGGCACTGGCGCCAGAAGTCGTCAAGGGTGAGGGTCGCGGTCATGCTCCCCAGTCTAGTGGGGACCTACCGGCACAGATCAGCGGAACGTCGCTCTGAAGAGCGGGTTCTTCTTCACCACGTGGCCAGCGCCGCAGGACACCGTCGCGCGGGCTCCGCTCTTCACCCAGCTGGACGATTTGGAGAAGCTGCCACCCTTGCCTGCTGAGTACCAGCCACAGGTCACGGTGATCCGATACTGCGAGCCGCTGCCGAAACAGGTCACGGACAAATCGCGCCACTGATTGCTGGAGGTCGTGGCATTTGTACAGCTGGCCGCCTGTGCTGGCGCGGCGCCCACCACACCGGCAGAGAAGACGAGCGCCGTTGCACAGAGGACCGTTGCAAGCTTCTGTTTGAAATTCTTCATGGTGACTGCCTTTATCCTAGTCACGTCAGTGATGTACCTCACAGACGGACAGCACTCTGCGCCTCGCGCGCATCGACGACTACCCCTACTAGCAAGTCACTCAGATCACCGCGGACGTGGACTCCTGCCCGGGCAGATCCTGGCTCGCGGCCCACGACGCCAGCAACTGGAGCCGCTCGGCGGAGGCGGAGCCTGGTTCGGCGGCGTACACCGTCAGAGTGAGCCCCGGCGCGGATTCCAGGTTCATCCCTTCGTAAGCCAGTGTCAGCTCACCGACCACGGGGTGGCAGAACACCTTGCGCCCGGTGCCATGGTGGCGCACATCGTGCTGGCCCCAGAGCCGACGGAAGTCATCACTGAGCGTGCTCAACTCCCCCACGAGATCCTGCAGCCGTCCATCATGAGGGTCGCGCCCCGCTTCGGTGCGCAGATTCGCCACCGTCACCTGGGCGTAGAAGTCCCAGTCCGGGAAGAAGCTGTGAGCGCGTTCGTCGAGAAAGGTGAACCGGGCGATATTCGGGCGGTCCGGTGACATGGCGTACACGTCACGGTAGAAGGCACGGGCCAGCGGATTCGCAGCCACCAGGTCCATTCGGCCATTGCGGACGAATGCCGGACCGGCGGTCACCGCATCGAGCATCCACTGGAGGCTCTCGTGGGGCGGCTGTTCAGTCGAGCGACTGCGGCGCCGCGGACGCGCCGTTGGGCTGGACGCCTGCGCCAGGTCGAAGAGATGCGATCGTTCGGCGTCGTCGAGCAGCAGAGCCCGGGCCAGGGCGTCGAGCACCTCCGGAGAGGCGCCGCCGAGCGCGCCGCGCTCCAGCTTGGTGTAGTACTCCACGCTCACGCCGGCCAGCGTCGCGACCTCGCTGCGGCGCAGACCGGGCACGCGCCGGTTCGAGCCGCCGGGCAGCCCCACCTGCTGCGGCGTCACCTTCGCCCGGCGCGAGGTGAGGAACTCGCGCACATCGGCCTTGTTGTCCATCGTTCTACGGTAGGCCAGACCCGCCCGCCGGAGGGAGTCCCTGTCGGTACCTGTTTCGACCGGGCCTCCCAGCAGTACGCCGTCCGTGTTTTCATGGATACCAGACCAACCGCACCCCACCCCAGGAGCACCTCATGCGCGCTGTCATGCTGCACGCCCCCGGCGACATCCGAGTCGAAGACATCGAACGTCCCACCCTCGTCGAGCCCACCGACGCCATCATCCGCGTCACCGCCGCCTGCATCTGCGGCTCCGACCTCTGGCCCTACCGCGGCGCTGAGGACGTCCACGGCCCCGCCGCCATGGGGCACGAATACATCGGCGTGGTCGAAGAAATCGGCGACGACGTGCGCGACATCCAGGTCGGCGACTTCGTGGTCGGCTCCTTCGTCGCCTCCGACAACACCTGCGAGATCTGCCAGGCCGGCTTCCAGTCCCGCTGCATCCACCAGGTGATGATGGGTTCCATCGGCACCCAATCCGAGTACGCCCGCATCCCCTGGGCCGACGGCACCCTGGTGAAGGTCGACGGCGAACCCACTGAAGAACAGACCAAGAGCCTGCTCGCTGCTTCTGATGTGCTCGGCACCGGCTGGTTCGCTGCTGTTGCCGCCGAAGCCGGCCCCGGCAAGACCGTCGCCGTCGTGGGCGACGGCGCGGTCGGTCTGCTGGGCATCCTGGCCGCCAAGCAGCTCGGCGCCGAACGCATCATCGCCATGTCGCGGCATGCCGACCGTCAGGCGCTGGCCCGCCAGTTCGGCGCCACCGACATCGTCGAAGAGCGTGGCGAAGAGGGCGTGGCCCGCATTAAGGAGCTCACCGGCGGGTACGGCGCCCACTCCACCATCGAGGCCGTGGGCACCCAGGAGTCCATGCTGCAGGCCATTCACGCCACCCGTCCCGGCGGGCACGTCGGTTTCGTCGGCGTCAGCCACGGGGTCACCCTGGAGGGCATCGATCTCTTCGTCTCCACCGTGAGTCTGCTCGGCGGACCCGCCCCGGTGCGGCGGTTCTTGCCGGAGCTCATCGAGCTGATCATGACCGATCAGATCAACCCCGGCGCCGTCTTCGACCTCACCCTTCCCCTGGAAGAAGCGGCCGAGGGCTACCGCGCCATGGACGAACGACGGGCCACCAAAGTGATGCTCACGTTCTGAACCCGTGACCTGCGGCGAGCGTAGCCGTACGATGAGTCCATGAAGTTCGGCATGCGCAAGCCCTCGCTCAACAAGTCCATCGCCGCTCGCACCACCGGGCGAGCGACCCGCGCGGTCAAGCGCGCGCTGATCCCCGGTTACGGGAAGAAGGGCATGGGTTGGCTCCGTGACCCGAAGCGTGCGGCACGCAACGCGGCCTACCAGCGCACCACCTTCGACGTGCGCGACCTGTTCAAGAAATAGCGTCGCGCAGGTCGAAGGTGGCGCGCACGTTCAGATCGGCTGGCATCGGAGCGACATTGATGCGCTGGGTTTTGGAGGACGCCGCTCCAGCGCGTTAGCGTTCGTGCACCGTCACCGAGAGCTCCACCGCGAAGTCGTGAGCATTCTGCCGCAGCGCTTTCACGCTCAGCCCGGTCAGTCCTGCGAATTCGCCAATTTTCAACATGAGTCCATACTCCCGCCTCCCCTCACGGGAGAGTCAACACTGTAGCGGGCGAGCCACTCTGGTCAGCCCCACCCGGGTATCGGCCGTCAGTGCACTGCTCACGTCACGACAGATCCTTGACATTAATATCAGGATGCCTGAAACTCAATATGACATAGCTCACAGATTGAGGTGCTCTCGATGGACGATTCAGCACACTTTCATCTCCGTGCATCCCGGGTGGAGGCCGACTCGCTGACAGGGCGAACCGCTGTAGTCACCGGCGCAGGGCGAGGCCTGGGACGCGCCTATGCTTTCGCACTCGCTGCGGCCGGTGCACACGTCATCGTCAATGACGTCGATGAGGCAGCCGCGCACCGGGTGGTCGACGACATCCGCGAGGCTCGCGGACAGGCAACTGCGCACATCGCTGCGATCGGGCCCCTCGCCACGGCCGAGCAACTGGTGCAGACTGCGGTCGAGCACACGGGTCGACTCGACATCATGGTGGCCAACGCGGGAGTCCTTCGTGACCGTGTCGTCTGGAAGATGACCGAGGAGGATTTCGATCTCGTCGTCAGCACCCACCTCAAGGGCGCGTGGACCTGCGCCAAAGCCGCTGCGGAGCAGTTTCGGGAGCAGGGCGACGGCGGGCGGGTCATTCTGGTCGGCTCCCCCGCGGGCCAGTACGGCTCGTTCGGCCAATCCAACTATTCCAGCGCCAAGGCCGGTGTGGTCGGCCTGACACGCACCCTTTCCCTGGAACTGGCGCGGTTCAACATCACGGTCAACGCCATCATCCCCACGGCCCTGACGGAGATGACCGCCACCATCCCCGCCTACAGCGGATGGGTGAAGGACGTCGAAGCCGGTCGCGACCTGCCTCCGTTGGCACGCCGAGAACATGGGTTGGGAAGCACGATGGACGTCGCCCCGCTGGTGACCTGGCTTACCTCCGACGATGCGGCGGGTGTCTCTGGCCAAGCCTTGGGACTGGGCGGAGACCGAATCATCGTCTATGCGCATCCGCGAGAGGAAGCCATCGCCGATCGCGACGGGGGCTGGAGTCAGCAGGACATCTCCGACGCCTGGCATCGCGACCTCTCAAGAGCGATGCAACCCGCCGGACCGCCAGTGAAACCGTCGCCGGAGAACTGGTAGGGCCGCCATGTTCGCCAACTACGCCTGCATCTGGGATCGCATCGCCGAGGAACATCCGCGTCGTGCGGCCGTGCAGACGGCTACCGCCCGGCAGACCTATCAAGAATTCCGCGGCCAGGCGGAGTCCGCCGCTCGTGCGCTGAAGCATCACGGCTTCGATTCGGGTGACCGGTTGGCATTCTATCTGCACAACACTCCCGAGTATCTGGTGCTGTTCTACGCATGCCTCAAGATCGGTGTGATCCCGGTGTCTATCAACTACCGCTACGGTGCGCGAGAGGTCTCCGAGTTGATCTCCACTAGCACCCCTCGCGGTCTGATCTACGCACACCAGAATCAGCACGTCGTGGAAACGCTGACCACGAGCCTCTCCGCGTCCGCACTGCCGGACGTTCTGATTCACCTGGATGCAGACGATCACACCCCGCATAGCCAGTCGTCGCCCTTCTCCAGCGCATCCTGGAACGATTTCCTGTCCACTGCGGCAGCTGACAGTGCCCATCAAGACCCGCTGACCCCTCCGCCCGATGATGCCGAACTCTATGTCTTCACGGGTGGAACCACGGGCATTCCGAAGGCCGTGGTCTGGGGCGTCAGTGATCTGCTCCACGTGCAGCAGCAATCGATCTACGGGCCGCTCGGGTGGGACCATCCCGACGACGTCGAGCAAGCCATCGACCTCGTCAGGAACACCGATCGGGCGCCGATCGTGACCCTGCCGCTGGCGCCCTTCATCCACGCCACCGCGCTCTTCACCGCCATGAACACCCTGGTGGCCGGCGGCACCGTGGTCATCAACCCGGCCGCGAGCCTGAACCCCGACGACGCGGCCCGGCTCATCATGGACCAGCGGGTCACGCAACTCGTGGTCGCGGGGGACGCCGTGGCGCTTCCTCTCTTAGACGCCCTCGAGCAGCACGCAGGGACCCAGGACGTGCCTCTGAGATCCGTCATCAGTTCAGGAATGCGCTTCAGCGACGACACCAAGGCACGGATCCACGCCCTGGGGGAGGTCAGCATCGTCGATATTCTCGCCTCCACGGAAGGCGGGCCGTACGCGATGGCCCTCTCACATGCGGCCTCCGACCTTCCCGCACGCTTTCGGCTCACCCCGGACGCCGTCGTGCTCGACGATCACGATGAGGATGTCAGTGACGTCGTCGGCGCTCTGGGGCTGTTGGCATACCAGGGCGCCCTGCCGCGCGGATATCTCGACGAGCCGGTCAAGACACAAGAAACCTATCCGATCATCCGCGGCGTCCGCACCGCTCGACCGGGTGACTACGTCCAGGTCGAGCAGAACCGCTATATTCAGCTGCTCGGCCGCGGTTCCTCGGTGGTCAATTCCGGCGGGGAGAAGGTCTTCCCCGGTGAAGTCGAGGAGATCATCCTGCAACTGGACGACGTCACCGACGCGGTCGTGTTCGGCGTCCACGACCCCACCTGGGGTGAGCGGGTGGCCGCGTCGGTGACGGTTTCCGAGAACAGCACGCTCACCGCGCAAGAGGTGTTTGAGCACGTGGGTGCCCACCTTGCCGGATACAAGAAACCCCGGGTTGTGATGATTTCGGAGCGAAGCCACCGAGGACCCACGGGCAAGATCAACATGCGCGACCTCCGCACGTCCGTCACGGACCACGGCACCCGGTTCTGAGTTCACTAGCCCACCACCACACCAGGAGATGACATGCGAATCTTCAACAAGACAGCGGCACTCGCGGCCGTCACATCACTCATCATTCTGACCGGCTGCTCCTCCGACAACGACGAGCCGGCGGAAGACAGCCCAGAGATGATGCCACTCTCGGTGGGCATCATTCCGATCGGGACCATGTCGGCGATCCCTTACGGCATTGAACAGGGCATCTTCGAAGAGCACGGCCTGGACGTCACCATCAGCACCGGTGGCGGCGGTGCCGCGATGCTCCCGGCCCTGCAATCGGGCGACCTCGATGTGGTCATTGGCAACGCAGCGAATCTTCTTCAGGCCGTGGAGCAGGGCATCGACATGCGGGTCATCTCGGGCTATTCCAGCTCGCGCCCGGAGGGGCTCGATGTGAACGGCGTGGTCGTCGACGCCGACAGTGATATCGAGACCTGGGCCGATCTGGAGGGCAAGAGCGTGGCGGTCAACGCGGTGCGCGGCCAAGGCGACGTGACGATCATGGAATCGGTGGCCGAGGATGGCGGCGACCCGGACGCCGTCAGTTTCGTTGAACTCGCCTTCCCCGATATGCAGGCGCAGATGGAGCTGGGCAACGTCGATGCCATCTGGGTCCCCGAGCCGTTCCTCGACACGGCAGTCAACGATGACGGACATCGTCTCCTCGGGCACCCGAACCAGATCATCCCTGGCCTACCCACCGTGGTCAGCTTCACCGACGGCGCCACCATCGAGGAGAACGCTGAGCTGATCTCGAGGTATCAGGCGGCCATGAGTGACCTGTTGGAACAGTTCATGGCCGACGAGTCCGGGAAGATCGAAGCGACCATGGACTTCATCGAAGCCCCCGAAGAGGTGGCGAAGCTGTCGATCGAGCGCGACGTCTTCGACGCCGAGATTCCCGAGGATGCGATCCGCAGCCTCAACGAAATCATGCTCAAGTACGGCTTCCTGACGGAGGACCCGATCACCGATGAGTTCTTCTACCACCCCGCGGTACAGTAACTCGATGAGCGAGCACCACAGCCTCACCGCCCTCGAGGGATGGCACATCTACATGATTAAGTTGCTGGACTCTGGGCTGCGGCCGCCCTTCGAACAGCTCCTGCGCGAGCACGGCTTCAGCACCGCCCAGTACACGGCTCTGACCGTGCTCGCCCGCCGCCCCGGCATCACCTCGTCCGAGCTGGCCCGACGGACCTTTGTGCGCGCCCAATCCATGGCGGATACCGTCAAGGTGCTGATGGACAAGGGGCTTGTCCGGCGTGAGCCTGATCAGGACCACGCCCGCCGGTTGCTGCTGTTCCCCACCGACGGCGGCTACCGCGCCCTGCAGGAATGTCAGGGTGACGTGAATCAGCTCGAGACCCGCCTACTGGAGAATCTCGACGACGACGAGCGCCGGACCGTGTCGGCGGCGCTGCGCACCATGCGGTTCAACCTACAGCGCATTAACGACGACACCCCGTGATGGTGTGGCCTGTCCAAGTCGCTGGGCGTAGCGATTGTCGGTCGTGCGAGTCGTTGGCAGAACCGAACGAAACTAAACTTTCCCCGAATGTAGGTCAGTTGCGGTTGAGCCCATGCTTCCGTGTGTCGAGGGCGAGCTTGAAGTGGCTCTCGGCTTCATTGACTACTCGCGTCGGGGTCGCCGGATCGAAGACCCGCAGGATCGAATAGCGAAACCCGCTCGGGTCGATGTCGCGTAGCTCGGTGTTTCCGCCATGGCCGTTGGCCGCGTACGTACTCCAGCGTTGGCGGATGCTCTCCGCGCCGTCAGCTTTGCCCACGTACTGACGGCCATCGCGGGTGTCCGTGATGAGGTAAATACCGACAACCGAAGAGAGCGCCGTCCTCCAAGCCTCGTACCGATGCTCGCGCATGACCGCCTGCAGGTGCGGGCGGTCGAGAACTAACCGGTCAAAGCCGGGGAACGGCACTGGCTTCGCATCAGCGATCTCCATCACCGGGTAGCTGGCCGCTGTCGGACCATTGAGGCGCCATGTACGCGGAGACCTCCAACCAATCACCAGCCGGTTCCTGAGGTCGGCAAGGTGCTCGGAGACGGCCAAGTCGAAGGTGCGCAGATTGCCATCATTCGACACTTCGCCGCGATTCTCAACTACCGACCAGAGCCGGGCCCTGTCGCCGCCTTCGCGGATGAACACGACCCAGAAGCGGGGCGGCTCTACGGGGAACATGCGCGACTTCGTCGGCTGCTGGCTCGTGTATGCGAGGATCTCCTCGTCGATCGAGTCGGCATGAATGCCTCGGACGCCCGTACCCTCGTGCTCGTGCACGAACGCGTGGCGTATCACCTGGGCATCAGCAGGATCGATTCCGGCGCTGCGCAGGATCTGTTCGAGGGTCAGTGTCATCCGAGCGACAGGCCCCCAAACGCCGAGCGGAAGCCCTCTGTGTCGTCCAGAATCTCGCTTTGCGGCCCGTACTGATAGCTGATCATGCGGACACTTGCACCCTCCGTCCGGTTGTAAAAGTAGGTCGTGTACTGGGCGTCTTGCGGAGCCGAGCGCAACTGCACGAACTGTCCCAGAGGCAAAGGCGACTGCGATCCGTCCTTCGCCAGGTACAGGTCCCCGTCGATCATCTCGTCCCCGATGCTGAATTCCCTGGTCTTGAACGGTGAGCGGGTCCCGACCGCCACTTCCGCCGTCTGGACGCGTCCGTCGCGCCGAAGCTTCGAACTTCCGGCTCGAACGAGGAGCAACTGTGCCCAGACGTTGCCGAGTATCTGCCGCAGTTCGCTGAGGTCCGACACTAGGGACACCACCTGCGCATTCCACTCCTCGTCCGAGGTATAGCCGGTGTGGCCGAGCCACCGATTCCGCTTGTTGTTCACCTCGTTTACCTTCTTGACGAGGTCCTTCGAGACCAGTCGCTCTATCCCGCCTTGGCCGAGATCGGCGAAGGATCTGTGCACGCGAGCGATCTCATCAGCGTCGCCTTTTTCGAGCGCACGGCGAAACTCCTTCGAGACACGTTCGATAATGATCACCCAAGTCCCGAACGAAGCCCGTTCGATACCCAGGTGCTGCTCCCGCAACGCCTGCCCGATCGCGGCCTCGACCTCACCACTGTGCCTCAGATCTGTGCGACTCGCGGAAAGCAAGACGGTGGCATGGAAAGTCACGATCGCCTCCCACGCATGGATGTAGGCGCGTTGCTGCTCCCCAGGCGACGACCCAGTCTCCGCAGTCCACAGCGCCGAAGCGATTGGATACGGCAACTGGTCTAGCCAGGCACCGAGTGAGTCATCGAAGGCCCCGGCGATTCTGCTCACGACCGCCTCTGCACTCTCGGGAGATGCCCAAATGCTCTCGCGCTGGGTGCTCAGTTCAGCTTCGAAGGAGGCGAGTCGTTCATCGGCCGACGCAAGCGCTAGCTGTGTCCCGCGATCCGGCACGGGGACGATGAGCTCATCTGCCCAGCGCATCAAGGATCTGGAGTCCGGTCTCAGCGCACGGGGGAATGACCCGGTGCTACTAGCCTCTATGGCCCGTCGACGCCCGGAGACGCCCTGCTCCGAGTTGAGCCAAGCCATCAAGAAACTCGGGTCCACCGTCTCGTCGTCCAGCCGAATCGAGAGCACCCGGCCGCTGGAGCCCGTGCCGGAGGCCTCCGCGGCGGCTCTGCCCTCGCGCGTCATCGGGATGTACAACTGTCCGTTTAGCTCGGCGCGGCCTGGAGCCTTCATCGGCGCAGGCTCAGCCGCGATCAGGCCGCTTAGGCGGCGCGTCTTCCAGCCCTTCGCCTCGATGTCTTTGAGGAGCTCGCGCGAGTCGTCCTCGAAGATGCGGCTCGGATCAAGATCGATGGTCTCTTGGGTGTTACCAACGACCGATACCCCGGAGTCCGGACCGTAGCGGGACTCCAGGAACCGATTGTCGATCGGTGTATCGGCGTACGTCGTCACGTTCCATGACAGTCGCTTTCCCTCCCGAGTCAGCCGTTCGAGGCGCGTGTTTCGTCGAGTGAATTGCCGGACAGCGACGCTACGGTTACGGGGCCCTGGATTTCCTGTCCTCAGCCCCGACTCGAGTTCTCGGAACGAACCGACCGGCATTGAGCGGTGCTGGCGCTCAGTCGTGAACTCGGTCTGTAGATCGGCGATCATCGCCTTGCCCCGCCAAGAATCTTTCGGCCGGTTGGTAAAGGTGACGAGATACAAAGGTATGCCGGTGCTCGATGCAAGCCCATCTGGCAGCCGGGTCACCGACTCGAGCAGAGCAGCTTCGAGAATCTTGCGCCTTACATCACCGGTGGCACCACTGCTAGACAGTGCACCGGGAGTGACCAGGGCCGCGACCCGTCCTCCGCCCTCGGCGCTTGGGCGCAACTTCTCCAGAGCGAGCGAGATGAACAGCCAGATGCTGTCCGAATGCTGTGGAAGGCCGAACCCATACGAACCAGACTCTCTACGGGCCTCCACTCCCGGCGCGGAGCTCTTCCAGTCCATGCCCCACGGGGCATCGACGATTACGAGATCGGCCTCGTGCTCCGGGAATGCGTCGTATACCAGCGTGTCGCCATATGCAATCTCTGCGTCCTGGTATCCATGAAATCGCCGTTGGCCATCGGCTACTGCAGCTTGGTCAAGGACCTGCCCGCGGTAGTGCGTCTGCACACCTGCTGATCGCAGCGCGTTGACAAGGACGGATCCTGCGAACCCTGATCCCGCCGCCGGGTCCCAGATGTTGACTGAGGAAGTGACTGAGTCCAAGCGGGCCAGACAGCCGACGGAGAGTGCACGGGCAAGCGAAATGCTTGTAGTGTGCTGGGCTTCAGTTTTGCCGCGCAGATCTCCTTTAATAGGCGCATCGACACTGATGTCGCCCAGCACATACTCGAGTGCAGGATGCGGAGAGTTCTGCCTTTGTGGTTTCCGGCTCATACGCTCTCGTCCAAACGCTCGACGCCTTCGTCTTCCTGCGCATCGTCCATTCGCAGACGGCGCGATGCATAGAGGTACTCGCCCACGAGGCGGATAAATGCTTCCGCCCGTTCACTTTCGCCCGTCAGAGCATCGGTGAGTTTGCCGAAGGCATCGCTATTGAGCACCGCGGCGTCGGTGAGAGTCTCTCTCAGCTCAGGCGACGACATGAATTGGTCCAGCGCGTTGTGATCGATCTGAGCAGCGATGCGAGGATCTTCAGCCGCCATGCCGGCAGCTGCGACCACGAACCCTTCGATCTGCGGATCTGAGAACTCCGATCCGAAGAGAGCGTTGATGCGGGCCACGACGTCTGATAGCAACTGCAACTGTGTGTCTGCACGAGAGACGTGGGAACCGACGAACGAGATGCTGGGCAGCGAAGGAGCGTCTTGATTCCCTGACAAACTGATGTCGATCGCACCTTGGGCTATGTGTCGAACGCGGCGGAGTTCAAGCCCAGATACGTCGGCGTCGCCATCGAGATTCTCACCCGGCAAAATACGCACGAGCTGGCGCAAGAACTCAGCCAGCTTCTCCAGGTCGCTCGTTCCATAGTCCACCACTTGGGACATGAAATCGTATAGCCGGACATAGGAACCGCAGTCCTTTTTGAAGGTCCTGAGCTCGTCGAGAGCCTGGGAGTCATTTCTCTCGGCCGCAGCAGTCCATCGGTTGCGGTACTCGTCACGTGCCGGCGTCACGGCCGCAACCAGCGCTGCATGCGACTGCTTTCGCGTCCACCATGCCTCTGCGTAGCGCTCGACGTCGTTCGGCGTGTATATCCGAGCCTGAGCGAGCTTAGCGGCCAGCTGATGGACTAGGTTTGGGTCGGTCTCCTTCTCCACGTGTGCCTCGAGGTAATACGTCAAGAACGCCTCGTGGATGTCATCGGGGTCGTTGACGAAGTCAAGCACGAACGTGCGGTCCTTCAACTCGCCCGACGGAGCACGGTACGTGCGGTTCAGCCGCGACAGCGTCTGCACCGCGTGCACGTCCGGTAGCTTCTTATCGACGTACATCGCGCACAGCAGTGGCTGGTCGAATCCGGTCTGGAACTTATCGGCGACAATCATGAGCCGGTACTCGGGACGCCGGAACTCCCGTGCGAGGTCGGACCCGATGCCGGGATTCATTGATGCCTCGGTCGCGTCCTCGATGCCATAGTCATCGTCGCTCAAGCTCCCACTGAATGCGACGATCGACTGATACGCATACCCGCGTTGCTTGAGGTACTTGTCCGTTTCGATCTTGTACCGCAGCGCAGCCTGGCGGGAGTCGGTAACGACCATCGCCTTCGCGTGTCCCTCCAACAAGTGGGCGACATTGGCTCGGAAATGCTCGACGATAATCTCGACCTTCTGGCCGATGTTCGTCGGATGCAGATTCGCGAACCGCATGATCTTCCGCGTCGCCATCTTTGGATCGACCAGGAGGTCGTCAGTGTCGGGGTCGATGCCCGTCGTGATGCCGGCTTTACCCCGCTGCTCGATCTCGAACGCCGTTTTGTACGTCTGGTATCCGCGCAGCACATCGAGGATGAAACCCTCCTCGATCGCCTGCCGCATCGGGTACACATCAAACGAGACCGGCAGGCCGTCATCGCCTGGACGACCGAAGAGCTGCTTCGTCTTCGCCTTCGGCGTCGCCGTGAACGCCAGCAGCGACACATTCCGTGCCCCAGCACGTGCCGCGGTCTCGAAAGCGATCTGACGCTCACGGGCGGTGTCAGCCTCGACAAGCTGGTTGATCACGTCTTGGCCGTCGAGCTCGCCCTCACCATCGGCGACCTCGCCGCCCTCGGTGAGCACCTTCTTCAGCTCCGCCGCCGTCTTGCCCGACTGGGAGGTGTGAGCCTCATCGACGATCACCGCGAAGTTCTTCGTCCCGAGCGTCGTCTCCAGCAGATCCTTGACGAACGGGAACGTCTGCAGCGTGACGACGATGATCAACGACGACCCCGTCAGCGCATCCAGCAGCGCCCGGGACTTCGAGCCGCCGGAGCGGCGCACAGCCGCCGAGTCGATGACCGCGACGCTGCCGCCGGTGTCGTCGACCTGCTCGACCGCCTGCTGCAGCTGGGCATCGAGGACTCGGCGGTCGGAGACGATGATGACCTTGTCGAACACCTTCTCGTTCGACCGGTCGTGCATGCGCGCGAGACGATGCGCGGTCCACGCGATCGTGTTCGTCTTCCCCGACCCGGCAGAGTGCTCGATGAGATACCTACGGCCCGGGCCCTCATCGCCGATCGTGTCGACGAGCTTCCTCACCGCACGCCACTGGTGGTAGCGCGGGAACATCAGCGCCGTCGACCGCGTGATCTTCCCCGTCGCCGGATCTTCGTCCACGTCGGTCTTGAGGAACATCTGCGAACCGAGGACCGACAGGAAGTTCTCCCGCTGCAGCACCTCTTCCCAGAGGTACGACGTGGCCGGACCCGACGGGTTGGCCGGGTTGCCTGCGGCACCGGTGTCGTCGTGGCCGCGGTTGAACGGCAGGAAGTACGTCTTCTCCCCCGCGAGCTTCGTGGTCATGTGCACCTGGTCGTCGTCGACGGCGAAGTGAACCAGCGCGCGGGTACCGAAGCCGAGCAGCGGCTGACCGGCCGGGTCGCGGTCCTTCCGGTACTGCGTGACGGCTGTACGCCACTGCTGCTTGAAGAACGACTTCAACTCACAGGTCGCCACGGGCAGGCCGTTGACGAAGAAGACGAGGTCGATCGACCGCTTGTCGCCTCGCTTGGGCGAGAAGTACACCTGCCGGGCGACACGCAGCCGCACCTTCTCGTACTGCTCGGTCACCGTCTTGTTCAGTGTCGTCGCCGGTTTGAACTGGCACATCCGGAAATGCGCCGTCGCCCCGCGCGTGTGCGAGAACTTTCGGCGCAGCACGTTGAGCGTCCCGCCGCCCGAACTCATCGGAGTGTCCAGCCTGGTGACGAGCCTCGACAGCAACGCCTCACGGTCTGCCTGCTCGGCACCCGTGCCGACACGCACGACCTTCGCGTACTCGTCCGGCTGCGTCTCGCTCAGCCACCACAGCACGTCCTCGGGCCAGATCGCCCGCTCCGCGTCATAGCCGTCATCATTCGGGCTATAGAGCCAGTCGTGCGAGCCGAGGTACTCGGCAATCTCGACCTCGAGCGCTTCCTCGCGGGTGCCGTCTGGTGACGCCATCGTCTTCATCCAGCCTTTCGTGCCGTACGTACGTCGAACTGCCCCGTCACCGCGGCCGTGATCAGCGCTGCGCGACGTTCCTTCGCAAGGGCGATATGTTCCTCAGCCTTTGTGATGAGGGCGTCGATGCGCGAGGTCTGCTGACTGATGTGCTCGATAATCGCGTGCTGCTCGTCGATCGGCGGGCAAGGCAAAACGATCGATCTGACATCGGCAGCTGAGATCTTGAAGGTTCCCACTGTCGTCCGCGCCAACAGCTCGATCTGTGCTCGACTCGTAGGCGTGTCCAATGCCGCGACGAAGAAATCTGGGCGCATGTCGGCAGTCGTTCGGATTCGGATCAAGAGGTCAGGGTAGATGTACTCCTCCTGAGTAAATTCGTTACCAACCATCCCCGCTCGCCCGACCATACTAATGTTGCCATTCCCGCGAACTATGAGCACATCGCCGTAATGGAGGAGAAACTGGGAGACGTCCCTTAGGGAATCCCGGTCAACATACTTCGTGACCTCCTCACTGGCCTTTACTCGACCGTCACGAACAGCGCCGATTGACAGAGAGCGCATGTCGCCGACCCGACCGGCTTCTGGCGAGACTCCGTTGCTTGGACCAAAAGAGAGTAGTCGGCGAGTCGGAACGGCTCGCCAACCGCTCGGCAGAATCGGCAACCAAACGTTTCCAGTTCGTTTGCTTACCCCAATGCCATTGAGCCCGCCGGTGAGCGCACTGTCTCGAACTGCAGATCGTCGTTCCCGCAGCAGCCCGATGAACTCCTCCTGCTTCGCCACGAGCGCGTCGATCTGGGCCGTCTCCTGGTCCAGGTAGTCGGCGATGGCGCGCTGCTCGTCGAGGGGAGGGAGCAGGATCGGCAACGCCATTAGGTCTTTGGGGCCGAGTGAAGATCGAACCCCTGCGCTCCCCAAAAAATTGAAGATGCGTCGCGAATACAGATCATGGAAGTAATAGTGCATGAATCTCGCGTCCACGCCCGGCCCAAGACTAGTCACGATGTAGGCTGGACTGACGAGACCAGTATCGTCCGACAGTCCGACTCGGCTTGTCGCCACATTCATAAGATCAATGAGCTTGAAAACAAGCTGGCCGGGTCGCAGCAACTGATATGAATTGAAATCCGCTGGCTGTAGACCATCTCGGTCATCTTTAGCTCGCGGCAACACCCCGCTCATTGTTAGTGATAGCCGGTCGTAGTCAGCCGCTAGCCCTGCGCCCGGAATTTCCTTGACTACGGACATTACGCGCTTTGCCTTTACCAACGACCAGCGCGCGGGGATCTCCCCCAGCCAAAATGGGAGTTTGTTCATGCTTTCGCTCCTTGAAATCACCCCTCAACCTCCCGAAGCAATCCCAAGATCTCGCCGACGACACGTTCGAGCTCGGCGTCAATCTCGTCCAATGACCGAGGCGGAACATACTCATAGAAATGGCGCGTAAATGGAATCTCGTAGCCGGTCTTCGTCTTCTCCCAGTCGATCCACGCATCGGCGACGTGGGGCTTCACTTCGGCGTCGAAGTAGGCCTGCACTGTGTCCTGGAACGCGCCATGCGTCTTGGGGTGTTCACCCCAGCCGAAGGGGACGTTCTCGGTGTCGCGCAGGTCAGGGTTCGGGTCGAGCTCACCCTTGTTCTTTCCCGACTGGATGCGGCAGTAGTCGGCGGTCTCGTCGTGGACGCCGATCGTCTGCCACAGCTTCTTCCGCTGCGCCGGCGTGAGCCGCACGCCGTGGTCGCCGAGGTGGCGGCCGAGCTCCTTGTCGAACTTCTCGCGGTTCAGGTAGACCTCGTCACCGAACGCTTCGAGCGCCTCGGCGAGCCCGTCGACCTTGGCCAGGGTCTTCTGCTCCGCCACGGCACTGATCGCTTCGGGCGTGCACTGGAAGCGCAGCTGCAGCGGGCGTTCGACCGTGACCGTCCAGTACGCGAAGTCGCGCTTGTGGAACGTCTTCACCGGGACCTCGACGTCGTCCTCGCGCGGGGTGCCGGTGAAGGCCCGCACAATGGCGTCGCGGCGGGCGTCGGGGATCTCCATCCTCTTCGACCCGATCGACTTGCGCAGCTTCGTGCCGAGCTTGGTCGCATCGATGAGTTGGACGGTGTCCTTGCGCTCGGCGGGCTTCGCGTTGGAGAGAATCCACAGATAGGTCGCAATGCCGGTGTTGTAGAACATGTCGTTCGGCAGCGCCACGATCGCCTCGACGAGGTCGTTCTCGAGCATGTGGCCGCGGATCTCCGACGGTCCCGAGCCTGCACCGCCGTTGAAGAGCGGCGAACCGTTTAAGACGATGCCGGCCTTGCCGCCGCGCCCCGTCTCGTCGACGTCGCGCATCTTCGAGGCGACGTGCAGAAGGAAGAGCATTGCCGCGTCGCCGACTGCAGGAAGCCCCGGAGCGAAGCGCCCCTGTCCTCCGCGGGCGTGCTCGGCCTTCACCTGCGACTCGACGGCCTTCCAGTCGGTCCCGAAGGGCGGATTTGAGAGGACGTAGTCGAACTTGCGATCCTCGAACCGGTCCACGACTAGTGTGTCGCCCTGTCGCACGTTGGACGGGTCCTGACCGGTGATCAGCAGGTCGGCTTTGCAGATCGCGTAGGTGCGCTTGTTGATTTCCTGCCCGAACAGCGCCGTCGACGCGTCGGGGCTGAAGCTGCGCAGGTGCTCGTCGGCAACGCTGAGCATGCCTCCGGTGCCGACTGTCGGGTCGTAGATCGACCTGACCGTTCCTCGACCACGAAGTGCATCCGCGTCATCGGCATAGAGGAGATCGACCAGGAGACGAACAACGTCTCGAGGCGTATAGAACTGGCCTGCTCCCTCGTTGGCCGACTCGGCGAAGCGGTAGATGAGGTTCTCGAACAGGTCGCCCATGTCGGCGTTCGACACCGCATGCGGCGACAGGTCGATGCCTTCGAAGTGTCGGGTCACCTGAGAAAGTCGGTCGCGGTTGTCGAGCGTGCCGATGATGTTCTCGAAGTCGAAGGACTTGAACACGTCAAGGTTCGCCGAGAACCCGCCAACGTAGTCGATCAGGTTCTCAGCGAGATTGTCGGGGTCTTGGAGCGCCTTCGTCAGCGTGTAGTCGCTCGTAGTCCAGAATGACAGGCCCGGATTTTCGGCTGTCCGCGTCTTCAGCTTCAAATGCGTGCGCCGCTGCTGCTCCCCTTCGTACTGCGCCACGATCTCGGCCATGACTTCGCGATGCGGGTCCATGACGCATTCGAGGCGGCGAAGCACCGTGAAGGGAAGGATGACTGAGCCGTACTCGGACTCGGAGTACGGGCCGCGCAGAGTGTCGGCGACACTCCACACAAAGCCGGAAAGTGCTGACACGATTGACATTTCTCCTGATAGACAAGACAAACTGACGGACGATCTCAATCCTAACGGCGAGGTGCGTCACACCGACGGAACAGCTCGGCGGTAGCCGTGCAAAGTTTCGGCCCTTAGACCGACCGATTCGCCAGGGACGATGGCTACAGGATCTATGTTGCACTCTGTGCAATTCGTCAAACCACTAAACGCAGTCTGGATGGGCTTGTGTGTGCATTCGGCAGGCTTGTCAACAATGTGGTCGGAGTAGAGACGGAGCCGCCACCCATCAGTTACTGCCCGAACGAACGGTGAGAACGTCGTATCCACCTCTCGGCGGTGCGACGCACGCCGTATGACGGTGTGGACTTACGCGAAGTACTTGTCACGGACATGAGTGGGCGTGGTCAGTTCGTTCAGCAACTGTGCTGACAGGACATCGCGACCGAGGCCGACGGCCGCACCCCGCGATCCATCACCTCCGCCACACCGAGCTCATGGTCGCCGGGTAGCACTGCGCATCCCGCGCCAATCTCGTGGCCCGCTCGGGCCACGCCTCTCAGGTTGCCTAGGTGAACTACCGGCATGCCGACCTCGTAGGGAACTGAAGGAGCGGACGGGCAAGACGTACGATGCTTGGCAGAGCTCTGCACCCTGAGTCGGCGACCTCCCATACGCACCTGATGCCTTCGCACGCATCAAGTGCGTACCATGTAGTCATGTCAGACCTTGGCGAAGTGCTGCGCGCGGCTCGTGGTCGACTCGGAATCGATCAATCCGAGCTCGGGAGGCGCGTTGGCGTAGGCCAGCAGGCAGTCAGTCGCTGGGAGAGCGGAGGAAGTCGGCCTCGCCGTCCATTGGCTGAGAAGTTGGCCAATGCCCTCAACCTGCGCCTCGCGGACATCCTCGAGGCGGCTGGCTACAGTTCCACCCCTTCGGCGGAGACAATGGCAATCCCCGTGCGACCTATGCTGCGCACTTTACCTTTCCACGAGCTGAGTGCGGAGCGCTTTGAGGACGCTTGCGCTGAGGTTCTCGGATACCTACATCCGGAAGGTCACGCATCACGGTTCGGCGGGACTGGTGAGAAGCAAGATGGCATCGATCTTCTCGTCGACGGCGAGCTGAGCGTCAAAGGGCAATGCAAGCGTCATCGTCAATTCGGCCCCAAGCAGGTCCGAGATGCAATCGCTGCGGTCGACGTGCCTGCGGCCATCAACTACCTATTCCTCTCGCGCACAACAGCTTCTGCGGCCGCTCGCAAAGAAATCGCAAAAGTGCCCGCCTGGCAGCTGTGGGATGGCGAGGACCTGTCTCGTTGGGTGCGGTCCAATTTGTTCGTCAACTCGCCGGAATCCGCGATACGCTTCGTCGAGACCTACTTCCCGAACCACCGGGAGTCGTTCCTCGGGGTTCCTGAGCCGAGTTCATGGCAGACCCCAGACCAGTTCTTCGCCACCTTCACTGGAACAAGTGGGTTCAACCACGATTGGGCACTCGTTGGACGCTCGAGTGAACTCGCATCGCTCCGCGACGAGATTGGAAGCGGTGTGGTGCCTGTCTCGGTTCTCGTCGGGCGAGGCGGGATTGGCAAGACGCGGTTGATCCGGGAGGTTGCCGCCGCCCTAGAAGCAGACCATTGGCAAGTGCGGATACTCCCTGCAGGCGCCGTGCCGACAGCTCACGACTACGAGCTTCTCCCCGCCAGCGGCAACTTCCTCATAGTCATCGACGACGCTCACGATCGAAACGACTGCGCGAATGTCGTTGCGCGCATCTGCGACCGGAACGACAGCGCGAAGGTTCTGATCGCGACCCGTCCTTACGGCAGGCCCGAACTTGCTGCCCAGTTCGCACGAATATCCATGCGCCTATCTGACCTCCACACCGTCGAGTTGGGCGACCTGACGCAATCGGCGGCCGTTGAGCTCGCGCAGCAGGCCCTCGGACCAGATAACGAGATCTTGGCCGAGCGTCTTGCCTCTATATCGCGCGACTGTCCGCTCGTCACTACAGTCGGCGGGTTCCTAATCCGCATCAGGTCCCTGGACCCGATGCTGTTGGAGCAGGACGAAGACATCAGGTCAGAGGTCCTCTTGAAATTCAAGGACATTCTTGTTCGAACCAGCGGGGTCGCTGACCCAGAGGCTCGCAGCGAGGTGCTCAGCTGCATCGCTGCGCTCCAACCCTTCCGAATCGGCAATGACGGGTTCAGGGTGGCACTTGAGTCTCTGATCGGCCGGCCGTTCGACCGGCTACTCCCTCACTTGGTCGCTCTTGAGGAATCGGGGGCTCTTCTGCGCCGAGGCGACAGTCTTCGTATCGTGCCCGACCTCTTGGGTGATGTGATCCTCGTCGACGCGGCGATCGACCGCGGCTCGGGCACAGACAGCGGATTTCTTAAGCGCGTATATGAAGCAACGACCGGTGACGCATTGACGAACGCGTTCGTGAACACGGCACGGGTAGACTGGCAGATCGATCGACGAATCGTCCGCCTTAGCGCGCGCTTCTGGGATGCGCTGCTGGCCGAGATCAGCAGCTATGCCAGCGTCGCCGCCTACAGCCAGCTGCTCAGCGTGCTGAAGCGGGTGGCGCAGTATCAGCCGTCGCGCACGATCAAAGCTGTGAACGAAATCCTCCGCCATCCCGTTGAGAGCGACGAGCCGTCTGTAAGCGACGGCTGGCATTGGCATACAACCTGGTCAGATGTTCTCGTAGCTATACCGGACGTGCTCAAACCGACCGCCTACTCCCTCGATCACATCCGTGACGCTTGCGAGATTCTTTGGAAGCTAGCGCAGTCGGATCGACGTGCGACACATCAACACCCCAGCCACCCCCTCCGGGTTCTCCAAGAACTCGCCGGATATGACGTCTCAAAACCAGTAGCATTCAACCGAACAATGCTCGACATGGCGGTCTCATGGTCGGAGGGCACTCCTTCAATCTCGCCACTGTCTCCAATCAAAGCGATCGTTGAGACCGAGGGACATTCCACGACATTCCGCGACCATGCACTGCACTTCCACCCGTTCTCACTAAATCAGGATGTCGTGCGCCCGATTAGGCAGTCAGCAATGGATCTAGCGTTCCGCGAGCTCTGCCACCCTGACACGTGGCGTGGGATAGCGGCTGCGAAGTTCATCGGATCGGCTATCAGGTACCCGCAAGGAGCATTCGGGCGACAGGTGAGCCTCGACGAGCGACACTCTTGGGATGACAATTTCGTGGCAACAGTAGACGGGGTGGCACAAGCTATGTCGAGCGCGGACCTCGATCCCGCGGTCGTTGTAGCGCTGATGGAGGCGTTGCACTGGCATGCTGACTACGGAGCTGGGGTGGTCCATGACGCTGCCGAAGCGGCCCTCCTTCTGCTACCCACGTCCCTATCGTTTGAGGTCGCGTTGATGGTCCACGATGGGTGGGGGCACCTCCTACGAGAACGTGACATGACGTTCGGGGAGCATCAGCAAGTCACCGCGGAGATGCTCACACGAATCTCCCGTCGGGTACTCGATGAATGCAACGACGGCCAAGCCGTGGATCTCGTCTTGGAGCGACTCGCTGTCGAGCGCTCGGATCCCGATCGAGATTCGACTGGCGCGAACCGCCTGATCTCGGAGATGGCTCAACAGCGACCAAGTATCCTCCCCGAGATTGCGACGAGGGCAGTGGCATCAGATGATCCAAGCCTAATCAGTCTTATTCCAACAATGATCGATATGTCGGGCAGGCTACAGCCTGAACGACTGATCCATAGCTATCGGCGCTTGGCCGAAGCCGATCACGTCGCCGTCCGCGTCTCAGCCGCTTGTGGTTTGGCGACACGCACTCGTCACGACCACCCACTCGCGCCCGACGAACTCGAGATTCTCCACAGATTGGCCAGACACGACGATCCGTCCGTGAGACTGGCGGTTGTCCACGCCGCCGCATCACTAGCCAGTTCCGACCTCGCGTCGGCCAGCAGCTTGCTCTGCAACGTTCCGTTCGCGGACTCCTCGGTGGTCTCCCACCGGGTTCTGTCGTATCTCACTTGGGAATCCGGCGAACTGACCTGGTCCGCACTCACTCCAGAGGTAAAGGAGTCGATCTTGGTCGAAGTAAGTCGGATGGTCTCCTTCGATGGCCACGAGATCGAGGAATTTCTTCGACACAGATCCGCAGAAGATCCGCGTCGGATCCTTCGGATGTTGCAAGGCCGAATTGAGTTGGCGGAGCGGGAGGACGCTCCCCTGGGATACCAACCTGTCCCGATTCTCTGGAATGACTCGCTCGACCTGCGACGCGATCCTGCCTTCTTGGAGTACCTGACGGAGGTCCTGAGTTGGATTGGTTCAGGCGAGGCTTGGCAGCGTCGGCATATGGGCAAGGAACTGTTCGCCGCGGCGGCAGGATCTTTCGATGATACGGTTCTTTCTCTGTTGCTCAAGCTCGTCCAAACCGGAACATCCGAGGATTGTGCGACAATCGCGGAAGTACTCTCAGCTGCAGCTCCCAGCATGGTCTTCGACCAGATCGATATGGTTTCAGAATTGCTCGACGCTGCTGCTCGTCTTGGCTCTCAGTCGCTACAGCGAATGAGAAGCGGCCTGTGGGCGTCCGCAGTCACCGGCACCCGATCAGGCACGGTCGGCGAGCCATTCGCTGAAGATGTTCGCATTCGTGACGAAGGAGCAGCCATTGCATCGCGGTTGTCCCCCGGCTCACATGCGGAGGCGTTTTACCGAGATCTGAGCGAGTCGGGAGCCCGAACCATCGAGCAGCAGCGCGATCGTGACGTGGTCGATTTCCGCGAATGGTAATTGTTCCTGGGTCGGCTAATTGTCACCCAGATCCATATTTTCGGCGCGTTGGTTTCACAGCTTCGCAGCTGCTTGTGCAAGTTCACCAACGTGGGCCAACCCGTCGGCCATGATGCTCTGCACGCGGATGGCGAGGTTGCAGCGTGTGGTCCGGACGAACTCATTGTTCGACCAGTCGAGGCGGTCCTCGATGAATGAGACTACTGAATCGGCCCGACGTTCATTCCGTTCTTCAAGCAAGGATAGAACACGACAAACAGGAAGTACTCGCCGGAGATGCGTGAGCGGGTGTTGCGGATGCTTGCAGTGACCTCCCGTCGCACCCGTACATGACGCGCGCCGACCGGCATGCCCTCAGGCTGCTCGGGGTGAATTCAGAGTTGTGTGATCTCAACACATCGTTCACCCATGTCCTGAGACATCCTTCGCACCCCAACACCACCAAGACGAGCACCTAGAAGCCACAGAGATCCTTCACCTAAAGTCCTAAGACATCGTTCGTCCGGCAGGCAACAGCACAAGCCCCGCCCCTCAACGCCGGACAGCACGACACCGCGAGCACGATGGCACCCGACACGTAGATACACGCGCTCGCCCCCCTGGAACGCGGCAGACTAACGACACGGTGGGATTCATGAACCGATGCGGCTGCATCAAGCGCCGGCGAAAATATCGAGAACACTGTCCGCAACGAGAAAATCACCCAGCATCGACGTGCCCCGATACGTCCGTGTGAAAACACCCCGCTGACCTCATCTCTGCATCACCAGAAAATGTGCGGGACCCACTAGAAGGCAGCCAGAAAACACGAATGTCCTGGGACATCGTTTGCACGATGTCCCAGGACATTACATTGTGGACCTCCGTAGGGAGTTTGAGAACCCTTCCCCGGTCCTGAAAACCGTGGCTTCGCGGCGTTCTCGCGGGGTCTACAGGCGGGACCGGCGACCGTTGGAGCCGGCTGTGGTGGACTCAAGAGGTCGGTTGGTGCGTGCAGTTGAGATGGCTCAAACCTTTTTGAGCCCGGTTCAGGTGGACGAGTTGGTGGCCCTGTATCTGAACGGCATGACGCTGGTCGAGCTTGCCAAGCGGTTCAGCGTGCATCGCCGCACCGTGGCCGCGCATCTTGTCCGTCGTTCGATTCCGATCCGTCGAGGAGGGCTTGATGAGAAGCATGTAGCCGAGGCCACCAGACTCTATGCGGACGGGCTAACGTTGACAGAGGTCGGTATGCGGTTTGGCGTGAGTCAGCAGGCGGTTCGCCGGGCGATCGCCGCAGCAGGTGCCAAGATCCGGGTCGGCGGTCGACGACGGGCTGAGTGACAGCGAGAAGCGGTTCCTATCGTTCCCGGTCGTCGGCCAATGACGTCGATGACATAACAGTGAGTCACCGCATCGCACTGGGTGTCGGTCGGTTGCCTCTCACGACGGCGACGAGCGCACTGCTGATTACGCGGCCTTCGACGTCCCGGTGATGGGCCACCCAGATTGAGTCGTTGATGTGGGGCGTGCCTGACGAATGGTCCGTAAGATCCAGAACTAGCAGCTGCCCTAGAGGTTGACTTGTGGACTGGTACTCCAGCGCTTGGGCGAGGTATGCCTCCTCCAAATTCTCACGAGCCGCGTCATTGAGTTCACGCTTGACTTCGGTCACGTACCCCTGGGCACCGTCGAAGGTCGTGACGACATCAGCTCGCCCGCCAGCGATTCTCTGGTGTTCCATTCCTACACGACCGACGAGATCGGTTCCGCTAAGGAACTGGTGAAAGTGCTGCTGTAGATCTGCCTCAAGCGGCGTAGAACCGTCCCGAGGGATGGGCTTGGTGTATGGCGGGGCGCTGTCGCCAACATAGACAAGGAATCTGACCGTATACAGGACGAGGAGGGAGAAGTTCTGTCTAACCGAGTCAACGAATGCTCCATTCTCCTCCAAGTCGCCGATAAGACGAGCGACAATTCTCTCGATCAACTCGTTTTGCTGGCGGCCGCCAGCAAGGGTGCCAATAAAGTACTGGCGAGCGGCCTCTTCAAGTCGTGGGGTCTGGTGCAGGAACAGGTGACAGTTCTAGTTAGGCCGCGAGGGCCAGGTCGTTGTTCATGATGGTCTCGAACTCGATCGGTGTCAAACGGCCCAGACGGGCCTGGCGACGCCTGCGATGGTAAGTCCGCTCGATCCAGGTCACGATCGCGATACGTAGTTGTTCGCGTGTGGCCCAGGAGCGCCGGTTCAGGACGTTCTTCTGCAGCAGGCTGAAGAACGATTCCATCGCCGCGTTGACGCTCCTATAGCAGTCAAGTCGCGATCTCACCGGTTCGAGGGTTCATCTTGATGAGGTGGTAGACCTCGCGGATGACGTAGCGCTTGAGGCAGCGGATGATGTCGCGTTTGCTCTTTCCCTCGGCTGTGCGTCGAGCGACGTAGGCGATGGTCGGTTCGTGGAACTGCATCCTGACGATCACGGTCCGGTAGATGGCGGCGTTGAGCTGCCGGTGGCCGCCACGGTTGATGCGATGACGGCCGCTGGTCATGCCCGACCCGGTAGGGATTGGACTGATGCCAGCGAGCTTCGCGAACGCTGCCTCTGAGCGGATGCGCTCGGGGTTGTCGCCGGCGACGATGAGGATCTCGGCCGCGGTATCGATCCCGATGCCGAACTGCTCAAGGAGTTGAGGAGCGGTCACGTGGATGAGCTTCTCGATCGATCCGCGAAGTTCCTTGATCTCTGCATCTAGGTACTGCCATCTGCGCACAAGGGACCGCAGGGAGTGACGTAGCGAATCGGCGGGAGTCTCGAGGCGGCGAGGGCGTAGTGCAGCAAGGTGGCGAGCGAGCTTGGTCGGCGACATCCGGCTCGTTTCACGGCGCAAGCTGTCGTCGGCGTGGACGAGCATCGCCTTCATCGAGATCATCGAGGCTGAACGGTCGGTAACGGCGGAGTCGTGCACGATCTTGAGCTGGCGGATCATCTCAACCGTGTTGTCCGCAGTCTTCGGGATCGCGGTGGCGAACCCTGCGAGCACGGAGCGAGCCGCATTCTCCGCATCGAGCGTGTCGGACTTCCCGTTCTGCCGTCGAGCTCGCCGGTCGGGACGCCCCGCTTCAACAACCTTGTGCCCGTGGCGTCGCAGGAACGAGGTCAGCGTGGCGCCGTAGGAGCCGGTGCCCTCGATGCCGAACGCGATGACCTTTCCGAAACCTCCCGCCCAGGCCTCAAGCTTCTTGAAGCCGCCCGTCTTTGTCGGAATGGTGAGAGTCGCGAGGATGCCGCCCACGGTGTCCAGCACGGCGGCAACATGGATGTGCTTGTGGGTGTCGACGCCGACGACGACATATCCAGACCGGACGGATTCGAGTGTGTTCATGGTGCCTGTCTCCTTCGACGGCTAGCGTGGTCTGACGCTGTCGCCGGCGGGTGGACAGGACTGTCACGGGGACGCTCTCAACATGCTGCTCCAGGCTCCTATTAGGTCACGCCCGGTCCGGCGGCAGCGCTCACTACGTGCCCAGCCGGGCGGTCGACAGATCAACGCCAAGACACCAAGTGGGTCAGTCGCCAGCAAGAGTCAGACCGCACCGACCGGGACTTCCTCATCCTTGCGGGAATCGGTGACTACAGACTGACAATCGCCGCAGGACGCCACCCGGCCCATCGACCCGACTAGGTTGTGCGTGGCAAGTTCGCGGCGCAGCTTCCTGCTTCGAAATTGGCCGTATTCAACGGGTCGGCGCAACAGTGTGTTGTTCGACTGAGCGTAGTTGATCGGCGAACGCCTCGGCGGGAGTGCGCCACCCCAAAATCCCGCGTGGCCGGTTGTTCATGGCGGTGGCGATAGCTGCGATCTCGGTGGCGTTCCACCTGGAGAGGTCAGTGCCTTTCGGGAAGTATTGCCGAAGCAGACCATTGAGGTGCTCGTTGGAGCCACGCTGCCAGGGACTCTTCGCGTCAGCGAAGTACACCGGCAGCCCAGTCTCTTTCGTCAGCAGCGCATGTGCCGAGAGCTCTTTGCCGCGGTCCCAGGTCAAAGAACGGCCCAGCTGCTCAGGCAGATGGGTGATCGACTTCGCCAGAGCGTCTTTCATGATCAACGCCCCATACCCCGCCAGTGCCGGGCCGTTCTTCGTTGGTCGAATTTGCCCGTACCCGGCCTGGCGGGGCAGGTGGACCAGCATCGCGTAGCGGGTGGTGCGCTCGATCAACGTGGCCACGGCCGAACGCTTCAACCCGATGATCAGGTCACCTTCCCAGTGCCCGGCGATCTTGCGGTCCTCGACCTCCGTGGGACGCTTCTCAAGCACCGTCTCCGCAGTCACGTGCGCCCAGGCTTGTTGGCGGGTTCTCGCTCTCGGGGTCCGTTTGGCCCCGCCTCGGCGCAGGTGCCAGGACTGCTTGCGCTCAAGCCCGCCACGGCCCTCAACGTAGAGCGCCTGGTAGATCGCCTCATGGGAGATCCGCATCGACTCATCCTCAGGGAAGTCCAAGGGCAGGCGCCGAGCGATCTGCTGAGGGCTCCAGCCGGTGACCCACTCCCGGTCCCCGCGGTGAGGTTTGTTCTTTCCATCCCAGATCGGCCCGGTGGGGCCGACGATCTCACCTTCGGCGGTGACGATTTCACCGCTGAGCTTGTCTTGGACGTACTGGCGTAACTGGTGGTGGGTGACCAGCTTCGCGGTCTTGGGTCGCTTGGCTCGGCGTTGGGCGTGCCACTGCGCTGTTGATGCTTTGTACTCCAGGCGGTAGGTGCAAGTGGAGGCGTTACGGCGTAATTCCCGAGAAATGGTCGACGGGCTGCGGCCCAGTCGCTTTGCGATCTCACGGACTCCGACTTCCTGGGCGCGCCATAAGGCGATGTCCTCCCGCTCAGCTGAGGAGAGGTATCGTCCGGAGGTGGTGGGTGCCAGTCGTGGATTCACTCCACCAGCATGCTTGAACCAGCGGTGAGCTACAGGCTCTGAAATCCCAGCGGCGACCGCGGCTTCTCGAGTCTTCGCGCCGGCCGCGATAGCTTCCCAGAAGCGGACTCTGTCCTGACGCCACGCGATGCTGGGGCGTCCTGGCGAGAACATGAGCCCTCGCTCTTCCCTGATCTTCTTCTGCCTCGGACTAGTGCCCATCGAACACCTCCATCGGGTAGGTGTTGCGACGACCAGTTGAATACGGCTTGCGATCCACGATCTGAATGAACGATGCAGTCGTCCACGTTTCCGCGCATCCGGACGGCGTTCCTGACAGCGCGGACCGCGAGAGATGCCTTCATCCTCGAGTCGATCGAGTAGCCCACGATCCGACCGCTGAACGCGTCCTTGACCGCGCAAAGATACAGCCGACCTTCGCTCGTTTTGTGCTCCGTGTAGGGTCGGCCAGCAGCGCCCTGCCAATCTTTGAACTGGTGGGTTTCTGCTGGCCGCCCTCCGAACCGGACGTGCCCATTCCTGAGCATCCGGCTCTCCATGTGCTCATGCCAAGGCGTTCGTCCATGGTGTGGGAATGCGGGTTCCTCGATACCGGTAGCGGGCCACGGTGACCTGCTGGCATCGGAAGAACTCGATTCCTTGGTCGCGGATCTGCCAGCCGGGCAGATGACGACGTACCAGGGTGCGCATGTTCAGTTTCGGGTGTCGTTTCTTCAACCAGCCGACGATCCGCCAGAAGGCGAAGTGGTCGATGTAGCTGAAGAGGTGTTTTACGACGCCGTGTTGAAAGTATGTGCACCAACCCCTCAATGCCGGGTTTAACCGGCGCAGCAGGTCGGCGAGTGTTCGATGAGATGCCCGGCGGGTCAGCGTCCGCACCTTGTCCTTGATGGAAGCCAGGGACTTCCATGACGGGTAGGTGTAGATTGCGGTTTTCCCGCCATGACCTCTGATTCGGCGGCGCTGGATGTGCCACCCGAGGAAGTCGAACCCGGTGTCTATGTGCGTGACCATCGTCTTCTCGACCGACAGGCGTAATCCCATCGGCGCGAGCACTGCAGCGACTTCGTCCCAGAGCGCTTCGGCATCAGCGTGGGTGCCACGGACGAGGACAACGAAGTCGTCCGCGTAGCGGACCATCTTCATCGTCGCGCCCCCAGCGCGTTGATACTTCGTGCGCGACCATTGCGGTCCGAGCGCCTCCCACTTGCGTTGGAAATGCTCGTCCACCACGGACAGGGCGATATTTGCCAGCAACGGCGACAGAATCCCGCCTTGCGGGGTACCGGTGAACGTGTCCCTGTTCACACCGTCCTCACTGAGGACTCCCGCTTTCAGGAAACCGCGGGTCAGACGCAATACACGTTTGTCGGTGATGCGACCGCGGACACGCTGCATGAGCGCGTCGTGGTCGATCTCGTCGAAACACGCGGTGATGTCCGCTTCAAATACCTCCACGTAACCACGTGAGGCGTAGTAGTGGATCTCCGCGATCGCGTCCTGCGCCCGACGGCGCGGCCGAAACCCATACGAGGACGGCACAAAGTCCACCTCGAAAATCGGTTCCAGCACCAGTTTCAGGGAGGCCTGAACGATCCGGTCCGTCATCGTCGGAATCCCCAAGCTACGGACCTTGCCGTTGCCCTTCGGGATCGACTTCTGACGCACCCGTTCCGGGACGAACTCGCCGTTCTTGACGCTCTCGCGCAGATCGGCGAGCATCCCCGACACTCGGTCCGGGGTGACGGATCGCGGCGCGATCCCATCGACTCCAGCAGTGCGGCCTCCCTTGTTTCCCGCCACCCGATTCCACGCCGCGGCGAGGAACGCGGGGTCATAGACCAGATTGAACACATCATCGAAACGACGAGCAGGATCGCCCGTCGCCCATTGGTGCAGTTTCGTCTGCATAGTCAGTACCCGCGCCCACGCCTCCGATGTGTCGGCAGGCCACGGAACATCCGCATTCACGGCTGTGCCTCCTTTTCTGCTTCTGTCACTGCGATCACACTGGACCCCTTCGCCATGTGACCGGCTTTCCCGGCCTCGGACTACTACAGGCCCTCCGCCCCACCCCGGCCCGATCAGCAGACCGTGCACTCAGCCGAGGAAATCGTCGCTGGCTGCGACGGTGCCCCGGCGGAACCGGGATGGTTCCCACGTTCACTTCCGAACCTTTCGACGGGATCGGCACCCAGTTATGCCCCAGCATCCTCGCCACGACTACGCCGCAGGCATTCACCGTGGCCTCCCGACCGGCGACATCACCCAGCCCAGGAGTTCTCCCCACCACCGAAGCGGCGAGGGTGCGCGATGCAACCCGACCCACATCCACCAGGTTGGAGTCGGTGGTCTTCAATTGAGGGGCTTTCAGCCACTGGTTCCTATCCGTATGCCTCTCCGTCTCGCTAGCCGAGCCCGCACCATCTGGCAGTACTGATACGACTCGTCGTTGTCGAGGACTGCTCCACCCGCCGCATTCACGCCAACACGGCAGATCGTCCTCCAGCTATCACACGCCTGCTGCGACAGACGCGAAGCGGTGTCCTTTCACCACCGCAAGGTCCAGAAGCGCCTCGTGGCGCTCACTGTCGGTCAACCACAGCTGGTTCGGCCGAGTGGCATCGAACCGGTGACGCTCACGCCCGTCCTCGTCGATGACGACACAAAGATCGTCGTGAACAGCAGGGCCAGGCTTCTTCCCGTTCTTGCTCCGCTTCTTCCCGAACACACTCCACCAGCCGTTCGCGGACGCGATCCGCCACGCTGTCCGATCCGACATCGGTTCGCCCTCGTCGCGGGCTTCGTCGGCGAGGAGCCGATACCCGAACTCGGGGTCGTCTCGGTGAGCGTCGAACAGGGCGTTCGCGCGATACGCCTCACTCAACTCTCGCCTGGTCACAGGGTTGCGCAGCCAGCGGTAGTACGGCTGACGAGCGAGCTTCAGTACCCGGCACGACACCACGACCGGAATCCCGTCCGCGGCGAGCTCGGAAACGAGCGGGTACATCTGTAATGGGTATTGGCCAGCCTGTGGCCGGCTGAGATGCTGAGTTCAGTCTCAGTGCGTGACCCCGGGTATTTCCGACCCTCATGAGGCGTTCAAGGGGTGTCTTGAAAATGACGTGTCCGCACTGGGCTGAGCTCGGCTTCTGCGCGCAGATGCCTTGATTAGAAGCCTGTCCGACCCCCGAGGAAACAGTGGTTGTGACTCATTACAGATGTGGACTCTGAGCGACCCCACGAGCCGGGCTGACCTTATCCGCTCTATGTCCTTGGAGGATGATTATGGTTTCCGTCGTTGAAGCTTTCGACTACGTCGTCGGTGTCGACACCCATGCACGGACCCACACCTACTGTCTAATCCAGACTCGCACCGGCGCGGTCATCGATAGCGCTCAGTTTCCCGCCTCAAAGCCCGGTAACGAACGGGCGATCAGCTGGATCCAAAGGCGCGGGAACAACAGCAGCATACTGGCAGCAGTCGAAGGCACCGCTTCCTACGGTGCAGGCATCACTGCCTCCCTACGCAGAGCCTCTATCGAAGTCGCCGAGGTCCGCCCAGGACCTAAACGAGAACATGCCCATGCCGGAAAATCGGACACGATCGACGCCGAATCTGCTGCACGGCGCGTTCTGGGCATCAATGTCGAATCCCTTGCCCAGCCCCGTGCTTCCGGCGATCGAGCAACCCTGCGTGTGCTTCTGGCCGCCCGGTCATTGATCGATCAGCAGCGCACAGCTAACCGCAACGCACTCACCGCCTTGCTGCGCAGCTTCGAATTAGGCATTGATGTTCCTCCGCCAGCCAAAGACGAACAGATCTCGGTGATCGCCAAGTGGCGAATAAGCGGCTCATCGCAGATAAGAGTGTAGATAGGGCCTGAAGCCGCCGGTGTCCAGCAGTGCTCGGGTGATGTAGTGAGTCAGGTTCCGAAACCCCAGGGCGGTCCCGCGCAGGTGCTCGAGCCGACCATTTATCGCTTCAGTTGGACCATTCGAGGTACCGGGGCGGTCGAAGTAGGCCAGGATGTCGGTTGCGCGGCGCTTGAAGGTTCGACCCAGGCTGACCAACTCGGTCAATCGCTTTGGGACCCCACGGCTGAGCGAGGCGATGACTTCCTGCAGCTGCTTCTTCCCCTCCAGCCGCGAGGGGTTGCGGTAGGCGGCCACGATCTTTTGGTAAATGCTCCAGGTCGCTTCGACCTCGACGTTGTCGTCGCTGGTGAAGACTTTCTGCAGTCGGTGGTGTTGGGTCTCGGTGAGCAGATCAGCCCCGGTACGCAGGGTCCGGCGTGCCCCGTAGAGCGGGTCACCTGAACGTCCCCGGTGGCCCAGAGTGTCGCGTTGGACGCGCTGTCGGGTCCGGTCCAATGCGTCCCCTGCTAAGGCGACGACGTGAAATGGATCCATCACCGCTACCGCTTCGGGGAGTTCTTCAGCGGTGGCGGTCTTGAAGCCGGTGAACCCGTCCATGGCCACCACCTCAATCCCGTCTCGGAAGCCCTTGGTCTGGTCATCGAGCCAGGTTTTGAAGACCTTCTTCGACCGGCCCGGGACCATGTCCAGCAGCCGGGAGGCCCCGGTGCCGTCCCTGATCGGGGTCAGGTCGATGATCACGGTGACGTAGTGACTGCCACCGCCGGTGTGGCGCCAACAGTGTTCGTCGACCCCGACGACGTGGACGCCGTCGAAACGGGCGGGATCATTGATGAACAGCTCTCTGCCGGCTTCGAGCACGGCTGTATTGACGGTGTGCCAGGAGGTCGCCAGAGATGCGGCGATCCGAGCGATGGAGAGCCTGTCGATCACCACTGATTTCAGCGCCCACAGCACCGCGTGCCGAGACAGCTTCCCCCTCGGCGCTGCCACCGTTGAAGTGTCTTGACGCCAGACCCTGGCACAGTCCGCACACCGATACCGGCGGACCCGGACCCAGAGAGTTGTCGGCCGCCATCCCAGCGGCACATGGGATAGCTTCCTGAGCACGGTGTCCCGTGGGAGGCCTTCGGCACCGCAGTCCCGGCACCAAGAGTCCTCCTCGGGAACCCTGCATTCCAGCACAGCCCCGTCGGGCTCCAGACGCTGGCCAACCGCGGTCAATCCCAGCTGGTCCAGCAGACAGAAGCTATCAAGATCAGGGGCTTTGAAGGTAGCGTTGAACAAGTCGAGGTCTTTCTGATTGGCAGTGTGGTAACTCCAATCATCGGAAGGCCTCGACCTCTATCAGCTCATCGCCACGCCACCAGTTACTACACCCCTAATTACGAAGAGCCGAATAAGCCAAGATCCTGGCATCGGGCCTCTACGACGAGAAGCGAAGCGGCTGGCAAAGACTGTCCTCGAACAGACGTATTTGCTGGAGAAGAACCACGAAGAACTCGCCCGTCTCACCGAGCAATTGGCTCCTGGACTCCAAGAGACCCAAGGGGTCGGCCCAGTCACCGGAGCGATTCTCATCACCGCTTACTCCCACCACGGGCGGATCCGTTCAGAAGCTGCCTTCGCAGCACTTGGAGGCATCGCACCATTACCGGCCTCAACAGGAAACACCACCAGGCACCGACTCTCACGATCCGGTGATCGACAGCTCAACCGCGCTATTGATGTCATCACTCGCACCCGGATGAGCTGCGACCCCACCACACGAGATTACGTGCTCAGAAGACAAAGCGAAGGGCTGAGCAAACGTGAAATCCGAGGGTGCCTGAAACGCTACATCTGCCGGTCCTCTACCGAGAGCTGAAGACTCGCATGGCTTGACAGTGGGCATAGAAGCGTCATTTTCCCGGCAGATGAGCCTGTGACAGGTATGCCGCTGCGCGACGCAGCACCTCGTTCTCCTGCTCGAGGAGACGATTGCGCTTACGGAGTTCACGGATTTCCGCAGACTCCGATTGTGTCTGGCCAGGCTGCTTGCCACCCTCGATGCGGGCCCGGTGCATCCACTTGTCGAGGGTCCCGACATGAACGCCGAAATCTTTCGCGATCTGCGCGAGGGTGACGTCCGGATCACGGTTCTGGGCGACGCGGATCACGTCATCTCTGAACTCCTTGGGGAACGGCTTAGGCATGATGACATCCTTCCAGGCCAGCCCTCTCGGCTAGCCACGTTTGATGTCACCTGTTCCTGCACCAGACCCGGCCTCGGGGAGCAGCGCGCCAGCCTCGCCGTCGGAGGCGATGCGGGCAACGCCGCCCCGTTCATCCGCCACCCAATAGACAGCCGAAAGAATGCCGCCGTCCGCGTCCAGACGGATGCGCGTCGCTGTCTCAGGGATTTCCGGCATTGGCAGACCCTCCGGCGCAATCGCGTCGGCGAGCGCGGCGGGAGTGACGGCCCCACCCGCAGGTGCGACGGTCGAGCGCATCACCTCGGACGGGACGACCAGGAGCGTGCCGCGCGCGCCGGACAAGGTCAACTCGGCGATCGCGACGGGCCCACCCGAAAAGTCGATGCCGTCCAGAGTGATCGGCTCGCCGAGCGCGCCGAGCTCGCTGCGCGTCTGCACATCGAGCAGCCCTCCGGTGACCACGAGTGGGGCGCCGAGAGTGAGTTCCCTTGCCGCCCGTTCTGAGTCGCGCGTCGTGGCGTCGACGGCGGCGGCCATGGTCACTCCGGCCACACCGAGGCCGAGCAAGAGAACGGGCGCTGTGACGATGGCGGCCGAGCGCGCAAGTGACCGCGCCACGAGCACCGGAGCAAGGCGGACGCTTCGGTCGGCGGTGCGCGCAAGCAGCCGGGCGATGGGCTCGACGAGAACGACGGCGAGCAGCGCTCCGGCGACAAGAACGAGCACCGGGGCGAGCACGGCGACAGGATCGACGGCGGCCCCGCCGTCAGCCGTGGGCACAACCGGGCCGCCGTACAGCCAGTACTGGCTGACGGCCACGCCCGCCGCGACGCCGACGAGCACGAGTGCGACCGCCCCAACGGCGCGCGCCAGCCGACCCGAGTCATTGAGCGTGTCGCGGCGCAGCGCGCGGCGAGCGCCGCGCCAGGCGAGGATCGTCGCGAGCAGCACGGCAGCGAGGGCGACGGCCCCGCCGCTGAGTGCGGCGAGCGCCACGATGGGCGCCGGATCGCTCGCGAGCGCGGTCTGTCGCTCGGGCGACGCGGCAAGAACGGCGAAGACTCCCCCCGCGGCCCCGAGCGCGGCCGCGGGAACAGCGATGACGGCGGCCTCGAGGGCCGCATGAGTCGTGATCCGGCGCGGCGAAGCCCCCCGCGAGCGCAGCAGCACGGTTTCGTCGCGGCGCACTGCGACGAGCAGCCTCTGCAGCTCAAGCAGGGTCGTGAGCCCGGCGATGGCGATCAGCGCAACGGCGACGGGAACGACGGCCGAGACCCCGGCAGCGGCGCGCTGCACCTCAGAGACGGTGGCGGCGAGCCCGCCGTTCATGACGATGCCGGTGCCCTGGCTGCGCTCGTCGTCGTCGATCACGCCGGCGAACAACGGCAGGGTGGCGGTGACCTCGTCGAGTACCGCAGCCGACACGCGGCTCGGCTCGAGCACCGCCACCCACTCGGCGATGGGCCGCGTCGCGAGGTCACGCCACAGCGACTCGTCGACAACGAGCGGCCCGGCCGTGATGCCGTCGGCACCGCGATCGGCGATCGGGTCACCCGCCCACGCGGGGTCGCGTCCGTCGAGGGGCTCCCACAGCCCCGTGACGCGCACGGTCACGGGGGCATCCCCTCGCCCCGGGAGCGTGATGACGTCGCCCACCTGGAGGTCGAGCGCCGCGGCCGCGCCGGCGTGCAGCGCGGCCTCGTCGACTCTCGCCGACCAGGCGCCCTCCGTCAGCTGGGAACGGTCGGCCAGGGCGGCGTCGCTGCGCAGGACCAACTGCGCCGACAGGCCGTCGATCGCCAGCGGCTCACTGCGGATGCTCGATGCGGCCTCCAGCGCGGCCTCCGGCATGGTCGCCGCAAGCGCCTCGCGCACCGCGTCGTCTTGCTCGGCGGCCGCAACCGCAGCCGCGGCGGCGTCGGCGGGCTGTTGCCCGGCCCACCGGATCGCGACCCGGACGACGGGGCCAGCGCCGCGCGCCTCACCGATGGCAGCGCGCGCGCCTTCGACGACGGTCGCGGAGGCCACGGCGGCGACCGCGGCGAACAGTCCCGCGGCGAGCGCCACGACGATGGCGATCGCCGTCGCGAGTCCGGCGCGACTGCGCAGCCGAGCGGGCCCCATCATGCGACGACGGCTCGATCAGGGTCGTCCGCGAGGCGCATCCATCGAGGATATCAGCGACGAGAAAACCTCGTGTCCACACTCACCGCCCGTTCGATGGCGGCGATGCGGGTTTCGAGCGCGGCGAGCGCCGCGTCCAGGTCGAGCTCCGTCGTGATGACGTGAATCTCCAGCTCGTCCCCGTCGATGCGCGCGCTGAGCGTGCCGGGTGTCAGGTTGGTGGCGAGCGCCAGGGTTACACGCCCGGCAGCCGTCGCGAGGCTGGTGCGCCGGGTCACCCATGCGGGGTCCACGTCGGGGCGCGGCAACCACAACGCCCGGCGTGCGACGTCACCTCCGCCGGCGATGGCGCTGCGTGCTACCCAGCCGAGTAAACGCAGGCTCGCCGCCGTCGCCGTGAATCCGCGACTGAATCCGAGCGGGCGTCCTCGTCTAGGCAGCCCCGTCACCATGTAGGTCGCGGCTACTCCGATGGGCACGGCCGCGAGCGCATAGACGAGCGCGGAAGGGCGCAGTTCGGTCACCGCACACCACGCCGCCGCGATCACCACGGTGCGAACCAGGATGGACACGACCATCAGCTTCCCCCTCCGCCCATCGCCACGAACACGAGGGCGGCAGCAAGCGCGGCGGCGGCGAGCGCGCCCGAGATCACCCAGCTTCCCAGCCGCGCTTGCAGGCCATCGATCGCCAGCATCGCCGACGGCCCCCGCCGCACGCGCTCCACGAGCGCGTCGCGCGTCGCCCCAAGAACTCCGGATGCGCGGATCACGCCCCGCATCGTGCCACCGGCAGCCCGCTCAAGCAGCACCACGATGTCGCCCTCGGGCACGATGTCTCCGCGTGGATGCAGCAGGCGAGCTTCCCGGAATCGCGGCCGACGCGCGAGCGCGGCCGCGGCCAGCGCGAGGGCGATCCCGAGCAGGAACGGCCACGACTGGTCGACGACGGGGCCGGGCGAGAACCAGCCGGGCACGGTGAGCGGGGGTGCGAACCCGGTCGCGAGCCACCACACGGGGGCGGCCGCGGCGAGCGCCAGCACCGCCCAGGCCGCGGTGCTGATCGGTTTTCCGGCGGTGCGGCGGCGCGTTCGGCGGCTCATGGCGATGGCGAATCGGGCGAGCAGCACGGTTGACCCGACGGCAAACCACGGGAGGATGTCGGCGAGCGCGACCACCGGAAGGCCGGGCAATGCGACGTCTCCGAGCGACTCTTTCGACACGTACTTGGCGATGAAGCCCGCCGTCAGCGGCGCTCCGGCAAGGCCCAGCGCGGCCACGGTCTGGGGCACGACGACAGCCCACGTGGGGGCGCGGCTGAGATCCCACACCTGGATGCTGAAGAACAGCGCGCCCTTGATCAGCCCGTGGGCGACGCTGTAGACGACGGCAGCGGCGATGGCCGCGGGCGCGATCGCCGGCTCGAGCAGTGCCGCACCGATGAGCGCGGTAATGAAGCCCATCTGGCCGATGCTGCTGTACGCGAGAATCACCTTCGGGTTGTCGTGCAGCACGCCGACGACGGCAGCGAGCAGCCCCCCGACGAGGGCGAGCGTGACGAGCAGACCGCCCCAGAGCGGTTCGGCGGCCCCCTCGCCGAGCGGCAAAAAGCGCAGCAGGCCGATGATTCCCGCTTTGAGCATCACACCCGACAGCACGGCGCTGGCCGGGCTCGGCGCGGCGGGGTGGGCAAGGGGCAACCACACGTGCAGCGGAATCATGCCGGCCTTCACCCCGAAGCCGATGATGAGCAGCGCCACGATGACGTCTCGAGCGTCTGATGCGGCGACCGCCGCAGGCACGCTGATAACGTCGGTGACGCCCTCGGACGCGATGAGCAGGAATGCGCCCAGCACGGCCGACTCCCCAAACACCGTCATCACGAGGTACACCGCGCCGGCCCGGCGCGCCGAGGTCGTGCGGTCGTGCACGACGATCGCGTAGCCGAGGAAGCTCATGGCGGCGAACACGAGGTAGAACGTGACGAGGTTCGCCGCAACGAAGACCCCCACGTTCGCGGTGAAGCACAGCAGCAGGAAGCCGTTCAGCCCGGCGGGGCGCTCGGAGATCGACCGTGGCACGAACGCCAGCGCGATGCCGTACAGGATGACCGCGAGCAGCACGAGCGGGCGCCCCACCTCATCGAGGCGGATCGCGGTGCCGAACAGCATCCAGTCGACCGTTTTCAGCGCGCCGTCGTCGAGGCTCGCGACGATGCCCGTCGGCACGACCGCGAGCCACGCGTACTGCACGACGAGCTCGCGGGCGCGGGCACGCGCCTCGCCCGCCCCGAGACTCAGCGCGGCGATCGTCGCCGCCACCAGAAGCGGGACGACGAAGGAGAGAGTCCACATCACGGCCATGCTCCCTCCCCCACGATCTGCGCGAGAACCCAGGGCGAGTAGCCCCAGCCGGCGGCGACGCCAAACAGGATGACGAAGAGCGCGGTCGCGACCGCGGGCAGCAGGAGGCTCGCGGGCGCCTCCCAGCCCGAACGCCGGGCGGGTACCGGGAACGTGCCCTCATCGCTGCCCTCCGACTCTGATCGCGGCGACGTCCAGATGGTCGCGATGATCGGCAGGAAGTAGGCGGCATTCAACACCGTGCTGGTCAGCAGCACGGCGATCACCCACGGCTGGCCCGCGTCGAGCCCACCGAGCCCGAGCGCCCACTTCGAGATGAAGCCGGCGAACGGCGGCAGCCCGATCATGCCGAGCGCGGCGATGGTGAAAGCGGCGCTCGTGACGGGCATCCGTCGGCCGACCCCGGCGAGCTGGCTGACCTTTGACAGCTTGAGCTCTTCGGCGAACAGGCCGGCGCAGAAGAACAGCGTGATCTTCATGAAGCCCTGGTTGACCATGTGCACGATCGCCCCGGCGGTGGCGATCGGCGACAGCAGCGCCGCGCCGAGCGCGATGTACGACACCTGCGACACCGTCGAATATGCGAGGCGCTTCTTCAGGTCGTCCTGCGCGAGCGCGCGGACGGACCCGTAGACGATCGTGACGGAGGCGACGACGGCGAGCGCCTGCAGCATCCCGAGCTCGGCGAACAGGGCCAGGCCGAAAACGTCCTCGACGATGCGGATGATTCCGAAGGCGCCGGCCTTCACCACGGCCACCGCGTGCAGCAGGGCGCTCACCGGCGCGGGGGCCACCATGGCAATCGGTAGCCAACCGTGCAGCGGGAACAGCGCGGCCTTCACGCCGACGCCGAGCAACAACACCGCGCCGATCACCGTCGCGGTGAGCGGGTCGCGGGCGGCGAATTCCGCCACCTCGGGGATACCGCCGGCACGGAACTCGACCGGCCCAACCTCGAGGGTCAGCCAGGCGACGCCGAGCAGCAGGGCGACGCCGCCGCCGAGCGTGTACGCGAGGTAGATGCGGGCGCCGCGCAGGGCCGCCCGCGTTCCGCGGTGCGCCACCAGCGGGTACGTGACGAGCGTCAACAGCTCGAAGAAGATCAGGAAAGTAAGCAGGTTGCCGGCCAGGGCGATACCGACCGTGGCCGTGACGCACAGGCTGAAGAAGCCGAAGAACCGGCTGCGGTTGGGCGAGCCCTCCAGGTAGCCGACGGCGTAGATCGTCGTCGCCAACCACAGGCCCGCCGAGAGCGCGACGAAGAACAGCGAGAACGTGTCGGTGACGAATACGATGTCGAGCCCGGGAATCCACGTGAACTCGGCGCGTAGCTCCTCGCCCGCCACGACGCGCGGAATCAGCACGATCACGAGCACAACCTTCGCGATCGCGCCGGCGAGGTTCAGGGTGGTGCGCAGTACCGTCCGCTTCTCGCGCAGCGCGAAGATCAGCATCGCCGGCACGAGCGACGTCAGCAGAAGCACGACCGGCAGCGCGCTCATCACGGTAACCGTGTCATCGTTCATGCGCCACCTCCCATCGGCGCAGCACTCAGAACATCAATGAGCAGCCACGGAATGAGACCGAGCACCACCGACAGGGCGGCGAGCGCCAGCGGCACGATGGCCACGGTGCGCGCGGGCCGGGTGAGCTCGCGGGCGCCCGAGAAGTCACCGGGCGGGTTGAAGGTGGCTCGCAGCATGCGCGCCGTGTAGGCGAAGGTCAGCAGCCCGCCGCCGAGGAGCAGAGCCAGCCACCACCAGGCGCCCGCGTCGAGCGAGGCTTGCACGAGCATCCATTTGCCGACGAAGCCGAGCGTGGGCGGAAGCCCCGCGAGGCTGACGCCGGCGAGCCCGATCGCGGCGACCGTCCACGGCATGCGGCTGATGGTGCCCTCGAGCCCGTCGAGCCGACCGGTGCCGGCCGCGGCGGCGAGCGCTCCGGCGGCGAGGAACATGGCGGCCTTCGCGACGCCGTGAGCCAGAGTGATCAGAATGCCGCCGATCCAGGCCACTTGCGGGTCGCTCGCGGTGAACACGAGCGGCACCAGCAGCACCATGTACCCGACTTGGGCGACCGTCGAGTAGGCGATGATCGACTTCAGGCGGTCGCGTCGCAGCGCGAGCACCCCGCCCCACAGCACGGCGGCGGCGCCCGCTACGCCCACGGCGGTCGCGAGCGGAGCGGCGAGGTCGGTGAGCGGGCCGAAGTACTCGACGATGCGCCACAGGATCACAATCGACGCCTTGATCACGAGCGCCGAGAGCAGCGCACTGACCGCCGTCGGGGCAGCGGGGTGGGCGGCCGGCAGCCACGAGTGCAACGGGAACAGCGCCGTCTTCGCGGCCATGCCAACCACGGTGAGCGCGATGATGGCCCCGACGATGACGGTGTCATCGGCGCGCTCGGCGGCCTGCGCCAGGTCGACGGTGCCGGTGTGCCCGTACGTGAGGGCGACCGCGAGCAGGAAGAACAGCGAGCCGGTCACGGCAACGAAGAGGTAGCGCAGGGCGGCTGCGGCCGATCGCGCTCCCCCCAGGGCGACAAGCGCGACGGATGCGATGGTCAACAGCTCCAACAGCACGAAGGCGGTGAACACGTCGCGCGCGACAAAGACGCCGTTGACGGCCGCGGCCGCCGCACCAACGAGCGGCCAGAACGCGTGCCCTCCCGCGAAGTGGTCGTCGGCGGCGGCAACGAGCGCAGCAGCCAGCACCGCGGTTGCCGACAGGCCGATCATGACGACCGAGAGCCCGTCCGCGGCGAGAAGGATTCCGACGGGCGGCGCCCAGCCAGCCACCTCCAGCCGCACGGGGCCCGCGTCGAGCACGGCGATGCCCAGCAACACGGCGACCATCAGCGTGGCGGCGGCCGCGATGACCGTCAGCGTCGCCGCCGCTCGCCGAGGCAGCACGGCCGACAGCGCGCCGACCGCGAGGGGCAGAAAGACGGGCGCGAGCACGAGGGCTGCGGCCGACATCACTGCTCGACCTCCTCGAGGTCGTCGTCGAGCTGCTCGACCCGTCGCGCCAGCACGATGGCGATGCCCGTGACGGCCGCCATGACGACGATGCCCGTGAGCACGAGGGCTTGCGGCACGGGGTCGGGCTCGCCGTCGCCGCGATCGGCGAGCGCCAACCACAGCAGCATGACGCCCCCAGAGGCGACGTTGAGGGCGATCAGGCGGCGAATCAGGTCGCGTACCAGCAGGGTCGCGGCAACCCCCACCACGAGGATGAACGCACCGGCATACATAAACAGCTGCAGGGTGGTCACGCGGCACCCCCCAGGGCTGGGGCGGCTGCCGCGCTGTCGGCGGCCGCCGCATCGTCGCGCGAGCCGGCGGCCAGGAAGAGCATGGCGAGCGCGACCCCGATGCTGACGGTGAGCAGGGTCTCGATGGAGAGAATGGCCGCGAACGCCCAGCTGAGGTCGAGCGCGAGCCACGTTCCCGTCACCGCGAGCCCGATGCCGCCGAGCAGGATGAACGCCAGCAGGCCCGCCACGACGAGCACGAGCGCGCGCCCTCCGGCCGCGCGGGCGGCGCGCACCCCGCACAGGTGGGCGATGATGAGCGCGGCACCGAGCACGGCACCGGCCTGGAAGGCTCCGCCGGGCTCACTGGTTCCGGCCACGAGCAGCCAGGCGGCGAGCAGCACGAGAGCCGGCACGATGATGACGGCGATGACGCGCCGAACCGGGCCCGGGTCGGTCACGGTGCGGATGCGGTCACGCGACAGCGCCGCGGCACCCACCGCGGCGAACACGACGACCGCGATCTCGAGCAGCGTGTCGAGGTTGCGGAAGTTCAACAGCACCGCGGTGATGGGGTGGCTCACGCCGCTGCGCTCGACGGCCTCCAGGGCGAGCGGCCCGAGGTCGGCGGGCTCCGCCGTGAGACGCGACAGCACGGTCGCAAGGGCGGCGAACGTCACCGCACCGAGCGCGGCGCCGACCGCCGTGATCGCCACCGCGCGACGATGGTCGCGCTTCGGCTGCGCGGGCTGTCGCCGGTGAAGTGCATCGACCAGCAGCGCCCCCGCCACCCCACCGCCGAGCGCCGCCTCGGCGATCGCCACGTCGGGCGCGGCGACACGTGCCCAGAGCAGCGCGAGCAGCAGGCCGAAGACGAGGAAGGCGATGGTCGCGCCGACCCGGCGAGGAATCGCGATGGCGAGTATCGCGGTGACGGCGACGGCCGCCACGACGAGCACGTCGAGCACGTCGACGTCGGAGAAGGCGATGACCGTCACGGCTCCTCCTCCGTCTCTACCTCGGCCCGCCGCCTGCTGCCCGCCATGAGGTAGGCGTTCGCGGCGGTGCCGATGAGGGCGAGAATCCAGATGAGGGCCAGCTTCGCCACCACGCCGACCGCTGCCCATCCCGGTTCGGTGATGAGAAGGTGCAGGGCGAGCGCGGTGGCGATGAGTCCGAGGCCGAGGACGTCGGCCTTCGACACCGCGTGCAAGCGGCTCGCGAGGTCGGGGAAGCGCAGCAGCCCCACCGTGCCCGCGACAACGAAGAAGACACCCGCCGCGAGCAGGGTGATGACGAGCACGTCGACGATGACCATCAGCGCACCGACCGCCGAGTGAACACGACCGCGACGATGGTGGCCAGGCCGACGACGACGATCGCGATGTCACGCAGGGCCGGCAGGTCGGCGATCGCCGCGAGCACGATGAACAGGGCGGCACCGCCCGCGCCCAACAGCACGAACGCGGTGAGCCGGTCTTCGATCGTCGGGCCCGCAACGGCGCGCCACAGCCCCGCCAGGATGCAGGCAAACAGGATGAAGGCCGCCACGATCAGGGCGACACTGACCGCGGCGCTCACAGGGTGTCCGTCATCGCGGTGCCGCCTCGGGCATGAGTCGGCGCGTGATCGCCTTCGTCACCTCGATGGCGACGTACACGGCGGCCGCGATCGCGAACGCGAGCGCCCACGAGCTGGCGGGCAGGGGGGCCGAGCCGAACAGGGTGTTCATGAACGGCGCGTACACGAACAGCGCCTGCAGCACGAGCAGTCCGCCGATCGACAGCCACACGATGGGATTCGAGAACCACTGGGCTGGCGACACCGTTGCCCCCCGCAGGTTGCGGCACGTCAGCAGGTAGCCGATCTGCGCGACCGCAAGGGTGGTCACGGCGAGGCTCTGCGCCTGCGGGTCGTCGACGCCCTGTCCACGCGCGAGGTAATACATGGCAAGGGTTCCCCCGCCGATGAGCAGCGAGGCGAGTGCGATCTGGATCAGGTGGGCCGCGCCGACGATCGGGCTGTCCGGGATGCGCGGTGCGCGCTTCATGACGTCGGCCTCGGCCGGTTCGAACGCGAGGGCGAGTGACAGGGTGACGGCCGCGATGAGGTTGACCCACAGGATCTGCACCGGGGCGAGCGGGATCGACAGGCCGAGCAGCACGGCGACCAGCAGCACGAGCGACTGCGCGCCGTTCGTCGGCAGCAGGAACACAACCGACTTCACGATGTTGTCGAAGGTGCGCCGGCCCTCCTCGACCGCGCGCGCAATCGTGGCGAAGTTGTCGTCGGCGAGCACGATCTCGGCGGCTTCCTTGGTCGCCTCGGTGCCCTTGATGCCCATGGCCACGCCAACGTCTGCGCGGCGCAGAGCGGGCGCGTCGTTGATGCCGTCGCCGGTCATGGCGACGACCTCGTTGTGCGCCTGGAGCGCCTCGACGATGCGCAGCTTGTGCTCGGGGCTCACCCGGGCGAACGTGTCGTACCGCTGCACGATGTCGCGCAGCTCATCGTCACTGGCGGCGTCGAGTTCGGCACCGGTGATGGCCTCGTCGGCGTGGTCGTCGTCGGGGTCGATGATGCCCATCTGGCGGCCGATCGCCGTCGCCGTTCCGGCGTGGTCTCCCGTGATCATCTTCACGCGTATTCCGGCTCGCTTCGCGTCGTCGATCGCCTCAATCGCCTCGGGGCGAGGCGGGTCGAGGATGCCGACGACGCCAACGAAGACGAGGTCGTCGTCGAGGTGCGCGAGCGCGAGGTCGCTCGTGTCGGGTTCGGCGGCACGCTGCGCCGCCGCCAGCACCCGCAGGCCATCAGCGCTGAGCTCGGCGATGCGCTCGCGCCAGAAGTCGACGTCGAGCGGCTCAGTGTCGCCGTTCGCCCCGAGCTGTGCGACGCAGCGGTCGAGCACCCGATCGGGCGCCCCCTTCACGTGCACCGTGACGTCGCCGTCGAGGCCGCGGTCGAGGGTCGCCATCAGCTTGTGCTCTGACTCAAAGGGAACAGCCGCGAGGCGCTCGAACCCCTCGGGAACGGCCTGCGCCTTGTGCGCGAGCGTGACGAGGGCGCCCTCGGTCGGCTCGCCGACGATCGACCACGCGCCAGCTTTCTCTCGGAGGCCCGAGTCGTTGGCAACGGCCATGACCGTGATCAACTGGCGCAGAGCATCCTCTCTGGTGGCGTCGACCTCAGCGCCGTCGCGGCGGATGCCTCCGCTCGGGTCGTATCCCGTTCCGTCAACGTCGTAGGTGGCCTCGGATGTCACGACCCGCTCAACGGTCATCTCGTTCTTTGTGAGCGTGCCCGTCTTGTCCGAGCAGATGACGGTGACGGATCCGAGGGTCTCGACGGACGTGAGCCGGCGGGTGATCGCGTTGCGGCGAGCCATCGCCTGCACGCCTAACGAGAGCGTGATGGTCACGATGGCGGGCAGGCCCTCGGGGATCGCCGCGACCGCGAAAGCCACCGCGACGGTCAGCAACAGGGGCACGGGGTAGTCGTGCACCGCAAAGCCGAACACGGTCAGCAGCACCGCAACGGTCAAGATGATGCGAGCCAGCAGAACGCTGAAGCGGTGAATCTTGCGCTCAAGCGGGGTCGACAGTTGCTCGACCGATTCGATCATCGTGTTGATGCGACCGATCTCGGTCTCGGCGCCGGTCGCGACGACGACACCGGTGCCGCGGCCGCTGACGACGAGGCTGCCGGAGTGGCCGATCGACGTGCGGTCACCGATGCCCGAGGCCTTGTCGACCGGGTCGGCGCTCTTCGTGACGGGCTCAGACTCGCCCGTCAGGCCCGCCTCTTCGACGCGCAGCTCGGTGGAGTGAGTGATGCGGATGTCGGCCGGGATGCGGTCACCCGACTTCACACGCACCACATCGCCGGGCACGAGGTTCTCGGCGTTCGTGCCGACCCACTCGCCGTCGCGGCGCACCTGAGCGCGCACCGACAGCATGCTGCGCAGGCCGTCGAGGGCGCGCTGGGCGCGACCCTCTTGAATGAAGCCGATCAACGCGTTGATGATGGCGACCGCGAGGATGACGCCCACGTCGACCCACTCGAGCAGGAACGCCTTCAGCACGGCGGCCGCGAGCAGCACGTAGATAAGAACGTCGTTGAAGTGCCGCAGCAGGCGCTTCCACGCCGGGTCGGGTGCCTTCTCGGGCAAACGGTTCGGGCCAACCCTCTCGAGTCGGCGGGCAGCCTCGTCGGCGCTCAACCCATCGGCCGTGACGGCGAGAGCCGCGTAGGTCTCGTCGACGCTGGCGGCGTGCACGGCCGCGGGGGCGCGAAGCGTGGTGACCGAAGTGTTCGACATGGGGCTCCGATCGGGTCAAGCACACTGAAAGCAGGCAAAGCTTTTCCTGCAAATGTATCATCAGACTATCGGGTGGCCGTTCCTCCCGAATTTTAATTTGAAGTGCAACACTGATCGGTTGTTTCCGAGTGTAGGTGCTCGTCGAAGGCTTCTGCGGGAGTGAACCAGCCGAGGCATTTGCGGGGCTGGTTATTGATCTCGGTGACAGCGGCTTGGAGTTCTGCTTCGCTGAGGTGGCTGAAGTCAGTGCCCTTGGGGTAATAGCGGCGCAGCCTGCCGTTGTGGTGCTCGTTGGTGCCGCGCTGGTAAGAGGAGTAGGGGTCGGCGAAGTAGGTGTCCATGCCATAGTCGGTGACCAGCTCGGTGTGGCGGTGCATCTCGGTGCCGTTGTCCATGGTGGTCGACACCCGGGCATGTTCCGGCAGTGGGCCGAAGGGCCGTTTCTGGGCATCGACGCCTGCCTGGGAGGTCAGTGCTTCGACCTTGGTGGCCATCATCATCCGGGAGTGTCGTTCGACCTCAGTGTGGATGCCATCACCGCGGCTCTTGACCCCCAGGACGCTGTCTCCTTCCCAGTGGCCGAACACGGTGCGGGCATCAATCTCGGGTGGGCGGTGGCGGATCGAAACCCGGTTGGGGATCTTCGAGGAGTGGACCCTGCGCCCGTGGTGTTTGCGGCGCTTCTTCCGCCCGCGGGGCAGGTATTCGTACAAGCGGCGATGCCGGTTCTGCCGGGCGTAGATGAACCGGTAGATCGTCTCGTGTGACATGTGCATAGCTGGGGTGTCGGGGAACTCGATGCGCGATCGCCCGGCGATCATCTCTGGGGTCCAGCCGTCCCGGAGTTTGGTGATCAGGTAGGTGATCGCCTCGTCGCTGCACAGCCGTGTTCGCTGATGCGATCGTGCGCCCCGGGTCTGAGCTTTACGGTGGGCACGGGCTGCCCGGTACTGGGCCTGAGTGCGCTCACCGCCGTGTAAGGCGGGGTCGCGGTAGACGGTGTAGGAAGCGTTCTCATGGAAGGGACGCCACCTCCCCCGGCCCAGTTCCCGCGAAATCGTTGCCGGGCTGCGGGACAGCGCACCGGCTATGGTGCGTCCGGATTCGCCCCGGTCGTATCGTTTCTCGATCTCGATGCGTTCATCAAGGCTCAGGTGGGAGTATCCTGGTTTCACGGGAGTGTGGCCTTTCTTGATCAGTGTGGTAACCGATCAAGTGTCACACTCCCGTGCTACGTCCGGGTGGATTTCCCATACGCCTCGGGGAGTGTTGCACTTCAGTCCAGAACCCGGGCCTGAGCGTTTCCGTCAGACTACCCGGACGCGACGCCGCGTGGCAGGAACTGTCAGGAGTTCACCGGGCTGCGGGGTCGGCCGCCGCCCACCAGTCGAGCACCCGCGTCGCGAAGAACGTCAGCCACGGCGACGGCTCGCCGACGGGCACGTCGATCTCGAACCACACGGCGCCCGCATAGCGCCTGCCCTGCAGCCACGTGCCGTCGCCCTGGCGGGCATCGCGCACGATCGCGACCGCGTCGGCGGCGCGCTCATCGGGTGGAACGCCGTCATGCAGGAATGCCCGGCGCAGGTAGTCGAGCGCATTGAGCGCCGTGTACACGTGCCGGAACGGATAGCCGAAGAGGTCCACCCAGGGGCCCACTTTCTCGCCCGTCGAGGCGCGGTACAGCAGGCGCCGCGTCAGCAGATACTGCTCACCGCGGTGCCGCACCTCGCGCAAGCGGTCGTCGCCGGTGCGGATCTCCCAGTCGAGAATGCCCTTCAGTGCGTTCAGGGTCGAGTGAAAGCTGGAGCGCGTCGAGCCCTCGACCCACTCGCAGTTCCAGCCGCCGTCATCAAGCTGGTGCTCGGCGAACCAGTCCGCGATGCCCGACACCTCGGCGCCGAGGCAGGCGCCGTTGGCGAGCGTAAAGCCGTTGATGCACGCGTTAACCTCGCCACCCCAATAGGGCAGGTCGTCGTACTCCCACCGACTGTTCGCGTCGAGCTTCTCGGCCGTGCCGGCGAGCGCCGACGCGTCGAGACCCCACTCGCGCAGGGTGTTCAGCGACCACGTCGTGGCGGTCCAGGGCTGACCCGCGCCGGGCGCGGCCTCGGGGCCGTGAAAGTCGAAGCCGCCCGGAAAGTAGGCGCCACCCGCCCACTGGCCGTCGGGGTCCTGGTGGGCGAGCATCCGCGACCCTAGCCCATCGGTCGCGACCCGCGCCCGCGTGGCCTGCCACATATCCTCCGGCGCGCCGAGCAGGTCGCGTTCGACCTGCCAGGCCAGCGCCGGGTCGGTGGCGAGCATCCAGGCGGTGAGTGACGGGTCGAGAGAGTCTCGGGTGTCGGCGGCCATGGCGCGAGGCTACTCGCGTGCGCCGACACCGACCACCCCTCGACAGCGCCGTGCCCTCTGACGACAATAAGTTCGTCGCGAGGAGGCACACCATGGCGAAGTCGTCACGCATCATCTACTCGGTCATCGCGTCCCTGGACGGCTATATGACGGATGCGGACGGCGACTTCTCGTGGGCGTTTCCGTCGGAGGAGGCGGTCGCCTCACTTACTACCGACCTCGCGGGCGTCAGCACGTTCCTGTACGGGCGGCGAATGTACGAAACGATGCGCGGGTGGGAGACCGACCCGACGTATGCCGAGGGTTCGCCCGCCTCGGCGGAGTTCGCCGCCGCGTGGACTGCGGCCGAGAAGGTCGTCTTCTCGCGAACACTCGATCGGGTCGACACGAGCCGAACGCGCCTGGAGCGCGCCCTGAGCCGAGAGCTCGTCGAGCGACTGCGTACGGAATCCGAGGGCGACCTGACGATTGAGGGGCCGACGCTTGCCGCCGACGCGTTTCGCCTGGGCCTCGTCGACGTCGTCGAGGTCATGCTCTGCCCGGTGATCATCGGCGGCGGCCTGCCCATCTTTCCCGACGGCGTGCGCCTCGACCTGACCCTGACCAACGAGAAGCGGTTCGAGAACGGCTTCGTGCAGCTGTCGTACGCACGCCGCGACTAAACCGGCCGCAGCCTCAGAACACGAGCCCGTGGCGCTCGACGAGCGGCATGGTCGCCTCGAAGTCGACCTCCGCACCGTATTCGGCCGCCAGGGCAGGAAGCGTCTCCGGCGAGTACTCGCCTCCCGGCTCGGCCAAGAGGCGGAACATCTGCTCGAGCCCGCCCGGCACGATGATCTCGAGAACGCGTAGCTCGTTGTCGCCGGCGTTCCAGAAGGTGTGCCAGCGCCCTCGAGGCTTCACGACGACGTCGCCCACTGTCGCTGTTGCCTCGACGCCCTCGTCGATGACGTCGCCGTCGCCTCGGCGGATGACGCGTGGACCCTTGTCGGTCTCCATGGCCCCCGATGGTACGCCCGGCTGGGCACCCTGTACAGGGCCAGAGGGCGGCACGGTAGCGTGCATCCATGCCTGAATTGAACGACGGAACGACCCTGCCCGATATCGGCTTCGGCACGTACCCGCTGCGCGGCGAGGAGGGAACGGCCGCGGTGCTGAGCGCCCTTTCGCTCGGCTACTGCCTCATCGACACGGCCGTGAACTACCGCAACGAAGATGCTGTGGGTCGCGCCATCGCAGAAACTCCCGTTCCGCGCGACGACATCATCGTCGCCACAAAGGTGCCGGGCCGCGATCACGGTTACGACGAGACGCTGCGCTCGTTCGACGGCTCGATGGGGCGGCTCGGGCTCGACGTTCTCGACCTGTACCTGATCCACTGGCCGAACCCGAACGTCGACAAGTACGTCGACGCGTGGCGCGCGATGGTGCGCCTGCGCGAGGAGGGCCGCGTGCGCTCGATCGGGGTCTCGAACTTCACCGCTGAGTACCTGACGCGCGTCGCCGAGGAGACCGGCGTCATGCCGTCGGTCAACCAGGTCGAGCTTCACCCGTTCTTCCCGCAGGAGGAGCTGCGCGCCTTCCACTCCGAGCACGGCGTCGTCACCGAGGCCTGGAGCCCGCTCGGCAAGGCTGCTCCCGTAAAGGAATCGGCACCGGTCGCGTCGGCGGCCGCGGCGCACGGGGTGACGCCCGCCCAGGTGATCTTGCGCTGGCACCAGCAGATCGGCTCGCTGCCGATCCCGAAGTCGGGCAACCCGGAGCGGCAGCGCGAGAACCTCGACCTCGGGGGCTTCACCCTGAGCGACGCCGAGGTGTCGGCGATCACCGCGCTCGGCCGGCCCGACGGGCGCCTGTTCGGTGGCGACCCGGAGACCCACGAAGAGATGTAGTTCACGAACTGGTGGAGCTAAGGGTGTGTGATCTCAACACATCGTTCACCCATGTCCTGAGACATCCTTCGCACCCCAACACCACCAAGACGAGCACCTAGAAGCCACAGAGATCCTTCACCTAAAGTCCTAAGACATCGTTCGTCCGGCAGGCAACAGCACAAGCCCCGCCCCTCAACGCCGGACAGCACGACACCGCGAGCACGATGGCACCCGACACGTAGATACACGCGCTCGCCCCCCTGGAACGCGGCAGACTAACGACACGGTGGGATTCATGAACCGATGCGGCTGCATCAAGCGCCGGCGAAAATATCGAGAACACTGTCCGCAACGAGAAAATCACCCAGCATCGACGTGCCCCGATACGTCCGTGTGAAAACACCCCGCTGACCTCATCTCTGCATCACCAGAAAATGTGCGGGACCAAAGAGAAGGTAGCCAGAAAACACGAATGTCCCGGATCATCGTTGCCGATGATCCGGGACTTCCGGTGGTGGAGGCAAGGGTGTGTGATCTCAACACATCGTTCACCCATGTCCTGAGACATCCTTCGCACCCCAGCACCACCAAGACGAGCACCTAGAAGCCACAGAGATACTTCACCTAATGTCCTAAGACATCGTTCGCCAGACAGGCAACAGCACAAGGCCCCAGCTTTCAATACCGGACAGCACGCCACCGCGAGCACAATGGCACGCGACACGTATATACACGCACTCGACCGCCCTGGTGGCGCGGCATACCAACGCCACCGGGGTTGCTGGAGCCGAAGCGGCCACGTCATGCGCCCGAGAAAATACGGAGCACACTGTCAGCGACGAGAATTCCGTACAGTACCTGCGTGTCCCGATAGGCCCGAGTGAAAGTACCTCGCAGCCATCACTTCTGCGTCCCAGCAAATGCGCGGGACCCACTGGAATGTCGCTAGAAAACACGAATGTCCTGGGACATCGTTTGCACGATGTCCCAGGACATTACATGGTGGAGCTAAGGGGAATCGAACCCCTGACCTTTTCATTGCGAACGAAACGCTCTACCAACTGAGCTATAGCCCCGCAGACGACCTATCACGACGTCGTCGTGCGTCCACTATACGCCCGTTATCGGATCGTGTTCCGGTGCAGGTATCGAGTGTTGCGCCGACTAGGTAGAATAGGTGGGTAGTCTTTCAATCCAGCCGCCGGGAGGGTGAGTCGACCTATGAGTCCATCCGCTGGGTACTGGCATGTCCCAGCTGAAACGGCTCCCCAGGAGCGCGTTTGGATCGCGTTCCCTCCGGCCCAGTCGGTCAACACCGCCACCTCCTGGCAACTCTCTTCCGCACGCCGCGCTTGGGCCCGCATCATTCACACCATCAACGATGAGCTCCCCGTCTCCCTGGTGGTGGATCCCGCCGACCGGGAGATCCTGCACACCTACGTGGACACGTCCATCCCGTACCTCACGGTGCCGATCAACAACGCCCAGCTGGGTCGGACCGGACCCACCTTCGGGCTCGGATTGGCGTCGAAGAACGGCCACCGCCGCCCAGTGGGCATGATCGACTGGACCTTCAACGGGTTCGGCCGGCGCACCGGCGTGGAGTACAAGCTCGACGACGTCGCCAACGGCACCCTGGCCGAACTGATGGGTGCGGGGAACGCTCCCCTGCCGCGCTCCATGTCCATGATGGTGAACGAGGGCGGCGCCTGGATCAGCGATGGCGACGGTACCGCGATCGCGTCCGCTGCCATTCTCACCGACCCGCGCCGCAACCCGGGCTGGTCCGCCGCCACCGTCGAGCGCGAGCTGAAGCGCCTCACCGACATCGAGAACATCATCTGGCTGCCCCGCGGGCTCACCCGCGGCAGCGCCAAGGGCATCGGCGGCCACGTGGACCAGCTGGTCACCTTCATCGAGCCCGGCGCGGTGTTACTGCACTGGCAGTCCGACCCGAGCCACCCGGACCACCAGATTTCCGTGGAGGCCGAGCGGCTGCTCAACCAGGCCCGCGACGCCAAGGGGCGCCGCATCGAGGTGGTCCGCGTGCCCGCTCCGCAGACGCATTCCGATGGCATCGGCCCGGTGGCGTGGTCCTACGTGGACCTGCGCCCGCTGAACTCGATGCTGCTCGCCCCGCGGTTTATTGACCCTCACGACGACGAGGCCTTCGAGATCCTCAGCGCCGTGTTCCCGGATCGCCAGCTGAACCCGGTGATCAGCCAGGAGCTCTACGACCGCGGCGCCTCCATCCGGGCGATCACTCTGCCCCATCCGCGCGCCGGCGCCTCCCGCCGCGCCCGCTAACCACGAGGTCCTGCGACTCCGGACGAGACCGCCTAGCTGTTACTTGCTTCAAGGTTCACCGCATGCTTCGGTTTTCGTCCTGTCAGAGCCTCTTCGATGCATGCCACCGCAGCATTGCCTACGTCGATCATCGACTGATCAGACTGTCCTGCGATGTGTGGAGTCACAACGAGCCCGCGAAGGTCAACGTCAATGCGCGAGTGCGGAAGCGGAGCGTTCATATTTACCGCTTCTCCTTCGATGACGTCCAAGCCAGCACTGAGTCGCTCACTTCTAATTTCGTTTTCTAGGGCAGCGTCGTCAATTAGGCCTCCGCGACTGGTGTTCACAAGGATCGCCCCATCCTTGAGCTTGGCCAAGGCATCTGCGTTGATCATGTGCCACGTTTCGGGCGTAAGAGGCACGTGAAGCGTGACGACATCGGAAGACTCAAGGAGATCGTCCAAATGAGTAAGCCGCACATCGTCCTCGACGATATCGGAGGCCACAAGAAATGGGTCAACGACAACGAGTGACATGCCAAAGCCGCGTGCAATGGTTGCGACCCGTTGACCGATCTGGCCATATCCAATAATGCCGATGGTCCTGCCATGTAATTGGCGACCGAGGAGCCGGGGCTTGGCAGAATGCCATTCGCCGTCCACAACGGCGCAGGATCCTTCGACGATTCGTCGTGCTGCGCTGAGCACGAGAGCGAAGACATGCTCAGCCACGGCGGCAGCGTTTGCACCCGGCGTCGTGGTCACCCAAATATTTCGCGCCGCTGCGGTCTCCAGGTCGACGTTGTCGAAGCCAACGCCATGCCGAGCGATGATACGCAATCTAGGCGCCGCATCGATCATGTCGGCGGTTATGTTCTCTGATCGAACTAGAGCAGCGTCAATCTCCGGGGCGACCTCGTGCCAAGACTTGGCCTCCTCGCCATAGGCACGGTACACAGTGTGCCTCGATTCGAGGTCGGCGTAAATCTCCGGAGCGATCGGATCGGTAATGTAGACCTTCGCCATAGTATTAGATAGTCCTTTCTGCAAGACTGGCTCATTCGAGCAGGGTGAAGTATGTGTCGGGCATTCGTATACGCGACGATGAGCACCAACGGTGGCACCAATCACGTACATGAACATCTCTTGCGTGTGGTGGACGACCCGATGCCTGAGTTCCGTGGCTACTCCACGGGACGGAATGCTCCGAGTTCGTAGTTTTTCGCAACCGCATCAAGAAGGGCGCTCTGCCGCCCATCAGCGCCGATCATGGATAGCAATTCACGGACCTCTTTGCCACGACGCTCCCGGTGGTCCGGGTGGGTTTGCACCATGCTGTTCATGATGGTGGTAAATCGTCCGGTGTCGAAGTCTTCGAAAACGCGCGTGTAGTCCGGTCCCATGTTGAACTCATCGGCAATGATTTGAGCCTCACAGGCGAGCACTTCGAGTCCTTTGGTCACGATGGAGCGCACCAGCTTAATACGGGCCGCTGCTCCGGCCTCTGCGCCTTCCATCTTGAGTTGCGACGCACCGCTCGCGTTGATCAACGCACCGGCTGCTTCAGATGGCGTGCCAGCGATCGCCAGAGGGGTTTTTAGCCCTCCAGCGGCGATGGCGCCGAGAATAGTGACGTCGACATAGCTACTGCCATGATCGTTGCACCATTCCGCAGTTGCTTTCTTACCGTCCGGACCGTTGGACGTGAAGTCGAGAATTTCTCGCGGTCCGACTTCGCCGTATTTTCCGAAAGCCGTGCGGATAACCTTATCGGCGATACCGCCACTGACAAAGACGAGAACAAGATCGCAATCCCTAAGCTCAGACGGGTCGGCTACGCGGTCGAATGGCTGCAGGTCTACTTCTGCGGGTTCATAGACCAATGGCCGCATTCCTATCTCATTCCACGGGATGCCACGCAACCAGGTACTGCCGACCATGCCGGCGCCAAGAATTCCAACAGTCGCCATGCTTCCTGCTTTCTCAGTTGTGCGTCAGAATTGAGGACTTAGCTTGGACGCGCTTGGCTCTCGATGACGAACGCCATTTGTTGATTATCGGGAACAGCAAGGTTCCAAGGATCAGGACGATGAGGACGACGCTGATCGGACGCGTAAGGAAGGAAAGCCAAATATTCTCGTCCCCGACAATCGTCATTGTCTGCCGGAATCCGCGTTCGGCAATCGGACCGAGGATCAGCCCAAGAATCACCGGCGCAGCGCTGATATTCAGGACGCGGAGTCCGTAGCCGATGAGACCAAACACCAACATCATGACGACATCAAACATTGAGTTGCGGATTGCATACGCCCCGAGCACCGACAGAGCAATGATTACAGCGACCAGAACAGCAACTGGCGCGTCAGCGACCTTGACGACATAGCGGGCGAGAAGCAATCCAACGATACCCATGAGGATTGTGCCGATCATGAAGCCAGCAATGATCGAATACGTCTCAACGGCATTACGAGTAAAGAGCTCGTGACCCGGCACTAGCCCCTTCATGATCAGTCCTCCGAGGAGGATTGCCGTCGCGGTACTGCCCGGAATCCCCAGAGTCAAGGTGGGGATGAGCGCGCCGCCAACAACTGCATTGTTGGATGATTCAGGTGCAGCAATTGCCGGATAGTGTCCCGTTCCGAACTTCTCCGGGGTTTTGCTCGCTCGCTTCGCTTCGTTATAAGCGATCCATGAAGCGATATCACCGCCGGCCCCGGGGAGGACGCCAACGCCTGTGCCGATGACTCCTGACTTGATAATGGTCGGACTGATGCGTATCCATTCTATGAAGCTGAGATTGGATTTTCGCAGACTCGTCTCCTGCTTGGGGATCTTCTTGGAGCTGTCATGCGGCTGACGCAATAGGACCACCAGTTGAGCAACCGCGAAGAGCCCAATCATGGCCGGGATCATCTGCACCCCGGATTGGAGCCCTTGAACGCCAAATGTCAGGCGCTGAGTGCCGACCATGTTGTCAATGCCAACAAAGCTTAAGGAAAGACCCAGTAGGGCAGCGATGATCCCCTTGAGTAGCGAGTTTCCAGCCAGGCCTCCGATAATAGTAAGCCCGAAGATCGCAACCCAAAAGTACTCTTGCGGGCCAAAGACCAACGAGATCCGTGACAGAAGAGGAGCAAATAGAACCAGCGCGATAGCGCTCAGTATTCCGCCCGCCATCGAAGAGACCGTGGCAATGATTATCGCCCGATACCCCAGACCTTGTTTAGTGAGCGGATACCCGTCGAGGCTCGCCGCCGCATTTGCGGGTGTACCTGGTGTATAGAGCAAGATTGCCGAGATCGATCCTCCGTACACGCCAGCGGTATATACCGTGACGAGCAGGATGATTCCGGGAATCGGTTCCATGAGGAACGTGACTGGAATAAGCAGGGCGATCGCCATTGTGGCCGAGAGACCGGGCAATGCTCCAATGACAACACCAATGACGGTGCCCAAGAGGATCGCGATCAAGCTGGCGGGTTGGAAAACTTCGCCGATGACATCAACGAACATGGACATAACCCCCTGCGGGTGTGTTTACTGACGTATTCACAACAGAACTCCTTCGGGGAGCGGAACGCTCAGTTGCATTGTGAATGTCAGGTAGATAATGGCGGTGAGAATGACCGGTACGCCGAGATAGAGGAGCACATTTCGAATACCCAAGGCCAACATGAGACCGGTTAGGAATGCCAAGGTCATTACGTAGAATCCGACAACCGGAATAAGTGCGACGTAGGCGATAGTGACGACAGCAAAGATAATTACCGGCTTGATAGGGCCTCTGGAGTCGGCGTCTGCCTCGTCGAAATCGCCAGCGATGGGCTCCTGATAGTCAGACTGGTCGCGTTCGATGACTTTGGCGTCCCTTGCGTCTCTTGTACCGACAACGAAGTTTCGGATCATCTCGATGACCCCGATGACGATGAGCACCCAAGCGATTGTGCGTGGAAAAAGGGCCGACAAGTTCGGAAGACCGGACACGCTGAAAAGTATGATCGTTCCGACAATCACCCCGGCGATTCCGATATAGCTAATTCTGTCCCTCATGGAGTCAGCTCCAGCCGAGGAGGTCCATGAGGCCTCTGATCTTCTCATCTTCTTCGATCATCAGCTGTTTGTAGTCATCAGGTCCGAGGTAATTGATCGCCAGTCCCTGCTCGCCCATCAACTCCTTGTGTTCTTCGGACTCGATTGCAGACTGGAAGGCGTCTACCAGCTTCTGGTGAATCTCTGCTGGCATGTCGCTAGGTGCGCCAATCCCACGTGAGGAACTGCTGTAGATGGGTCCGAAGCCAGCTTCTTCCAGGGTTGTCACGTCCGGCATGAACTCGGAACGTTCATCTGCCGCGACCGCGACAGTCTTCAGTTCGCCTTGATCATGGGCTTGAAAGGCTTCGCCAACGTTATTAATGAGAACGTCGATGTGCCCACCAAGGAATGATGCCATTCCTTCGGAGGCGCCTTCAGTGTGGACGATTTTGAACTTGGTACCAAGTTCCTGGTTCAATTGCAGCGCGGCGATATGATCATCACTTCCCACCCCAGTCGACGTCGTCGTCAGCTCGTTTTCCTGGGCGTATTCAATGAGGGACTCGAGGTCCGTGAACCTGTCCTCATTGGTACGGATTGAAATAGCACCTGGATCAGTGACTTGATTCGCGATCAAAGTGAAATCATCTGGAGTGTTGTCACGGCCGAGCTCAGGGTTGAGATATCCCGACTGCAGATTTGGAGTATTCAAGTATGTAAGGGTGTAACCATCCGGGTTCTCGGACAAGGCAGCTTCCCAGCCCACCCAACCGCCTGCTCCTGGCTGGTTAACGACCTGAAGCCGTGCGCCATCGCCGAGCTCGTCTTCAACCAACGGCATGAGCTGACGGGCACCGAGGTCGGTGCCACCTCCAGCAGCAAAGCCGACAATAACTTCAATAGGTTCCGACGGGAACGAGTCAGCGCTTTCGGGGTCGCTGTTTCCGCATGCTGTGAGAGTAAGTCCCAGTGTCGATATTCCTGCGATGACTGTGGCAAGTCGTGAGTTCTTCAAGATGTTCCTCCGGTTGTGTGTTGTTGATTTACCGATCAGATGTGGACCGCGCCGATGCGGCTCATCTGCTCTGCGACCCATGGACGGTTGAATTCACTCTTGGTAGTGATGTTCTCGATGATCGAGGCTTCTTTAGCCATGACCGCTTCAACTTCATTCGCGACCGCTTCGGCCTCAGCGACCGGGACAACTGCCAATCCGTCAACGTCGCCGACAATGATGTCGCCGGGATTGACGACGACACCACCGATGGCAACTGGGTAGTTGATCTCGCCTGGGCCGTTCTTGTACGGACCATTGGGATTGGTCCCCCGTGCATATACTGGGTAGGGGCAGGTGGTTTTGATGTAGTCGAGGTCTCGCACATAGCCGTCGACCACGACACCACCAATGTTCTTCGTGGCCATGTACTGAAGCATGAGTTCACCTGTGATCGCCCTTCGGCTACTCCCCTCCGCCGCAACGACGAGCACTTCCCCCGTAGAGAGCATGTCCATCGCGTGGTGTAGATACAGGTTGTCTCCTGTCGGAACTCGAATCGTAAATGCGGGGCCGCACAGACGATGCGAGTTGAGTGGGACGAGTCCAGCGTCGAATGAGTAGAGACGTTGCATCACATCGCCGATGTTGGCAACTGGCGCTTTGGCCAGTCGTTGCACGGTCTCTTCCTTCGCTGAAATCGTAGTGTTGACTCTTGTGCGGTTTCCGACTGTTCCCATAGTGTTCTCGCTTTCGCTTTTCGAGGTCATAGTTGAGTTGCCCGTGCTTACCTTGAGGTTCGGCGAGCTCAAAGATCTGTCCGAGACTTTGATGAGATTGTGGGAAGTCCCTGCCTACTAAACAGCGCATCCAACTCGGAGACGACGTTGTCTTCGAGGGGTATGCCCGTATTTAGTGCTCTCTCTAGAGCAAGCGACTCTCTCTCGCCAGGCAGGAAGACCTCGGTCCCAGAAGTTGCACGGCTGAGTTTGATCTGTGAAATGAGATCCGCAAGATTGTTGTCGAATTCATCGCGCCCAATGATCGTTTCAATGTCCAACGCGGAGACGCTGTGGCTGGTTCCGCTCGGCTGACCATTCAATTTGTACATGTCGCCAACGCCCTGTCCCCAGACGGATCCGCCCAGGACACCGGCCAGAACCTCTACAAGCATCGCCAGAGCCGATCCTTTGGGACCAGCGAAGGGAAGCACGGAGCCCGCGAGAGCTGCCGTCGGATCCGTGGTGGAGTTCCCATTGGAATCGACTGCCCAGCCTTCTGGAATCTCCTCACCGGCACGCTCGGCCATGATGATTTTGCCGCGTGCCACTACGCAAGTGGCCATATCGATGAGAATCGGGGGCCCCGCACTCGTGGGAATTGCGTACGCAAATGGACTGGTTCCAAAGACTGGTGTCGCTCCTCCGTATGGGGCCATGCGAGATGGACCATTGGTAGCTGCGTATCCAATAAGTCCTCGTTGAGATGCACGTTCGGCAATGTGGCCAGCCATCCCGAAATGATTGGACCTACGTACCACTGCAAACCCGATCCCGACAGCACGCGCTTTCTCTATTGCGGCGTCCATCGCGGCAAACGCAGTAGGTACTCCCAGACCGTTGTGACCATCGATCAGACACGTGCCCGGACTATCACGCAATATTTCGGGATGAGCATCGGGAACCATGACACCCGCCAAAATTGCCTTGGTGTAGATCGACATACGGCTGACACCGTGAGAGCTCAATCCACGTGCATCTGCGAGGACCAAGCTATGCGCTACGTCCTGTGCATCCTCCGGGGAAACGCCCGAGTGTTGCAGCGACAGTGCGCAAGATTTCGTCAAAGATTCTGCGTCTACGGTGGTGGTCATCGTATGGTCCCCTCTTCTTTCCGCGTGAGATGATTAGGTTTGAACATGACGATATGTGAGCTGAATCACTCTGGTCCAATGCAAAAATGACTGCCTTGCTATAACATCTTGGTTATGGAGGAAGTGAATTGAGCGACGCGTTGAGGTACCTTCAGACGATCGTCGAGCAAGGAAGTTTGACTCAAGCCGCAGCGACGCTCTTCATTAGCCAGCCGGCCCTTAGCCGATACATCTCTCGCCTTGAGGAGTCAGTCGGAGTGAAGCTAATCGATCGAAGTTCACAGCCCATAGTGCTGACGTCGGAAGGACATCGCTACAGCGACTACCTCCAGGCCTCAGAGAAGCTCCGTGCGTCGATGGAGGCTGATCTCAAAGGTATGGAACAGCTAAGTGGCGAGACAGTGAACCTCGGAGCCACCGCGTGGCGCACACTTACTTTGATCCCCCAAGTTCTGTCGGAAATTCTCGAAGTTTGGCCCGGACTGCGAATCGACATCCATGGCATGTCAAATTCGGACCTGTTGGCAGGAGTACGTTCCAAGAAGCTCGATCTCGCCGTCATGTATACCGGCCGCATCGGCATCGGCGTACACTTCAGCAAAATTGCCGACGAGCGGGTGCTAATCGTCGGGAAGGCCGTCAGTAAAATTTTGGCCGGTCGAGAGCGCGGATCAACTATCTCAGCCATCCAGCTCAAGAATTTTCTGCAAAGTGAACGACTGATCCTCATGCATCAAGATCACAATATCGGTGCGGTCAGCCGTGATTTTCTAACCAGGTTGGGAGTCAGGCCCCGTCGAGTGATGAACATCAATAACGTCGTGCCCATGATCGATCTCGCCACCTCTGGCATCGGAGTGACTTTTGCCCCAGAATCATTAGCCAGTCGACCTGAATACGCCGACGTACCTTTTATTCGTATTCAGCATGTCGACCTAGTGCAGGAAATCGGCCTGGCTTGGCCTGCAGATCAAGAGCCGAAGGGGGCAGTCAAAGATCTGGCAGACATGCTCACCAAGGAGATCATTCGCGGAATTCAGGACAACTGACCCTCAGTGCTGAACAAAGTTCGTTGTGGTCAGCTGGGCTTACCCTGAATTAGTGGACATCTGAGCAAGGTGGCGGCTGTGGCTGTTACCAGGAAGGTGTCACGATGAGAACCATGACGAGTAAACGCCGGAGCTTTACCCCGGAATTCAAAAGAGAAGCCGCTCGATTGGTGATCGATACCGATCGCAGCATCCGAGCTGTCGCCGAAGAGATCGGCGTTGGAGAACAGTCACTTGGCCGGTGGGTGAAGATCGAGCGCGAGTCTCGCCAGCCAACGAAACGACGCACCGTCGAGGAGCTTGAAGCTGAGAACGCGAGGCTAACGAAGGAACTCTACGAGGCCAGAAAGGACAATGAGTTCCTGGGAAAAGCCGCGAGCTTCTTCGCGCAGAAGCGTCAGGACCGGAACGGTTTGAACTGATGCACGTGGAGAAGCACAATCACCAAATCAAGCGCATGGCGCGATTATTAGGAGTCTCCGCCTCGGGCTATTACGCCTGGGTCGGTCGCGAAGGTCGTCCTCCCGGGCCGCGTGCGGCACGTCAACGACAGATCGACGCGAAGGTTCGCGACGTTCATGCCGAGTCTGGTCACGTGTATGGAGCGCCTCGGATCAGTGCTCAACTCGGCCGAGAAGGGATCAACGTCAATCGGAAAACGGTGGCTGCGTCGATGCGTCGTCAGGGGTTGGAAGGGATCAGCCTGGCGCATAGCGTTAGATGAAAGCGCTGGTCTGGGTACCTGGAAGCGTTGTTCTGGGTATGTGGTAGCACTGTGGTCTGCTGAGGAGTAGCGGCGTCGTCCGGCGCTGCTTTCTCTTCTAGATTCATGGAAGCAGGCCTTCATCGTGGTTGATTACAAGAAGATCATGTCTCTGTTGCTGGAGTCGCGGTCTTATCGAGATATCGCTGAGTCCTTAGGATGTTCTCAACGAGACGTCGCTAAAGCCCGTGCGGTGATCAAGGAGCACGGCCTCACAGGTGATCAAGTAGCTGTCATGACCGTAGAACGGGTAGAGGAACTCTTCCCCGATCGGCGCCGACGAGTTGCAGGTGAGTATCTAGCGCCGGAATTCGGCCCGGTCGTGGCATCGATGCGATCAAACCGTCACTTCACTTTGCTCCAGGGGTGGAGAACTTATCTCGGTGTGGCCTCCGAACTGCGGAAATACTCGTATTCTCAGTACTGCCACCTCTTCAGCGATTACGCGGCAAGAAACGATCTTGTAGCCACTTTGCACCATGAACCGGGGCGGGCGGTATTCATCGATTGGGCCGGTGACACCCTCCAGGTCTGCGACGCGGTCACCGGTGAAATCACCAAGGTCTACTTGTTCGTCGCGGTGTTGCCGTACTCAGGGTTGGTGTACTGCACGGGGTGCACTGATATGCGTATGAACGCGTGGTTGAGCGCTCACAAGGCAGCTTTCGAGTATTTCGGTGGGGTGCCCCAGATTGTGGTCCCTGATAACGCGCCCACTGCTACTCACCGCCCTACCAAAGGTGAGTCTGCTCGGGTCGTGAATCCGAAGTACCAGCAGTTAGCTGATCACTACGCAACGGCGATCGTGCCTGCCAGGGTGCGCAAGCCTCGAGACAAAGCCGCCGTAGAATCTGCCGTTCAGGTGATCAACAAGCGAGTCATCGGATATCTCTGCGAAGACGTCTTCACGACCGTTACCGAGCTCAACACCGCGATCGCTGTTCGGATGAGGGAAATCAATGAAGAGATCCGCCGGGCTGATGGGACCACCAGGGCCGAACGATTCATGGCAGAAGAGGCATCTGCTTTGGGAGGCTTGCCTGTTGAGGGGTTTGAAGATGTTGAATACCGGCAGGTCAAAGTGGGACGGAATTATCATGTGACCTGCGATTATCAGCACTACTCAGTGCCTCACCGACTCGCAGGTCAATTGCTGCGAGCACGACTGACGGATCAACAGGTCAGTATCTTCGATGGCGATGCCATCGTTGCAGAGCACCGACGAAAACACGGCCGCCGGGGCCAGTACTCCACTGATTCCGCGCATGTACCCCTCCAGCACCAAGACGTCGCTGGCTTGTGGTCTCGTGATTGGTTTATCCGTCGGGCGGCCGCGTTTGGGCCGGCTACCGTGGAGATCATCACCGCGGTTTTAGACCGCCATAAGATCGAGGCTCAGGGGTATCTGGAGTGCCAGAACATTCTCGAGTCCCTGGGCAAGCGCGATAAGCAACGCCTCGAGGCTGCGTGCACGCAGTTAGCCAACCTGGGTGGGTATGCCAGCTATTCCGGACTCAAGCGACTCATGGCTGCCATTGATTCTGATACGAAAACATCTCGGCCACACAGGCCAGCAGCTGCCACCGTGAAGCCCGAGGCGGCTGTCACTGATCTCGATCCAGCGCAGATCTACGTGCGTGGAGCTGACTATTACCAGCAGGGACGGTGAACAGTGCCATGACCACGACACCGGCGAGCCCTGCCTTGATGAATTCAGTGTTCAGCACGGCGGACAAAGAGAAGTTTCGCACTTTGCGGATCACGCATCTGGCTGCGAAATTCGAAGAACTCATCATCGATGAGAGCAACGACCACCTGACCCCGGAGCAAGTATTCCTGGCTGCCGTTGATGACGCTTTAGACCAGCGAAGAGTGAAGAACATTCAGAAACTGCTCCTGGCTGCTCAGCTACCGATCATGCGGGCCTCGATCGCGGAGATCCATTATCAAGAAGGACGGAACATTACCCCAGCCAGGATGGCCCGCTACGCCGGACATGACTGGGCCAATGAGACCGCTAACTTGTTGATTACCTCGCCCACAGGAGGAGGAAAGACCTATATTGCCTGTGCGATTGCCGTAGCGGCATGTCACAACGAGCATAAGGTCTTCTACACCCGTATGGACGAGCTCGCTCGTCGTCTCGTGATCGCTCGAGGCGATGGCATCGCTCATCAGGCCTTGTTGAACCGGTTATCTGATGCGGATCTACTCATCATCGACGATTTCCTGACCGTCGGTATTGACCCTGAAGCCGCGAACGATCTTTTCGCGATACTGGCAAACCGAGAACACCGGGCAGCGACCATGATCGCTTCTCAAACCGGGCCCGCGTACTGGGCTTCAGCTCTCCCTGACAGAATCGCTGCGGATAGTATCGTCAATCGACTGGCGAATAATGCCCGCACGATAAACCTTGGCGACATTGATATGCGGCGCCACCAAGGTGAACAGACACGAGCGGCCCCTGGCTACTGGGAGTAGAAAAACTCGAGAAACCGACGACCGGGAAGCACCATAGAGGTGCTTCCCGGTCGTCAGAACTCCGCTACCACTTACCCAGACCAGCGCTTTCATCTAAGGCTATGCGCCACAGCCCACGAAGTTCTCCCCGGTGACCACGATCGCTGGAGTACGCCCGCATCGCATTCCAGATCGGGTGAAGCGCACCTGGGATCAAGGCGAACTGGACAAGGTCTGGATCAGTGATGTGACGTATCTACGTACCGGGGAAGGATGGCTGTATCTGTGCCTGGTCACCGATGCCCATAGCCGGCGCGTGCTGGGCTGGTCGATGTCGAGGGTGCAGAACTCCGAGCTGATTGAATCCGCGCTGCGAAGAGCGTGCTTGGTCCGGCAGAATCACAAGCCTGATGGCCTGGTATTTCACGCGGATCGAGGGGCCCAGTACACCAGTGAAGACACGTACAAAGTCTGTTGGGATTTGGGCTTGGCTCAGTCAGTCGGCCGGACCGGGGTTTGCTTCGATAATGCGATGGCAGAGAGCGTGTTCTCCAAATTGAAAACCGAGTTCTATGACCGTCGTGTCTGGGCTACCCGGGCTGAAGCTCGTGCTGGGGTCGTTCATTGGATTGAGCAGGTTTACAACCGTCGGCGACTGCATTCGGCCCTCGGGATGCTCCCGCCGGTGGAATACGAACATTCCCTTAGGGAACAGCAGTCAGCCGGTGAGATAGAAAGACTTCAGGCAACGGCCTGATGAACTAAGAACATGTCCACAACTTGCGGGCAAGCCCACAGCGGCGTATTGGCATAATCACATTTGATATGTGGAGCAAGACCGAAGATCACGCCCACGAGCTATACCGGGCCTCCCGCCGCGCCCGCTAATTGCGCCCCACCACCGCGGAGCGGATGGCGGTGACCTATTCGGTGGGGCCGACGGCTTTTTCGAGTAAGGCGGCACCGATCATCGCGGCGAAGGTGACCCGCGGATCCTCGCCGCTCGGTTCGGCGTCGTCGTGATTCACCCCTGCAGCCTCGCAAAACTGGGCGTACAACGACTCCACGCCCTGCGCGTAGGTCGCACGCGGCTCCGCTTCGGGCACGGAATGACTGGCCGGAGCGGCAATCGCCAAGATTGGGCAGGTGTACCGGGCCGGGCGCGAGCTTAGATAGTGCTCCGCCAGCGCATACACTGACGGGGTCCTCGCCACCACGGTGGACCACGACCGGGCGGCGTCGTCGAAAGTGTAGGCAAATGCCTCGCTGCGGTGGGCTTCCTTTGACTCGAATTGCTTGTAGAAGGCACCCACGGTGAGTACCGCCTCCGCCATAACATCGGCGATCGAGACGTTCTCCACCCCGCGCTCACGGAACAGGCGCGACGCCGTGGCCACCACGCGCTCCCGGTTCTCCGCGGCTCGGGCCTGACTCACCCGCCCCATCAGGACTCCTGCTGCGCTGTCTGACGGGGGATGCTCGGGACGGTCGGGCCGACGAAACACCACCAGCTTCGCGGCAAGGTTCTGGCACACCTCGTCGTGCTGGTTCAGGGTCAGCGCGGCGGTATGCCAGCCGCTGGCAGCGAGGCCGCCGAAGAAGGTGTCCTTCGCCGCGATCGGATCCAGATGGAAGGGCTACGGGTCGGAGTCGTCCGCGACGTCGACGATCTGATCGGCGTCGAGCGCATGGGCTCCGCTTTCGAAGCGATCCCCTAGGGAGAGATCGTCGAGGTAGAGCAAGGTGGTCGTGGTCATCGCAGAATCCTTCGCCAGCGGGCGGCATCACGCCGTCGTTGGCACCCACCGCAGCTTCATTAGATGATGTTCACCATCTATTGGCTCGATTCGAGATCCCCTGCTACTGAGGAGCACAACATGGCCGCCGAGTTGTTGGCCGCATTCGGCTAGAGTGATCGGTTTTCTCGTCGCGACGGTGTCACGTGAAGTCGAGTTCACTGTCCTCTGTGCCGGAAACTCGGAAGATGCGGTCCTCCAAGGACGTCCAGTTCCCTATCGCATCGAGTTCGGTGGCAAGCACATGCAGTTCCGCTTGATCCTGCCCGTCGTAGGTCCTGATGCCTTGCACCAAGGTGCCGGGCATCAGGTTGAAGATGCCCATGCAGAAAGCCCTCGCTGTTCCGGTGGCACGAACAGGAACCAGCACCGATGCGGGACTGATGCGGCCCCCGTGTTGGCGTGCCACCGCACGAAGCGCGACGTCAACCCCGCCGGAGACGATCTGACCGATCACCCACCCGGCCAGCCGCAGAGCAGCGAGCAACCTTCCGGGCACGCCCCTCCACCGACCCGTCTGCGGCGGGGACAGCATCAGGCTCGCCCCCACGACCAGCGGCACCGCGATCAGCGCGTACCCCAGGTAGGACGAGCCGCCCTCGATGAGCACCCACCATAAGACGAGCAGCACGAGCCCGCGAACCAGGGCGGCACGCACCCACGAAAACATTCGATTCCTCTTCGATGTTGACGAGGTCATCAGGATGTTCCTTCCGTGAACAGCATGAGCACCGTGAGCACGATCAGCACCGCAATCAGTGCCGCACCGCTGTTGCTCCACTTCGCTGCCGCAGTCTCGGCCCGGGCGACCTGCGCCACAGTCCGAGTCCCGCCAATGCCCAGGTTAATAGCCACGTCCGAAACGCTGTCGCGGAGGGTTCCGATGCGTTCGGTGATGAACCGAGCGCCCATGGCGAGTCGGTGTGTGCCGGCTTCAATCGGGATCACCAGGTCGCCGGGTTTCATGATGGTTTCCAGGTGCGCACTGAGTCGCGGCAACCATCGCGGCACCACGTACCAGGCGAGTGCGCCGATACCGAGGCCGATCAGCATCGGCCAGGTGGCATCCCACAGAGTGACCGGTTCCAGGCCCGGCACCGAGTCCAGAGGCACCCAGCGATCGGTGAGAATCCAGGGCACACTGGCACTGAGCGCCACGAGCAGTAACCACGCGGGCAGGGCCGGATCATCCTTCGGATGGCGCGGCTCGCGCTCCGTGGCGAGCAAGATCCACGCCAGTCGCACCAGCAGCACGGTAGACCCAGTGGCGACGAAGGGCAGCAGGTCTGCCACCTGAACACCCCAGATCTCAGTGCTCTCGATGGCTTCCTTCGCCGCGTACTTACCCACGGCACCCGAACTCAGCGGCGCGCCGACCACTACGAGGCCTGCCACCGCCATACCCGCAATCACCAGGTGGCGACGCAGCCCGGTCGCGTGATGCTTCCATACGGGCACCCCGATGAACAGGGCGCCCTTGGCCAGTCCGTGGTGCACGGCGTAGATGACGGCGGCTGTGATGCAGGCCCCGGCCAGCTCGGGTGCGACCAATGCGGTGCCCACCAGCACGCTCAGGAAACCCATCTGGGAGATGGTTGAGTAGGCCAGGACCACCTTGGGGTCGCGCTGCACCACGCCCAGAACGACGGCGGCGAAGGCGCCAAACAGCGCGAGGACGATGACGGCTGCGCCCACAGCGGGCATCGCAGCCTCCCCTAGGGGCAGCAGCCGCAGCATGCCGACCAGCCCGGCTTTGACCATAGCGCCGGAGAGCACGGCACTGGCCGGCGGGGGTGCCGCCGGATGAGCCAGCGGCAGCCACATGTGCAGCCCGACGAGTCCGGCCTTGATGCCGAAGCCCAGGATGAGCAGCACCACGATCACGGCCCGGTGCGGAGACTCTGCCACGGCCGCCGGGGCGTCAACAACGAGATAGCCACCGGCCTGGGCGGTGAAGACGACCCCGGCGAGGACCGCCATCTCGCTGATCACCGCGAGCACCAGATAGATCCGGGTCGCGCGAAACGCCTCCGCGGTCCGCTCGTGTACCACCAGGCCCACTGCCGCCAGGCTCATCAGCGAGAAACTGGCGTAGAGCATCACCACATCCTGGGCCAGATACACCCCGGCGTTGCCCACGAAGCAGACGAGCAAGTAAGCCACCAGCTCCGGGGCGCGATGGTCGTAGCGCCAGGTGACCGCCCAGATCGCGGCGGCGTAGAGCAGCACCGCCACCATAGTGAGCGCCCGCGAGACCACATCGAACCCCACGGTGATGCCCATCATCAGCCAGTTGGCGTGCAGCGGTTCCGCGGGCGCGAGGAGGGTCAGCAGCGCGGCCGGCAATAGGCTGAGTGGCGCCAGGCTCAGGTGCCGCTGGGCAATCACCCGGATGCGCGGAGTGCGCGCCCGGTGCGTGCCGGCGAGCACCGCGGCGACGAGCAGCGGGGCGAGCACGGAGACGATCCACAAAGTCAGCATCATTGATACACCCTGTCTGCCAGATACTCGGCGACCTCCAGGGGCGAGTACGGGACGCCGGCGAACAGACCCACCAAGAGCACAAATCCAGCCGTGGCCAGTGCGGGGGTGAGCAGCCAAGGCGGGGCTTCCAGTACCGGATGTCGGCGTTCCTGAACGGGACCATCCGGGACCGGGGTCGGCTCACGGAACCACATTCGCACTACCGGCGGCAAGAAGTAGGCGGCGTTGAGCAGCGCGCTGGTGATCAGCACCGCGACCACCCAGGAGGATTCCGCCTCGACCGCGCCCACCCCGAGATGCCATTTGGTGATGAATCCGGCCGTCGGGGGCACCCCGATCATGCTCAGCGCGCCCACGGTGAACGCCGCCGCGGTGAGCGGCATCCGCCGCCCCAGGCCGTCGAGCTGGCTGACCTTCTTGATCCCCCAGACCTCCGCGATCAGGCCGGCGCAGAAGAACAAGGTGATCTTCGACAGGCCCTGGTGGATCAAGTGCACTAGTCCGCCTGTGGTGGCGGTCACGCTCAGCAAGGTCAGCCCCAGGGCGATGTAACTCACCTGGCTTACGGTCGAATAGGCCAGTCGCTTCTTCAGATCATCCTGAAGCAGCGCGCGTACGGAACCGTACAGGACAGTCACTGCCGCGACGATCAGCAACGGGGTCAGCACGCCCAGCTCCGAGGCGACTTCCACCCCGTAGAGATCATCGATCACCCGGATGAGTCCGAATGCGCCGGCCTTGACCACGGCCACGGCGTGTAACAGGGCGCTGACCGGGGCTGGGGCCACCATGGCGCGCGGGAGCCAGCCGTGCAGGGGAAACAGGGCGGCCTTCACACCGAGCCCGGCGACCAGCAGACCGAAGATGGCGGCTGCGGTGCCAGGTCGCTCGGCAGCCAGTTCGGCGACGGCCTGGGCCCCGCCCACGCTGAACTCGACCGGACCGATGAGCATGGTCAGCCACACCACCCCGACGAGCATCACCAGTCCCCCGCTGAGTGCGTAGAACAGGTACCCTCGGGCTGCTTTCAGCGCCGCGCGAGTGCCGTAGTGGGCCACGAGCGGATAGGTCACGAGGGTGAGCATCTCGTAGAAGAGCAGAAACGTGAGCAGATTCCCGGCAAAGCCGATCCCCACCGTGGCGGTCACGCAGAGGGCGAAGAACCCGAAGAACCGGCGCCGGTTGGGCTGGCCGTGCAGGTAGGAGACCGCGTAGATGGTGGTGACCAGCCAGAGCAGGGCCGAGAGCAGCGTGAACAATAGCGAGAGCGAGTCGACGCGCAACACCAGATCGATCCCGGGCACGAACTCGAAACGGACCTCCGGGGCGATGTCGGCGTCCATGATGAACGGCACCAGGGCCGCCATCAGCACCAGCTTCACGGCGGCGGCGCTCACGTTGAGGGTAATCCGGGCCCGGGAGGCGTGCTCCGGCATCATGAAGATGATCAGGGCGGGCACCGCGGAGAGGATCAATAGCACCAGCGGGACGAGCGTCAACAGCGTGGTCATCCGGCGCCCACCCCCGCCACGGCGAGCTGAGCCATCGGCGCGCCGAGGAAGCCGGTGGCGATCGCGGCTGCCCCGAGCGAGAACGGCACCCAGCGCTGCAGGGCTGGCCGGGAACTGGGTTCCACGCGCAACGATTCGTCATAGATGTCGGCGGAGCGCAGCAGTGCGGCGATCGGGCGCAGCAGGTACCCAGCCGCCAGCAGGGTGCCAAGCAGCAGCACCGCCACGATCCACCAGACGCCCTGGTCCATGGCGGTGGTCAGGTATCCCCACTTCGCGGTGAAGCCCAAGGAAACAGGCAGCCCGATGAGGCTCACCGCAGCCATGATCATCCCCGCGACCAGCACACCCTGGGTACGTGCAGCTCCGACGAACCCGTCCACGTGGTCGGTGCCGGTGCCGAGCATCAGGGCGCCGGCCACCAAAAACAGCGCGGCTTTGGCTAAGCCGTGGGCCAGGGCCATGGTGATCACGGCGGCGAGCATGGCCCTGACCTGCTCGTCGGGCTCGGCGGACTGCAGCAGCGGGAAGGCGAGGAAGAGGTAGCCCATCTGCGAGATGGTCGAGTAGGCGGCAATGCGCTTGAGATGCTTCTCGGTCAGCGCCATCAGGCTGCCCCACACCACCGAGATTGCCCCCAGAATCCCGAGCGCCAGCCCGATAACGGGATCGGCGGGGACAACCTCCAGCCACAGTCGCAACAACAGGTAGAAAGCACCCTTGACCACCAGCGCCGACATTAACGGGCTGACCGCGGCCGGAGCACCGGCGTGGGCCGGAGGGAGCCAGGCGTGCATCGGCACCACTGCGGCTTTGAGCCCCATTCCGACCACCGCCAACACCAGGGCCAGCCGGGCGGTCGGCGCATCGAGACGCTGCCCGGCTAGGGTCATGTCCAGAGTGCCGGTCTGGGCGTAGATCACCGCGATCGCCACCAGCAGCAGCATGGAACCGATCACCGCGACCACCAGATAGCGCAGCGCAGCACGCAGCGCGCCCCCGCTGCCGAGGGCCACCAGCCCGACGGCGGCGAGGCTGAGCACCTCCAGGGCGACGTAGGCGTTGAACAGATCCTGGGCGAGGAACACCGCGTTCAGCCCGGACCAGCACAGCAGCGACAGCGGCCAGAATCCATTGCGGTCCCCGGTGGTCCGCTCGTCGGTGCTGGCCACCAGCAGCGTAGCCAGACCGACGACGCCGGCGAGCGCGATGAACGCCACTGCCATGCCGTCGGCGCGCAGGACGATGCCCAACGGCGGCGCCCAGCCAGCCATCTGATGCTCCAGCGGACCCGACGAGGCCACGGTGACCGCGAGCGCGAGCGAGATCAGCACGCTCAGCGCGGCAGTGATGACGCCGGGCAGCACCTGGCGGTGACGTGACAGGCACACGCACACCACAGCGCCGAGCACCGGCAGCAGCACCACCGCCGGCAACAGTGCGGAAGCACCCGGGATATCAGTCATCGGCTCTCCTGCTCTCCGGTATCCGCAGCGCCCTCAGTGTCCTCAGTCTCCTCGGCATCGTCGAGGTCGGTCAGTTCCTCCTCGTGCACTGCGCGCAGCAGCACGAGACCCACTCCAGTGAACGCCACGGTGATCACGATCCCGGTCAGGGCCAGCGCCTGGGGTACCGGGTCCGGGGCCTCGCTGCGCACGGCGAGCCCGACCAGGATCATCAGAGTGCCTCCGCCGGTGATGTTCAGTGCGATCAGCCGAGACAGCGGCTCCTCCACGGTGAGCAGACGGATCACGGCGATCCCCGTCAGCAGAGCTCCCAGCCACAAGGTCAGCTCACTCATGATCGGCGTCCTCGGGCCGAGGCCAGGAATACCACGGCGAGGCTGGCGCCGATGCTCACCGCGAGCAGCGTCTCGAGCACCACGGTGACCACACCGGCACCCTCACCGCGCAGCATCAGCCACGACTCGCCGACCACCAGCCCGCCCACGGCCACGGCCACGAAGCCGAGCACTCCGACCACCAGCAGCGCCGTCAGCCCGGTTCCGGGGGCGATGGCGCGGGTACGCGAAGCGTGCATCAGGATCAGCACGGCTGCTCCAGCGGCGCCGGCTTGGAACGCGCCGCCGGGCTGGGAGGAGCCGGCGAACAGCACCCAGGCCGCCAGCAACAGCGCCACCGGGGCGACCAGGCGCACGAAGAGCCAGAGCAGTGGTGCGGCGTCGTCGTCAGGTTGAGAGGCTCCAGCATCACCACTGTCCGAGGTGACGGGCTGAGGGTTCGAGGCGGTCCCGGACGAGCGGACGAAGGCCAGTGCCACCACCACGGCGACCAACAGCACCACCATCTCCATCAGGGTGTCGAAGGAGCGGAGGTTCAGCAGCACCCCGGTGATGCCGTGCTCCACCCCGGTGGCCGGCAGCGCCCGCTCCACCTCGGCACCGAGCCCCGGTTCCGCGGCAGGCGATGCTGTCTCAGACGCCGGCACGATGCGCGCCAGCGCAACCCCGAGCCCGGCTCCCAGGCCTGTCCCGAGCGTCAGGCCGAGCAGACCCCGACCGTTCACCCAGCGTCGCCCAGGGGTCTCGGGCAGCAGGGTGGCCACCCAGCCGAAGAGTGCCCCCGTCACTCCGGTGCCGATCACCGCCTCCGCCAGGGCCACATCGGGAACCCCGATCATCGCCCAGTAGCCGCTCAGCAGTACGCCGAAAACCAGAAACAGCACCACGGCGGTCATCCGTCGCGGAGCGTAGAGGGCGAGCACGGCCGCAACGAGCACGACGGCGGCCAACACCACGTGCACGGCGTTCACGTCACTGGGCGGAATCACGCGTCGTCGTCCCGTGAGAGCAGGGTGGCCGCAGTGGCGGCGGTGGCCAACGCGAGCAACCAGACCAGCAAGACCTTCAGCGCCGACGCCACCGTATCCATTTGAACCATCACGGCCAGGGCTGCGAACCCCAACCCCAAGGAGTCGGCCTTGGTGAGCGCGTGCAGGCGGGATCGCAGGTCCGGGAATCGCAGCAGACCCACGGTTCCTGCAGTGAAAAATACGGCCGCGCCCAGAGCAGACAGCACGGTTACCGCATCGGCGAGCACACTCATGAAACGGACCGTCGCTGTTTTTCGGCGGCCAAGCGCACCACAACGACCACGGCGGCCAGGGCTACCAGGCCCAGAGCGATGTCGCGCAGCGCCGGCTGGTCTGTCAGCACCGAGCCGACCAGCATGACCCCTGCTCCGGTCGTGCCGGCGAAGAGCACACCGGTGAGGCGATCGCGCCCGGTGGGTCCGCGGACCACACGCACCAAACTGATCAGCACGTTGACCGTGAGCAGAATGAGGAGCCCGGTGAGGGTCATCTCGACAATCATGGCTCTCCTGTGAGGACGCAGGTGAACACGGCACCTGGCGGTTTGCGCAGTTTCAGCAATTCTCCAGCCTACGTGAGACCGCCGGTACCTGACCACGCGTCGAGGGCGCTATGCTGGAGGGACATTCGACAGGGGAGCACCCACGCTGGTGCTGAGAGTGCGCGACGCAAGCGCAGACCCTCGAACCTGCTTCCGGTTAGCACCGGCGAAGGAAGTCGAGAATTCTCTCCCCGCACGGATTCTGCCGCACGCGGTGGGCTCCGTGCGGCCCCTCCACTACACCGATGGAGGATCCATGCTCAACCCGACCTCTACGCGCCGAGCGCGTACCGCCCTCACCGTGTCCGGCCTCGCCGTCGTCAGTACTCTGGCGCTGGCCGGCTGCTCGCTGACCGGAGGATCCGGTGACTCCAACGGCTCCGATGAGGCTGGGGAATCCGGCGGCACCGTGACCATCATGACCCACGACTCGTTCGCGATCTCCGAAGAGCAGATCGCCGAGTTCGAAGAGCAGTCCGGCTACGAGCTGGTCACTACCGCGCCCGGGGACTCCGGCGCCCTGGTGAACCAGTTGATCCTGCAGAAGGACTCCCCCACCGTGGACGGGGTGTACGGCATCGAGGACTACTCCACCGCCCCGTTGGTGGACGAGGGGGTCATGGCTGAATATTCGTCGGAGGCACTGCCCGATTCCGCACAGGAGCTGCTGGCCGACGGCGACGCGGTTGGCTACTTCACCCCGATCGATCAGGGCCAGGTGTGCATCAACGTGGACGACGCCTGGTTCGCAGACGATGCCAGCAACACCGACGAGCTGGCCGCTCCCACCTCGCTGGAGCAGCTGCGTGATCCGGAGTATGCCGAGCTGCTCACCGTGATCGACCCGAACACTTCCTCCCCCGGGCTCGCATTCCTTGCGGCCACCGCCACTGCCTACCCCGACGGCGAATGGGAGAACTACTGGAGTGACCTGCTCGACGGCGGCGCGACCGTGGCCTCCGGCTGGTCGGACGCCTACTACGTGGAGTTCTCCGGATCCGACGGCGAGGGCCCCTCCCCGCTGGTGCTGAGCTACTCGTCGTCGCCCGCTTATGAGCCCACCACCAGCATCATCGAGGATTCCTGCTCCCCGCAGGTCGAATACGCCGGGGTCGTCGAGGGCGCGCAGAATCCGGAAGGCGCCCAGGCGTTCATTGACTTCCTGCTCTCCGAGGACTTCCAGGCCTCGCTGCCGGAGGCGATGTACATGTACCCGGTGGACGACAGTGTTGAACTTCCCACCGAGTGGACCGAGAACGCCCAGCTCGCCGAGGACCCGATCCGGCCGGACACCGCCGAGGTGGCCGAGCAGCGCGCTGACTGGCTCACCACCTGGACCGAGCTCTACGAGTCCTGACCCTGCACCGCATCGGCCGGCCCCTCGCATGGACGCTGGCGGGAACACTCCCGCTGGCGTTCCTTGCCGTGTTCTTCGCCTGGCCCGTCGGAGCCATGCTGACCCGCGGGTTTCTCGGCGAGCACGGGGTCGACCTCACCGGGTTCGCCGAAGTGCTGGGCAGTGCGCGCAGTTGGCGGATCATCGGGCACACCCTGTTCATGGCGGTTGCTGGGACGGCGGGGGCGGTGCTGCTGGGCATCCCCGGCGCCTACATCCTCTACCGGTGCCGGTTCCCCGGTCAGTCGCTGCTGCGCGGAATCTCCACCATCCCGTTCGTACTGCCCACCGTGGTGGTGGGGGTGGCCTTCCGCGCCCTGTTCGGCCCCGGCGGGCCGCTGCAGTTCCTGGGTCTGGACCAGACGACGGCGGCGGTCGTTCTCGCGATGGTGTTCTTCAACTTCTCGGTGGTGGTGCGCCAGGTGGGCGCGCTGTGGCAGGTGCTGGACCCGCGCACCGTGGATGCCGCGCGCACCCTGGGCGCCTCCCCGCTGCGCGCGTTCACCACCGTCACCCTGCCCGCGCTCGGACCCGCCATCGCCTCCTCCGCGGGGTTGGTGTTCCTGTTCTGTTCCACCGCCTACGGGATCGTCCGCTCGCTGGGCGCGCCGGGTGTAGGCACCGTGGAAACCGAGATCCACCGGCAGACCCACGTGTTCCTGGATCTGCGCACCGCCGCGGTGTTCTCGGTGCTGCAGTTCGTGTTCGTGCTCGCCTCGGTGGGGCTCACCCAGGGAGTACTGAAGCGCACCACCACCGGGCTGCGGCTGCAACAGTCCCACACCCACCGTCTCACCCGCGCCGACGTCGTGCCCCTGGCCCTCACCCTGGCCACCGTGGTGCTGCTGGTCTCCGGGCCCCTGGTGTCCCTGGTGGTGCGCTCGTTCCGTACTGCTGGCGAGTGGAGCGTAACTAATTACCAGCTGCTGGCCACCAGCTCCGGGACCGGGTACGCCGGCGGTGCCACGGTGCTCGAGGCACTGGAGCATTCCGTGCGGATCGCCGTCGACGCCACGTTGATCACCCTGGTGATGGCGGTGCCGCTGGCGTTTCTGCTCACCCGCCCGGTGCGCACCGTGTGGGGGCGGCGGCTGCAGCGCGGCATGGATGCGCTGATCATGCTGCCGATCGGGGTGTCCGCGGTGACCATCGGCTTCGGCTTCGTGGTCTCCGTGCAGCTGGCCGCCCCGCAGCTGGCCTACTCCGGCGCCCTGGTGCCGCTGGCCCAGTCGGTGGTGGCGCTGCCGATGGTGGTGCGCACCCTGGTGCCCGTGTTGGGTGCGATCAGTCCCCGGCTGCGCGAGGCCGCGGCCACCCTGGGCGCTTCCCCGCTGCGGGTGCTCGCTACCGTGGACGGGCCGTTCCTGCTGCGCGGTCTCGGCCTGGCCACCGGTTTCGCCTTCGCCATCTCGCTGGGCGAGTTCGGCGCCACCAGTTTCCTGGCCTCCCCCGAGCGCCAAACCCTGCCGATGCTGATCGTCCAATTGCTCGGCCGCCCCGGCGCGGACAACTACGGAATGGCGATGGCCGGCTCCGTGCTACTGGCGGTGATCACCGCCGCCGTGCTGCTGATCTGCGAGCGCCTGCGCCCGCGCGCCCTGCGCGACCGTGCCCCCGAACAGACGCTGGGCTCCAGCCTCGCCACGCCCTCAACCCAGAAAGTCGGTGCCCTGTGAGTGTCCCCGCCGTGGAATGTCAGCAGGTGTCCATCACCTACCCCGATGGCTTCACCGCGGTACAGGACATTGACCTGGCCGTGGCCCCCGGGGAGATCGTCGCCCTGCTCGGGCCCTCCGGCTCCGGCAAGTCCACCCTATTGCGCGGGCTGGCCGGCCTGGAGCGCATCACCTCCGGGCGGGTGTTGATGGACGACGTCGTCGTGGACGGCCCGGGCGTGATCCCGCGTCCAGTGCATCAGCGAGGCTGCGGCATGGTGTTCCAGGACGGCCAGCTGTTCCCGCACCGCACCGTGGGGCGGAACATCGCCTACGGGCTGGAAGCCGCCGGGGTCCCGAAGCCCGAGCGCAGGGAGCGGGTGGCGCAGATGCTACAGCTGGTTAGCCTGGAGGGGTTCGAGAATCGCCCGGTCACCACCCTGTCGGGCGGGCAAGGCCAGCGAGTTGCCCTGGCACGGTCCTTGGCGCCGCGGCCGAAGCTGCTGCTGCTCGACGAGCCGCTCTCCGCCCTGGATCGCGACCTGCGCGAGCGCCTGGCCGTGGACATCCGCCAGATCCTGACGTCGACCTCCATCGCCGCAGTCTTCGTCACCCACGACCACGACGAGGCTGCCACCGTCGCCGACCGCATCGTCACCATCGACGCCGGTCGGATCATCACGGCCTAGAGATGACACTTTTTGACGCTCCGGTGGTCACTCCCGTAGGGCACTCCACCACCGTGGAGGGATGATTCTCACCGGCCTCATCCTGGGCACCGTGCTCGATGCGTTCGGGGTCATCTCCCTGGAGGCCAGCACCTTCCCGTGGCTGGGCACCATCATCGGCGGATTCATCTTCGGATTCGCCATCGTGCTCGCAGGCGGATGCGCCACCGGTACCTATTACCGTGCCGATGAGGGCCTGGTGGGATCCTGGCTAGCGCTGATCTTCTACATGATCGGCGCCACCGTGTTCCGCGTCGGACCGCTGTCCGACACCACCGACGGCATCCGATCGATCGAGACGCAGAACGGCTCGTTCCAGGAGGCGCTGGGCGTGAGCCCCTGGATCTTCGTCGCCATCCTTGTCGCGGTGGTCGCGGTGGCCGCCGCACGCCAGCTGCAGCGGGAGCGTCTGCGTCCTCGGGTCACCCTGCCCGCGTCGAAGACGGGGCTGGCCCACCTGCTCATCGGTTCCTTCATCGCTGCAAAGGCATCCGATGAGTTCAAGATCCGTGTCCCTGACGCCCAGACCACGGTGCGCTCGATCATCGGCGGCATCCTCATGGGCTGGGGCGCAGCCTGGGCCGGTGGCTGCACCATCGGCAACGCCATGGTCAACACCGCGACCTTCAGCTTCCAGGGCTGGACCGCTCTGCTCTTCATGGTGTTGGGCACCGGCGCCGCAGCGAAGATCTTCATCATGCGCCACCAGGGAACCGGCAGCCGTCCACCGACGGCCAGGTCTGCCCCTTCCCCCTGGTGGAGGCCAAGCAGGCCATGGAGCAGCTGCCGGCGGGTGACGAGCTCGTCATCAACTTCGACTGCACCCAGGCCACCGACTCGCTGCCCGAGTGGGCCGCAGAGAACGGCTACCCGGTGACGGAGTTCGTCAAGCGCGGCGCCGCCGAGTGGTCGATCACCGTGCAGAAGCCCTGACCAGAATTGACGAGGCGCCCTGCGGGATACGTGGCGACAGACTCTTCATGACCTTTAGCGGCTCTTCGGACATCCGGTGGGGTCAGGGGATGAGTCCGCCAGCGGCGAGGAGCATTCGGAGCCGGTAGTTGTCGCGGTTGCGGAATCCTCTCGCGAGGCGGCGGTGGAGCTCGATGATCCCGTTCACGGCCTCGGTGCCGCCGTTGTTCGCGCGGCCGGTGGTGAAGTAGGCCACGAACGCGTCCCGCCAGCGGCGGAGGGTGCGGCCGAGGCGGGCGATCTCGGGGATCGGGCAGGTGTGGAACGTCTCGACGACCTGCTCGGCGATCCGCCGCCCGGCGGCGAGGTCCTTCTGGTGGTAGGCGGAGCGAAGTTGCTGCGCGCACTGCCACGCGACGAACACCTCGTCGTGCGCGGGGTCGGCCTCGATCGCGGCGGTGAGCCGTGCTCGCTGTTTCTCGGTGAGGTTCTCCGCGCCGGCGCGGAGGATGGTCTGGATCCCGTAGAGCGGGTCGCCCTTACGGCCGCGATGCCCGAGAGTGTCTTGCTGGACGCGCCGGCGGACCTCGTCAACGGCGGCGGTGCCGAGCTTGACGACGTGGAACGCGTCGAGCACCGCGGTGGCGTCCTGCAGCTTGTCGTCGATCGCAGTCTTGTATCCCGCGAACGGATCGAGAGCTGCCACTCGCACGTTCTTCCGGAACGCGTCGCCACGATCACCGAGCCAGGAGGCATACGCCTTCCCCGATCGGCCCGGGACGAGATCCAGCAGCCGGGCCCGCGTCTTTCCGTGCTCGTCGCGGGTGAGGTCGACCATCCCGGTCAACTCCTTCGGGCCGCGCTTGCGGGGGTCGACGTGGTGCCAGATGTGCTCGTCGACGCCGAGCGTGGTGACGTTCTCGAACCGGGTCTCATCGACGGCCAGCTTGACGAGTTCGGGTTCGACGGCCCGCCACACCGTCTTCCACGACGTCCCGAGCTGCCGGGCCAGGCCCGCGATCGTGGCATGCTCGCGACGCAGCTGCCCGATCGCCCAGCCGATAGCGCGCGTCGTGATCGACCCGCGCCGGGCAACCAGCGACGGCAGCTGCTCCGTGAACGTCTTCCGCAGACAGCCCTCGTCGTCGCATCGCCAGACCCGCTGCCGCCACACGATCCGCACCCGGGTCGCTCCGGGCACGTCATGCAGCACCCGCCGGCGGCGCCCTCGACCTGTCGCGACGACACCGCACGACGGGCACCCGGCAGGCGCGGCGGGGCTCGAGACCGTCACGACCAGCAGCCCGTCGCGACGGTCGACGTGCTCGACATGAACACCGGGAAGGCCGACCAGCAGGTCACAGCGGGCACACGGACAGCAAGCAGAGCGCGCCGAAGCGCACCCCGAAGTAGGGTGAAGCATGTCGAGGTCCTCGGGGTAGATCAGAGAGTTAGCGCTTCTGATCCTCGGGGACCTCGACCCCTACACGCCAACCATCACCCGGCGAGCCCTACCCCCACCGGATGTCCGAAGAGCCCCTTTAGCGACCAGTCGATGAACCACCGACTGGCCGCTGACACGGGTTTCACCGGTACGTGCCCGCGCACCGTCATCGCGAAATCATCGCTGGGAAGCGCATGAATCTCGACGTCCCAACGGTCCACCCACTCGGCCGCCACCGCATCCGGAACGAAAGCAATCAGTTCCGTACGCGACACCACCGCCGGAATCGACGCGAATCCGGACAAGTGCACGGATCCGCGCACCGGTGGCGGCATGAGTGCTTCCACCAATGTGTGGCCGGTCGAGCCACGCACCACGACACGCGGCAACTCGACGAGTTCCTCGGTGGACAGCCTCTGCTCCCCGAAGCGACCCTGCCGGGTGACGCAACAATAGTGTTCCGCACGGAGTACCTCCGAGCGCACGGGACCTGCCAGCGGTGTCGACGAGACGGCCACGTCCAGTTTCCCGGCAACCAAATCCTCCACGACGGTCGCCGTATTAACGTTCACCACATCCAAACTGCACCCAGGGGCACGCTGGGCCAACACAGCCACCAGCTCCGGTAAGAACACCGCCTGACCGAGGTCCGTCAAGGCCACCCGGAAAGTGATCTGAGCCGTTGCCGGGTCAAATGAGTGCAGGCTGGTCACCGCGCGTTCCACCTGATCCGTCACTCCGCTGACCTGCTCATAGAGCTCCACCGCGCCACGTGTCGGCTCGATGCCACGGCCCACCCGGCGGAACAGCTGATCCCCGCTGGCCCGGCGCAGTGTGTTCAACGTCTGCGTCACCGCGGGCTGTGAGAGCTTCAGCCGCTCCGACGCCGCCGTGACCGAGCCTTCTTCCATCACCGCACAGAACACCCTGATCGCATTCAGATTCACCATCGTTCTCCCCTCCGCGTGATTCGCGACCGGACTACCATCATTAACGCTATCTTATGGGTCAGGCGCTGAATCTTTATTGGACTTGCGTGATTTGGGTTACCTAGGCTGTGAGCAACGTCATCGCCCTCGCTTCGAGGGCTCGCGGAATCACAGGAACGAGGCTCCCCATGACCACCACCGCATCCACCACCTCCGCCGTCGAGCTGGCCGCCAGCGCCATCGAGCAACTGCGCGCGGGCGCGTTCATCGCCGGCGCCTGGAAGGACGGTTCCTCCGAGCGCGAGATCACCATCTCCGCAGCCATCGACGGAGCGGTTCTGCGCACGTTCACCGGATGCTCGACGGCTGACGTCGACGCCGCGTATGAAGCAGCCGAGGCCGCTCAGCAGGAATGGGCCGAGCTGCCGCCGACCGAGCGCACCGCCGTACTGCTGCGCGCCGCCGAGATCTTGGAATCCCGCCGCGACGAGGTCACCGCGTTGTTGCGGGTGGAATCCGGATCCTCCGCGTTGAAAGCCAACATCGAGGTGAGCTCGGCGATCGGCATCACCCGCGAGGCCGCCACCTTCCCCACCCGCGTACACGGCACCATCCACCCCTCGGTGTTCCCCGGCAAGGAGAACCGCGTCTACCGCGAGGCCCGTGGTGTTATCGGTGTCATCTCCCCCTGGAACTTCCCGTTGCACCTGTCGATGCGCTCGGTGTCCCCGGCCCTGGCGCTCGGCAACGCCGTCGTCGTCAAGCCTGCCTCTGACACCGCCTACACCGGCGGGCTGATCATCGCCGAGATCTTCGAAGAAGCCGGCTTGCCGCAGGGGCTGCTCTCCGTGGTACCCGGGTCCGGTTCTGAGATCGGCGATCACGTGGTCACCCACCGGGTTCCCTCAATGATCTCCTTCACTGGTTCCACCCCGGTGGGCCAGCGCGTCGGCTCGCTTGCCGCCCAGGGCCACCTCAAGCATGTTGCTCTGGAGCTCGGCGGCAACGCCCCGTTGGTGGTACTTGACGATGCTGACATCGACGGCGCCGTGAACGGCGCTCTGATGGCCAAGTTCCTACACCAGGGCCAGATCTGCATGGCCGCCAACCGCATCATCGTCGACGCGTCTATCCACGACGAGTTCGTGGAGCGCTTCGTGCAGCGCGCACAGCAGCTTCCCGTGGGCGACACCGCCGACGAGTCGGTGATCATCGGGCCGGTGGCCAATGACGATCAGGTCGAGACCGTCTCATCCCTCATCCGCTCCGCCCAGGAGCAGGGCGCACAGCTCGTCACCGAGGGCGGCATCGACGGACGCGTGATCCACCCGCACATCTTCGCCGGAGTCACCGAGGACATGGAGATCGCCCAGAAGGAGATCTTCGGCCCCGCCATCGGCATCATCAAGGCCCAGGACGAAGCCGACGCGCTGCGCCTGGCCAATCAGACCGAGTTCGGCCTCTCTTCCGCGGTGTTCACCCGAAATGTCGAGCGCGGGCTGCGCTTCGCCCGCGGCATCCGGGCCGGTATGACCCACATCAACGATTCCACGGTCAACGACGAGCCGCACGTGATGTTCGGCGGCGAGAAGAACTCCGGGATCGGCCGTTTCAACGGCGAGCAGGCCATCGAGGACTTCACTACGCTGCACTGGATCGGCGTGCGCCAGGAGATGGGCCCGGTCCCGTTCTAAACGGCGTCACCAGCATCCACCACCTTTACCTGACTGACCGGCACCGATCCGTAGAGGACTCCACCATGACCGACACCGACCGTACCGTGCTCGACAGCACCCTCGACGTTTTCCAAGCCCACGGCCTGACCACCATCTTCGGCAACCCGGGCTCCAACGAGCTGCCGTTCTTGGCGGGACTGGACGAGAACTTCGACTTCGTGTTGGGTCTGCACGAGCAGGTGGTGCTCGGCATGGCGGAAGGCTACTCACGCGCCACCGGCGGACCGGCCCTGGTCAACCTGCACGCGGCCTCGGGCAGCGGCAATGCCATGGGTGCGCTCACCAACGCCGCCTATGGGCAGACGCCGCTGGTGATCCTCGCCGGTCAGCAGGTACGGTCCACGGTCGGACAGGAGACGATGCTGGCGAACGTGAACGCCACAGCGCTGCCGGCTCCGCTGGTCAAGCACGCCCATGAGCCTCTGTCACCGCAGGACGTGCCGCGCGCCCTGTCGCAGGCGATCTTCGAGGCCACTACCGCTCCCTCGGGTCCGGTCTACGTCTCGGTGCCCCTGGACGACTGGGATCGACCTGCCTCCGACGACGACGCGCTGCTCACCGAACGCACCGTGGTCAGCTCCGGTCAGCTCACGGCGGACATCGCCGATCACCTGATCCAGGCGATCGGTGATGCCGGACGCCTGGCCTTGGTGGTCGGCCCCCAGCTGGACGCTGCCGCGGTGCGCGATCACGGGGTCATGGACGCCGCCGTGCAATTGGCTGAGAAGACCGATGCGTCAGTGTTCGTGGCGCCGTCACCGAACCGCGCCCCGTTCCCCACCACGCATCCCAATTTCGAGGGCGTGCTGGTGCCGGGGGTGAAGTCGGTGCGCGACCGGCTCGCTGACTACGACACAGTGCTGGTCCTGGGCGCCGCCGTGTTCCGGTACCACCGGTGGGAGCCCAGCAACTACCTCACCGCCGGCACCCGGGTGCTGCACGTGACCGAAGATCCCAGCGAAGCCGCCCGCGCCCCCTTCGGCGAGGCCGTGGTGGCCGACGTCGCAGCAGCGGTCCGCACCCTCGCCGCCGGCGTCAGCGACGGGGGAACCCGCCGTGGCGAGCCCGGCTCCCGCACCCTGCCCGCCGCCCACACCTCGGAGGAGGGCATGACCGGCACCGAGATCCTAGAGGTGCTCAACCAGCACGTCGATGAGACGGTCACCTACATCAACGAGACCACCACCCTGGATCTCGAATACATCGAGCGGATCGCCATTGACCGCCCCGGGATGTACCACTTCCCGGCCTCCGGTGGCCTGGGCTTCGGCCTGCCAGTGGCGGTGGGGTACGCCCTCGGCGCCCCGGAGAAGACCGTGGTGGCCACCATCGGGGACGGCTCCGCAAACTTCGGCATCACTGCCCTCTACACCGCCGCCCAGCGCGGCACCCGCACGATTTTCATCATCGTGAACAACAGCGGCTACGGGGCCCTCTCCGGTTTCGCCCAGCGCATGGGGGTTCCCGACACCCCCGGCCTGGAGGTCCCCGGCATCGACTTCGTCTCCATCGCCGAAGGCTACGGTGTGCCCGCCCAGCGGGTGGACAACCGCCAGGACTTCGACGCCGCCTACACCCGCGCCCTCGCTGCCGAGGGCCCCGTCCTCATCGACGTCCGCATCGTCTGACGACACCACCACCCAATTCATCTCATTGCTCACGCAACTCACCTCAAGGACACATCATGGCCACTTCATCACTACGCAGCACCCGCCGCTTCGCTTCCTCCGTGGCAGCGCTCAGCGTCACCGTACTCGCTCTCGGTCTCACCGCTTGCGGGGAGTCCGAAGGCGGCGGCACCGAGTCCATCGAACTCAATGTCGCGTCCTGGGCCACCCCAGGCAGTGTTTCAGAGGAGATGGGCAACTGGTGGTATGAGCAGGTTGAAGAACGCTCGGATGGGCGTATCACCTTCAACATCGACGCAGCAGACTCTCTCTGCAGCGCTTCCGAGATCCCGGAGTGCGTGCGCGACGGTCGCGCTGATCTGGGGCAGTCCCTCACGGACTACGCTTCACAGCTGTTTCCTCAGGCCACCATCTCCAGCATCCCGTTCCTGAACAACAACAGCGAGGCCGTCACCCAGGCCGTCTACGATCTGAGCCAGGAGCACGAGGGCGCGGCCGCGCTCTGGGAGCAAAACGGCCTGCACCCCATCGCCCATGTGCCCCCGGGTCGTCTGCTGCTTGGTGGTCACACCGATCTTGCCTCGATCGACGACCTGCAGAACCTACGACTGCGCATGGCCGGCCAGTACGCCCAGCATGCCGTTGACGCCATCGGCGTCAACTCCGTAACACTGACCGCACCGGAGACCTACGAGGGTCTCGAGCGTGGCATTGCCGACGCCGCCGCGTTCCCTCTGGACGGAACGATCACCTATCAGCTCAAGGATGTTCTTCCTGAGTGGACCGACCCGGGGGTAGGCACCTACACGACCATTGGCATGTGGATGAACAAGGAAGTTTACGACTCCCTGGACGACGAACTCCGCAGCATCGTCGACGAGGTCACGGAGGAGTTCAACCGAGAGCACGCTCAGCGGATCTTCACCGAGGTCACCGCCGAGCAGTGCGACGCCCTGCTCGAAGACATCGGCGATTTGCGCCAATGGGATGAATCCGAAACCGCACGCTGGGCTGACGCACTCGGCAACAGCCTCGAGGATCGCTGGGTCGAGGACGCCGAACGTGACGGGCTTGAAGGTGCTGCCGACTATCTGGCCGCGTACAAGGAGAAGCTCGACACCTTCGAGGGTCAGGTCCGCGAAGACCCGGCCATCGAATGCGCTGGACGAAGCTGACCCACATCGTTCCCATTGAGCCCACTGAATTCAGGTCATCATGTCTACGACTCGCACACATGAACGTGGCAGCGTGCTCAGGTGTGCCGGGATGTTCATCTCGGCACCTCTGGCAGCGCTGGCCTCCATCTCCACTCTGATCATCATGGTCGCCGTGACCATTGATGTGGTTTCGCGCAATTTCCTCGGCAGGTCAGTACCTGGACTCTTGGAAATGAGCGAAACGGCACTTGTGGCCACGGTTTTCCTCGGCCTCGCCTATGCGGGCGCCACCAACGCCCACGTTGCTGTTGATCTGCTCACGGATCGGTTTCCGCAGGCTTTCGCTCGCCGGTTCGCCGGGGTCGTCTGGTTGCTGGCATCGGGGATGGTGCTCTGGTATGTACTAGCCACCCTGGATCGAGCGCTGCAGAGTACCTCCTCGCGGGAGATCAGCCAGGGTCTGATGCAGTGGCCCCTGTGGCCTTCCCGCTGGCTGGTGGTGATCGGCTTCGCCACCTTCCTCCTCATCGCCCTGATCAACGCTGCCCTGTCCTTCATGAACGAGCCGCTGCTCGGCGAGGACGAGGACACCACTCTCGAGACCAAGGACATCCCCTCATGAGCGCCGGAATCGCCGTTGTCATCGTCGTCGTTCTGCTGATCGGCCTGCTGCTGACCCGTATGCCGGTGTGGGTGGCCCTCGGGCTCTCCGGAGCCATCGGGCTGGTGCTGCTCCGTGATGAACGCTTCACGAGCGGAATGCTGGCGTCGACCGCTTTCGAGCACACCTCAACGTTCTCGCTGACCATCATCCCGATGTTCATTCTGCTCGGAGTGTTCGCCGTGCGCGCTCGGATCGCCGAGCAGGTCTTCGCTATCGCACGTCGAGCATTCCAGCGTCTTCCCGGCGGTCTGGGCATCGCCACGGTGGCAGCTTGTGCCGGGTTCGCGGCGGTGTCTGGATCGACTATTGCCACCACCGCCACCATGTCGAGACTGTCGATCGGCGAGATGCGCAAGGCCGGCTACTCCGCCAGTCTCGCCGGCGCGCTGGTCGCGGTCTCCGGCACCCTGGGCGCGATGATCCCTCCGAGTCTGTTCCTGGTGCTCTACGCCATCCTGACCGGCGAATCGATCGCTGCCATGCTCGCTGCCGGCATCATCCCGGGACTACTCTCGGCCATCGCCTACTCGATCTACATCATGGTGCAGTCTCGCAAGCAGGTGACCCCGGCGAATACGGCGTCGTCGAAGGTTCCCGCAACCGTCGGCGGCGGCTCCGGGGAGCTCGCCGGCGAACTGGACACCACCATCACCAACCTACAGATCCGCCAGGACAACCAGCGTCTGCCGCTGCGCGGGCTGTTCCGCCTGGCCGTCATCTTCCTGATCATCATGGGCGGCATCTACTCCGGACTGTTCACCCCCACCGAGTCCGCCGCCATCGCGGCCCTGTTCAGTCTGCTGATCCTGATCCTCGAATTCCGCCGCGACGGAGCGCGCCGGATCGGCCATGAGATCGTGGAGGCGCTGAAGGAGACGGCCAAGACGACGAGCATGGTGTTCGCCATCATCGTCGGATCCGCCCTGCTGTCCGTCTTCTTCGTGGTGGCCAGAGTCCCGAAAACCGTCACAGACGCGGTCACCTCCCTCGACGTGCCGAATTGGATCATCCTGGCGCTGCTGTTGGCGTTCCTCATCCCGCTGGGCACCGCACTGGAGTCCATCTCCATCATGGTGATCACGGTGCCGCTGATCTACCCGGCCGCCATGGCCATGGGATTCGACGGCGTCTGGCTCGGCATCCTGATCGTGAAGCTGATCGAGATCGGCATGGTCACCCCGCCGGTCGGCATCAACTGCTTCGTGGTGGCCGGCACCGCCAAAATCCGTTCCTCGGATGTGTTCCGCGGCATCTGGCCGTTCGTCGTCATCGAGATCCTGCTGGTTGCCGTGTTCTTCGCATTCCCCAGCATCACCCTCTGGCTGCCCTCCATCGTCCAGTAACGCGCGGTGGAGCCCGGCGACGAACCACGCCCCAGGGCCCCACGCCCCTCCACGAAAGGACCGAACTTCCATGACCATCGCGATACTCGGAGCCGGGGCCATGGGCCAGCTCTTCGGCGCCCGGCTGGCCGCCGCAGGAAACACGGTCACCATGATCGACGTCGACGCCGACACCGTGGCGGCGTTGAACACTAGCGGTATCACCGTAACAACACCGATGAGCAGCTTCACGGTCCCAGTGTTGGCAGCGCAGGCGCAGGATCTGACCGATTCGGTCGACCTCGTCTTAGTATTCACCAAGGGGTCTCACACGTCCGACGCTCTGGATTCAATCCGTCACGTGGTTGACGAGCGTACGGTAGGCCTCACGCTCCAGAACGGGGTGGGAAACGAACGGGCGATTATCAACCTCTTGGGCGAAGACCGAACGCTAATGGGCATGACAAGCTTCCCTGCAGACCGGAAATCTCTCACTGAAATTGGCACCGTGGACAGCGGAGCGGTGATTCTTGGAGACGCCGCGCTTACAGAGTCACCTTCGGAACTAGCCGAGCAGACTGCGACGTTGCTGCATTCGGCGGGGCTCCAAGCCAGATCGCATCCGGACGTTCGGGTGCCGATCTGGGAGAAGCTCATCTTCAACGCGGTGATGAATACTATAGGCGGAGCCACAGGCCTCACTGTCGGCGACGTAGGCCGCCTCCCCGAAACGCAGCAATGGGCCGAAGAGATCATCCGAGAATCGTTGACCGTAGCAGGCGCCCTCGACATCGCCATCTCCGAACAACGTATTCGAGCGACATTGACGATGGCCTATCGGGAACATGCCGATCACCTGACCTCGATGACCGAAGACGTGTTGCAGGGCCGAGACACGGAGGTGGAGACGATCGGCGGTGCGATTCTCTCCGTAGCAGAGGCACACGGGCTCCCCTCTCCGGTATTGAGGATGCTCTGCGATGTGATCCGGCTCCGCACCCTCGCCTCCAAGAATCGTAGGAGCATCGGATAGGCGGCTTCCCAAAGTCAGCTCTCAATCCGAAGATACGGCACAGTCCAGCTTGACCACGTAATTCACAGGCCACTCGTCGTCGCCTTATGAGAAGTGGTTCTCGTATCCACGTCCTCGAGCCAGGAGCGCCGCTAACCACACCTACCACTTCAAACGCCTCACAAAGGTGGAACTGCGTGCCCCGAGATACGCACCGACGCAGAATTTCAGGTCAAAGGTTCACGTCGCTAACGCACTAATAAGGAATGTAACGGTTGTCCATGGACTTCTTCGCCACTCAGAATGTTTTAGGGGCCGAGAATCTGCCGGAAGCCAGATTGCTCCGCTGACTACACTCAGCTCACGACACCATCAGCAGCTCTGCACGCAAGGCATTCTTCTCGTCTTTCGACAGCGACGTACGCGAGGTCAACGTCGGTGCGGAGCCGATCAGCAGACGAGTATAAGGGTGTTGTGGCGCCTCGATGATCTGGCGGGTGGGACCCTCTTCGACGATCCGCCCCTGATACAAAACCACGGTTCGATCAGTGATGCCCGCGACGGAACCCAGATCGTGGGAGATGAAGATCAACGAGATTCCTCGGTGACGCAACTTTTCCAGCAACTGCAGAACTTGAACTCGGTTTGCGGCGTCGAGAGCACTCACCGGCTCATCGAGGATGAGTAACTCTGGCTCAACGATCAGTCCCCTCGCGACGGAGACACGTTGTCGCTGACCACCCGACAGCTCCGCAGGGTATCGGTCCAACAGTGCTGACTCGAGATTCACATCAATCGCTAGCTCTTCTACCTTGGAACGGATCTCCTCCTGGGAGAGTCGACCCTGGATGCGCAGAGGTTCGCCCAGGGACCAGCCCACGGTCTGGTCTGGGTCGAGGCTTCTCAACGGATCTTGGAAGACGTACTGAAGTGTGCCGGTTCGGCGAAATTCGGCCCATTGACGAGGTGACTGCGTTGACAGCTCTTCGCCACGGAACCTGATACTTCCGTCGGATGGCTTCTCTAACCCGAGAAGGGTGCGCGCCAACGTGGTCTTGCCTGACCCGCTTTCGCCGATAACACCGACGGCTTCCCCCTCGCGAACGGAGAAGTCGATGTTCTGGAGAATGTGGCGCCGCGAACGCAG